>JBBRQL010000203.1:0-7719 GCA_038226425.1 Verrucomicrobiota bacterium
AGGTGGTGCAGGTGGACCGCTTGCGCGAGGCCATCCCCCAATCCCGCACCCTCGCCACCCTGCGCGACACGCTGCTGCCGAAGCTGCTGAGCGGGGAGTTGGCAACAAGCTCTCTAAGCGGCACAATTTGATTTATGGCTGAAACGACTTTGACCCAAGCCGAAGCGGACGCACTGCTCGCGATGGAGAAACACCGCGTGGACGAAACGCAGCATGTGTTTCCCACCTTGGGCGGATCGATTGAGATTCCGCTCACCTCCGCGACCAAGCGTGAGACCTTCCTCCTCGATATCACACGGGGAAGAATCAATCTGAAAAAGGCAACCTACCAGAACCGCGTTCGGACGGTGGTGATTCTGGCGCGTTTGGACATCGACGGCCCGCCCCATGAAAATCCAGACGGGGCGGAAATTCCCTGCCCACACTTGCACACGCATCGCGAGGGCTACGGTGACAAGTGGGCAGTGCCAGCGCCCGCGAGTGCTTTCTCGCGGACAATGGACTTGTGGGGCTCGCTGGAGGACTTCATGGCGTTCTGTAGAATCACCGAAACCCCGCTCATCGAAAGGGACCTGTTTGTATGATCGAAGAAGTTTCCAACTTGATGGACCAATACTGGAGCTGGCTCCGCGACAAGACGAAGCTGCGCGAGATTGGGAGCCACATCGAAATCACGACGCCGTATCTCGACCGCCACAACGACAGGCTCCAGATTTACGCAACCAAGTCCAACGGGCACTTCGCCCTGACTGACGACGGCTATATCATCCAGGATTTGCAAAGCTCGGGTTGTGAATTGAAAACCAAGAAGCGCCGAGCGCTACTCGAAACCACGCTCAATGGCTTCGGTGTGCGTCTGAAGGATGATGCTCTGGTCGTGGAAACGACGCCCGAGAATTTTGCCCACAAGAAACACAATCTTGTCCAAGCGATGCTCGCGGTGAACGACCTTTTCTATGTGTCTTCGGCGACGGTCGCGAACCTGTTCTGGGAAGACGTTTCCGATTGGCTGACGTTGCGGGATGTTCGCTTCACGCCGCGAGTGAAGTTCACGGGGAAATCGGGGTATGACCATCTTTTTGACTTTGTGATTCCTGCGTCCCGGCGTGCTCCGGAGCGAATCGTGCAAGCAATCAACCGGCCCAGTCGCGACAGCGCACAAGCAGTGGCGTTTGGCTGGATCGATACCAAGGAAGTCCGCGCTCAAAGCTCCAAGGCTTACGCGATGTTGAATGACTCGGAGCAAGAGCCGTCGCTCGCAGTCTTGGATGCTTTGAAAAACTACGGTGTTGAACCGATTCGGTGGTCGGACCGTGAAAGCGCGGTTCAGGCACTCGCTGCCTAGGAATCCGCACACAGCCTAATCTTGAACCTCAACGAATCCATCGTCGAAGACGCCGCCCTGATATTGCCTGCGGCAACCCTCACCCGGCCTCTCCCATGGGGAGAGGGGAAGGAGCTGGGCTATGCGGTCGGGCACGGGCCGCAGCTCGCGCCGGGTGAACCGGCGGCGGTGCCTGCCTGTGCAGAGCACGCAGACAGGCGGGATTCGTTTGGCGAGGTGGTGCAGGTGGACCGCTTGCGCGAGGCCATCCCCCAATCCCGCACCCTCGCCACCCTGCGCGACACGCTGCTGCCGAAGCTGCTCGGATGAGGTGAGGTGAGGTGCGAGGTGCGAGGTGCGAGGTGCGAGGTGGGGTGCCTTCAGGAACATCCCGCTTCCGGACCGGGTTGCTCGGCACGCCTTGGCGTGGCACGGTATTCCCCGCGAAGAAGACTTCAGCCGCCCCTCGCAACCCCATCGTGGACCTTCCCGCCACCATCCTCGTCGTCGATGACGTGCCGGCCAATCTCGGCCTGCTCTTCGACGCGTTGACGCAGGCGGGACACCGCGTGCTGGTCGCGGAATCCGGAGAGGGCGCCCTCGCCCAGCTCGACCATGAGACACCGGAGCTCGTGCTGCTCGACTACATGCTGCCGGGCATGGACGGCATGGAGGTCTGCCGCCGGATCAAGGCGCGCCCCGCGTCCGCGGACGTACCGGTCATCTTCCTCACCGCCGTGGACGAGCTCGACGAGAAGGTCCGCGCGCTGGACGCCGGCGCGGTGGACTACGTGACGAAGCCGATCCAGACGCCGGAAGTGCTGGCTCGGGTGCGGACGCATCTGCGCGTCGCGCGGTTGCAACGCGAGCTGGCGGAAGAGCTGGAGATGCGGCGCGAGGCCGAGGAGCAGCTGCGCGATTCTCTCGACCGCGCGTTGATCGTCGCCGCGCCCGACGGCAAGGTGCTCTTCGCCACGCGGCTCGCGCAGACGTTGCTCACGAGAAGCTTCCCGACCGTGGCGCCGGGGTCGCTTCCGGACGAGCTGCGACCGGCCGCGGCGCGCATCCGCTCCGAGGAGGTCGCCCCGGGACTCGGCGCCCGCTGGTCGACCGGGCGTCCTGGCGAGCCGACCGTCATCGAGCTGGAGACGCGCGCCTCGCAAGGTCCCGACGCGCTCCTGCCGCTCGGGCTGACGCCGCGCGAGGCGGAGGTGCTCTTCTGGCTCAGCGAGGGCAAAGCCAACTCGGAGGTCGCCATCATCCTCGGGTCCGCGCGCCGCACCGTGGAGAAGCACGTCGAGCATATCCTCGGGAAGCTCCACGCCGAGAACCGGGCCGCGGCGATCCGCACCGCGCTGGAGGCGATGGGCGGCCTGCGCGATTGAACGCGGGACCGCCGCTCCGGACCGCCGCGGTTGACCTGCCCGCCCGCCAAGCCGCTGAATCGCCGCGGTGACACCCGCCGAGAAGACCCGCCGCAGCTACGACCGCCTACCCTACCCCGGGACCGAGCCTTCCATCGCCGAGGGCAAGGGCGGTTCGCTGCCGTCGCAGCGATGGATCCAGGCGGTCGGCCTTCCCGGACAGGGAAAGCCCGCGCGCGTGCTCGTCGCCGGCTGCGGCACCGGCGCGGAGGCCTTCGTGCTCCGGCGCCGTCTGCCCAAGGCCGAGATCGTCGCGGTCGATTTCAGCCCGCGATCGATCGAGGTCGCGCGACGGATCCAGCGCGCGGCGAAGATCGCGAGGCCGATCACCTTCGACGTGGCGGACCTCACCGATCCGGACCTCGCGGCGAAGGTCGGGAAAGACTTCGACCTCGTCACCTGCCACGGCGTGCTCAGCTACATACCGGATCCCGGCCAGGCGTTGAAGAGCCTCGCTCCGTGCCTCCGGCCGCAGGGCGCGCTGTATCTCGGCGTGAACGGCGGGTCGCATCCCGCCACCCGGTTGCGGCCGTGGCTGGACACGCTCGGGCTCGACGTGGACGCGATGCAGGACGAGCGGCGCCTGCGCGAGCTGCTCGGTGTGTGGGACGCCCTGTACGACGACGACCTGCGCGGGCTCTCGTCCATGTCGCCGAGCTATCTCGCCAGCGACGTGTGCGGGCCGCATTTCAACAACTGGGAGCTCGCCCGCTGGCGTTCCGAGGCGGCCCGGAGCGGATGGGAGATCGCCGGCACCTGGCTGCTGCCGTTGGCCGTCCGGCTGACCATGGACGGCGCGCGGCATCGTCCGCTCTTCCCGCGCGGCATCGGCGAGCTCGCGTCGGTCCTGGACCAGGCGCGGCCGGCAGGATTCCACCGGATCCTGCTGCGCAAGGCGTCGGCGATCGGTGACGGGATCCGCTGGACGGGCCTGTACTCGCCGCGTTTCAGCGAGGCCGCCGGAACGACGTCGGTCACGGTGGTGCTCGATTCCTCCGTCTTCAACCTCGGCCAGGACTGGATGCTCACGCGGCGCCAAGCCGAAGCCTTGCGCGAACTGGTCGCCGCGGGCGCGGCGCCGAAGGGCTGGGCCGGCCGCTGGGGCACGGGCGAAGCCGCGCGGCGGATCCTGTGGCAGTGGGAAGCCTTCGGCGCGGTGACGCGCGACGGACGGGACGGCGAAGTGAAGTGAACCGTCGGCCGCGGCGGCGCGGTGTCACGCGTAGCGGTCCGGATCCAGGAGCGACAGATCGATCGAAGGCCGCTCGCCGGAGAGCACCTCGGCGACGAGCTTGCCGGTGATCGGGCCGAGGCTCAGGCCCATCATCGCGTGGCCGGTGGCGATGGTGAGGTTGCCGTGGCTCGCGGTGCGGCCGATGTACGGCAGGCCGTCCGGCGAGCACGGCCGCAGCCCGCGCCAAGGCCGGATGCCCGCGAGGTCATCGGCCGCGAACTTCGGATAATACTTCGGCACGGCGTCGATGATGCCCTGCACGCGGACCGGGTTGATGGTCTCGTCCAGACCGGCGATCTCCATGGTGCCGCCGAAGCGCAACGTCCGGCCCATCGGCGTCACGGCGACCCGGGCCTCAGTGAAGATCGAGCAGACCTGCGGCAGCTCGCGCGGCTCCGGCAGCGTGAGGCTGTAGCCCTTGCCCGCCTGCATCGGGATCTTCAGGCCCAGCCCGCTTCCGAGGAGCGGCGACCAAGACCCGCCGCAGAGCACGAACTCATCGGCCGCGAAGCTTCCCGTCGAGGTCGTCGCCCCGACGATCTTTCGTCCGTCGCGCACGAAGCCGGTGACCTCCGTGTTCCACGCGGACCGCACGCCGAGCGCCTCGCACCGGCGTTGGAGAGCGGCCATGAAGCGCCCCGGCGAAAGATGGCAATCCTTCGGGAAGAACACGCCGCCCGCGACGTCCATGGTCACGTCCGGATCGAGCGCGGCGAGGCCCTTGTCGTCGAGCACCTGGGCCGGGACGCCGAGGGCGTTCGCCTGCGCGGCGTACCTGGTCTCGTCGTCGAGCGCGTGCTGCGTCTTGCAGAGCATCACGAGGCCCTTCTGGACGAGGCCGAACCCTTCGCCGGGAAGCGCGGACAACTCCTCGAAACAGGCGCGGCTCGCGAAGCTCAGGTCGCGGATCAGCGGCGCGGCGCGCCCGACGTGCGCGGCGGTCGACGCGGCCCAGAACTTCAGAGCCCACTTCAGCAGGTCCAGGTCGAGGCGCGGCTTGATGTAGAACGGCGATGCCGGGTCCCACATCCACTTGAGGCCGAGCGCGACCATGCCGGGCGCGGCCAACGGCACGAAGTGGCTCGGCACGACCATGCCGGCGTTGCCGAAGGAACAGCCGTCGCGCTGTTCCGGGTTCCGGTCGACCACGGTGACGCGATGGCCGCGCAGCGCCGTGTAGTAGGCGATGCTGAGGCCGATGATGCCGCCGCCGATGACGACGACGTCCTTGGGTTCCGACCGGGGCTCCATGTTCGTTGCGACAAGATGGCGCCGCGCCGTGCGTCGGTCTTGTCCCCGATGCATCGGGCCGCCGGCAAAGGCGGCACATCGCGACGGTGGGTGACAAGCGGTCGCCGGGACGTCGGGAGGGTCAAGGTGCGACGAACGGCTTCGGCTGCGCTTTGTCCCACTCGGCTTGGGTCACGGTCTTCTTCTCGTGGAGTAGGACGAACGTGCCTTTCTTGTTGCCGACGACGAGGTCGGGCAGACCGTCCTTGTCCACGTCGCCGACGACGAGCTGCGTGCCCACGCCGGAGTTGTCGTCGATCAGGTACGGCACGAAATCGACCGACTTGTCCGGGTTGCGCACGGTGCGGAACCAGTACGCCACGGCGGCCTGGTTGCGGTCCGGATCGCCGGTGCGGCCGTGCGACCAGAAGCGCTTGCCGGTCACGATGTCCTTCACGCCGTCGCCGTCCATGTCCACCAACTCCAGCGCGTGCAGCTCGGTGAACTTCACGCCGTAGCGGTTCTCGCGCAGCTCCTTGTTCATGATCACGTGCTCGCGGAACGAGATCTCGCCGCCGGTCCGGACCTGCTGGAACCACGCGAGACCGAACGCGTGCGCCGTCAGAGCGGTCACGACGTCGGGCAGCCCGTCGCCGTCGAAGTCGTAGACATGCATCTGCGAACCGCCGAGACCGAAGGGTCCCGCATGGAACTTCCACTCCGGATCGCCCGCGAGCGAGGCGGGCTGTTCCCACCAGCCGTCCTTCTCGATCAGGTCGAGGCGGCCATCGCCGTTGATATCCCCGATGCCCATGCCGTGGGTGAAGTTGCCGTAGCCCTTGTCCGGCGAGATGCGGTGCCAGACCCACGGTTTCGCGGGGTCGGATAGGTCGGGCGACGCGTAGCCGTAGGCGCCCTTGGTGATGCACACGAGCTCGGGTTTCCCGTCGCCGGTGATGTCGGCGAAGGTCGGTGATTCGTTGTCGGTCTGCGTGAAGACGACGTGGCGCGTCCAGTGTTTGTCGGGCGACTTCGGGTTCTCGAACCAGACGGTCTCTTGGCCCGGGAAGCCGATGACGAGCACGTCCATCCAGCCGTCGTCGTTGAAGTCGCGCGGGAAGGCGAAAAAATTGTCCGAGTAGGTGTTCTTGTTGCCGAGCGCGCCGTCGAAGCCGGGCACGGCCACCGAGGTCATCGGCCCGAGCTGGAGCTGGAACGTCGTCTTCGGCGCGTAGATCTCGTGGCGCTTGGTGAAGTCCGGTCCCTCGTACCACCACGGGCCGGAGACGATGTCGTTCACGCCGTCGCGGTTGAAGTCGGCGAAGCTCGCGCCCTCGCACCAGAACTGGTCGCTCAACTGGATGCGCTTGAAGGAGTGGAGCACCGGGTCGGCGGCCTGGATCGCGAACGCGGCGAATCCGGCCGCCAAGGCCGGCGACAAGGAGGCGATGGAAGTTCTCATGGTGCCGGGAGAAGGGGCGCCTATCGCCGCGGAGATTCAAGCGCGGAGAAGCGGCGGCGCGCGTGAGACCTAAACCCTGAGACCCAGCTCGCTGCTACCGGGCCGATGCCACGCGGAGCCGCGCGATCTCCCGCAGCAGTGCTTCCAGGCCACGGAAATATTCGTCGTCGGACATCTTCGGGCGGACCTCCCGAAGTTTCTCGATCGCCAGCAACAGCTCGTCGCAACGGGCGCGGACGGCCTCAGCAGTGGCCGGACGACGGAGTGATGGGATGTCACCAAGTCGTCGAACGTGTGCACGACCGGCGTGTACGGGATGGGCTCAGGCACCTGGGGGAACGGCGGCGCCGCAGGGTGCGCCGGTCTGTGAATCACCGGCGAAGCTGTCGCCCGGATTATTGCAGCTGCTAACGACGCACAGGGTCGCTTCATCGGTGGGTCCGCCCACGAAAAACAGCCGCTAAAGAAATTGCTGTTCCGAAATCAGGTGCGTAACAATCGTTGAAGACTTGCCAAAATTGCTATGCCCCTGCTCGCTCGCCTCGGTCGTTTGGTCTTCGCTGCGGCCTCGCTCCTGTGGTCGGTCGGGGATGGTCACGCCAAAGATGCCTCCCTGATTGCCTACTGCCAGTCCGTGAATCTGTCGAAGAGTAAGGCCTCGCTCGGTGGCACTCTTCTCGATGCGTACTTCACGACCTTTGATGGGAGCGCCGGCCAGCCGCTTTATGACACGCTGGGCAACTTGTTCATCGTCAGCAGTGAACTAAGCCCCAATCCGGCTTCGGCCGGCAACTACCGCACCGACTATCTGCTGTTTGCGGACGGGGTCTACAGTGCCTGGGGAACCGCATCGCTGAACTTCCCGACGACGGACGCGGACGGCAACGGCGTGGCCGATTTTCTCCAGATCACCCAAGCGGGTTCCGTGGCCTTCAATGGCACAGTGACGCAGCAGATCCCTACGGCCGCTCCGGCGCTGCCTATGACCGGCCAGATCACGCGGGCCGCCGGCAGCTCCGTCGGTAGTTCCGTGGCCTACGTCCAA
>JBBRQL010000204.1:0-7698 GCA_038226425.1 Verrucomicrobiota bacterium
AGATCCGGCGGCAGCAGCAGCGGGGTGTCGCGGTCGATCGTGATGAAGCGGGCGGACATGCAGGTCAGACGCACGCCCCGCGGGCGGGTTCAATCACTTCACCAAAAATAGCAGGCTTCTAAGTCCGACAGGCTGCTAGGGAAAAGGGCCCGCACCACGGCAGGTCCGCGTCACGTCACCGATCCTCCACCGGCGACGCGAAACCGCTCGTGAGCCGTCCCCTCACCTTCACTTCACCCCGCGCCACCGCGGCGATCGCCGAGGGATACAGCTCGCGCTCCGCCGTCTGGATCCGCTCGTGCAACGTCTCCGCCGTGTCGCCGTCCAGCACCGGCACGGCGCGCTGGCCGATGATGGCGCCGGTGTCGATCCCTTGGTCGACATAGTGGACCGTGCAGCCGGTCACCTTGACGCCGTAGTCCAGCGCCTGCTTCCACGCGGCCAGTCCGGGGAACGACGGGAGCAGCGACGGATGGATGTTCACGACGTGTCCCTCGAAGGCGCGGAGGAACTCGCCCTTCAAGATCCGCATGAACCCGGCGAGCACGACGAGGTCGACCTCTGCCTCGCGCAGCGCCGCGATATAGGCGGTCTCGGCGGCCTCGTCCAATTTCGTGCGGAACTGCCCCGGCGCGAGATACCGCCCCGGGATCCCGCGGTCCGCCGCGTGCCGCAGAATCCCCGCGTCGGCCACGTCGCTGGCGACGAGGACGACCTTCGCCGGCACCGAACCGCCCGCGATCGCGTCGGCGATGGCGACGAAGTTCGAGCCTTTGCCGGAGCCGAGCACGCCGAGGCGCAGAGGGATGGATTGCGACATGCCCGGAGCTTGGCGCGCCGCCCTTCGGGAAGGAAGCCGAACGATGCCGCGCGGAGCCGCCGTGACGGGCCGGACGGATGCCATGTGGCATTCTCCGTTCGACATCGCGCGTCGGCTCGCGAAAATCCCGGCACATCCAATGAGATCCAACCCGCTCCGCACCTCGGTCATCGGCAGCTATCCCTTCCCCGGTTGGCTGGAACTCGCCTCGGTCCAGCTCGACCGGTTCGGTCCCGACGACCTCGCGGAACTCCAGGACGACGCCGTCACCTGCGCCCTGCACGACCAGCTCGCGGCCGGCCTGGACGTGGTGACGGACGGCGAGCAGACGCGGCTCGATTTCAACCTGTCCTTCTACGGCCACCTCGAAGGCATCGAGCTGGAATCCGCCTCGCCCCGTCGCTTCGGGCCGCCGGCCCACGACCAACGCGGCAAGCACAAGATCGTCGCCCCGTTGCGCGCGCCGCGCGGCCTCGGCGCCGTGGAAGAGTTCCAGCGCCTCGGACGCATCGCCGCCGCCGCGCCGCACGCGTCGCGCGCCACGCTCAAGGCCTCTGTCCCCGGCCCGTACACGCTTTCCGGACGCCTCCTGCCCGAGCCCGGGCTCGGCTACGCGGATCGTTGGGCACTGACCGAGGCGCTGCTGCCGATCGTCAGGGCGGAGCTCGAGGCGCTCGTCGCCGCCGGCTGCACCGAGGTGAGCGTCGACGAGCCGAGCATGAGCTGCTACGCGCACCGCGAGGACCCGCGGCGCTTTGTCGACATCTTCAACCGCACGGTCGAGACCATCGCCGGACGCACCCGCGTCTGCACCCACCTCTGCTTCGGCAACTACAAGGCCCGCGCGATCGGACCGCGCCGGATCGCGCCGATGTTCCCGGCCTTCCTCGATTTCAAGTGCGACGAGATGCACGTCGAGATGGCCAGCCGCGAGTTCGCCGAGCTGGAGCTGATCTCCAAGATCGCCGAACGCTGCGACGTCGCCGTCGGCATCGTGGACGTCAAAAGCTACTACTTGGAGACGCCCGACGAGATCGCCCGGCGCGTGAAGCTCTGCCTCGGGTCCGCGCCCCCGGACCGCCTCGTCTTCGCGCCCGACTGCGGCCTGAGCCAGAACGCGCGCTGGGCCGCGAAGCGCAAGCTCAAGTCCATGTGCGAAGGCGTGGCGCAGGTGCGCAAGGAGCTGGGGGTCCCGGCGGCCTAAGGCACCTGCCGACCAGCCCTGCACCGGACATCGCGATATGATCGAACCCGCGCTCAAGGACGACGCCCTGCTGGCCGACATCGCCGCCGCGCGGCGCGAGCACGACCGCTTCCATCTGTGGTGGCTCGGACAAAGCGGCTTCCTCGTCCATTGGCAGGACCGCTTCGCGCTGCTCGATCCGTACCTATCGGATTCGCTGACCCGCAAGTACGCCGCGACCGACAAGCCGCACGTCCGCATGACGCGGCTCGTCATCGCGCCGGAGCGCCTCGGTTTCATCGACGTCGTCACCTCGTCGCACAACCACACCGACCATCTCGATGCCGAGACGTTGCGGGCACTGGCCGGCGCGAACCCGAATCTGGTGATGGTCTGTCCCGAAGCGAACCGCACGACCGTCCGCGAACGCAGCGGACTGCCCGACGCGCGGATCCTCGGCCTCGATGCCTCAGGGACGGCCGGCTCCGTGCCGAGTTCGACGGAGGTCGGCCCGTTCCGGTTCGACGCTGTCCCCGCGGCGCACGAGTCCTTGGACACCGACGTCGCGGGCCGCCACATCTACCTCGGCTTCGTCGTCCGGTTCGGACCGTGGTCGCTCTACCACTCCGGCGACACCGTCCGGTTCCCCGGGATGGCGGAAGGTCTGCGACCGGCCGCGGTCGATGTCGCGCTCCTGCCGATCAACGGCCGCGCACCGGAACGCCGCGTCGCCGGCAACCTTTCCGGCCCCGAGGCCGCGCAGCTCGCCCATGACATCGGCGCCCGCTGCGTCATCCCCTGCCACCACGAGATGTTCGAGTTCAACACCGCGACGCCGGAGGCCTTCGAGGCCGGATGCGTCCACCTGGGGCAGCCATTCCGCACGCTGCGCGCCGGCGAACGTTGGACCTCGCCGGCGCGCTGACGCCCGGATGGCCGCGCGACACCGACGGGTCGCAACTTCTGTTTGCCGCCGATGCAGCGCGCTCCCTACGTTGCGCCCCTCAAATGAACGTTTTCGTCACCGGCGGTGCGGGTTACATCGGGTCGGTCTGCGTGGAGGAGCTCTGCGATGCCGGCCACTCGGTCACCGTGTTCGACAACCTCACCGAGGGCCATCGCTCGGCGGTGGATCCGCGGGCCAAGTTCGTCCAAGGCGATTTCTCGGACCGCTCGCTGATCTTCGCGGCGGTGAAAGATTCCGGCGCCGAGGCCGTGATCCACTTCGCCGCGAGCGCGCTCGTCGGCGAGTCGATGACCGACCCGTCGAAGTATTTCCGGAACAACGTCGCCAACGCGGTGAACCTCGCCGATGCCGCCGTGGCCGCGGGCGTTAAGAAGTTCGTCTTCAGCTCCACTTGCGCCACCTACGGCCCGCCGGACCGCGTCCCCATGGATGAATCGTTGCCGCAGCGCCCGATCAACCCTTACGGCGAGTCGAAGCTGATGTTCGAGCAGGTGCTCAAGTGGTACCGGCAGATCCACGGGCTGGAGTTCGTGGCCTTCCGCTACTTCAACGCCGCCGGCGCCAGCGCGCGTTTCGGCGAGCACCACCGGATCGAGACGCACCTGATCCCCAACATCCTCCTCGTCGCCCAGGGCAAGAAGCCGCACGTGGAGATGTTCGGCACCGATTATCCGACGCCCGACGGCACCTGCGTCCGCGACTACATCCACATCGCCGACCTCGCGCAGGCGCACATGCTCGCGCTCGCGCCCGGCAAGAGCGGGTTCTTCAACCTCGGGAACGGCGAAGGTTTCTCCGTGAAGGAGGTCATCGCCGCCTGCGAGCGCGTCACCGGCAAGAGCATCCCGGTGATCTCGAAGCCCCGCCGCGCCGGCGACCCTCCGAAGCTCGTGGCCGCGGCGGCCAAAGCAGCGGAAGAACTCGGTTGGCGGCCGAGGTTCACGAAACTCGACGACATCGTCGAGACCGCGTGGGCCTGGCACCAAAAGCATCCCGACGGTTATCCGGATTGACCGCGCGGACGCCCAGGGACGCCGGCTTGCCTTCGCGCACCGGCCTCGCGGAAGGTCGCGGTGTCCAGTGAAGCCGCTCTCCATCATGGTCGTCGCCGGCGAGCCGAGCGGTGACCAACTCGCCGCCGAGCTCGTCCGCGCGTTGCGGTCCGAGGCCGGACCTTTCTCGCCGACGTTCTTCGGCGCAGGAGGCGAGAAGATGGCCGCGGCCGGCGTCGAGATCGAGGTCGACCTGACCCGCCACGCCGTCATCGGGCTGCCGACCTTCGCCGAATACCGCAGGTTCCAGCGCCTCCGCGACGACTTGGCCGCTCTGGCAGCGGCGCGCGCTCCGGACGTGGTGGTCGGCGTCGATTTCTTCGCCTTCAACGGCAGCTTGGCCGAGCGCATCCGCAGCACATCGGAGCGGACAGCCGGACCGTTCCAGAACTGGCGGCCGAAGCTGGTGCAATACGTCTCGCCGCAGGTCTGGGCATCTCGGGCCGGACGCGCCCGCCGCCTGGAGCGCACCCACGACCTGTTGCTGAGCATCCTGCCCTTCGAGCCCGCTTGGTACGCGGCGAACGCTCCGCGCCTCCGGGTCGAGTTTGTGGGGCATCCCATCGTCGAAAGGCACGGGGGCGGTGAAGTCTCAGGTCCGAGGTCTCAGGTCCAAGGTCCCGGCGAAGGCGGCGTGCCGGACGGAACGGAGCCCGCTTCCCTCGACCTGAGACCTGAGACCTCGGACCTGAGACTCCTTCTCCTCCCCGGCAGCCGCCCAGGTGAACTACGCCGCCATCTCCCGGTGATGGTCGAAGCCGCCCGGCGCATCGAGGCACAGACCGGCGTGGTGTTGCAGATGGTGCTGCCGAATGCCGCGTTGCTCGACCAGGCCCGACCGTTCTTGGCTCCCCTACCCCGGCTCCATGTCCAGATCGGAGGTCTGTCGGAAGCGCTCCGCACTGCGACCGTCGCGCTCGCTTCGACGGGCACGGTGACGCTCGAATGCGCTTGGTTCGGCGTCCCCACCGTCGCGCTCTACCGCACTTCGCGGATCACCTATGAGCTGGGAAAACGTCTGGTGACCGTGAAATCCCTCGCCATGCCGAACCTGCTCGCCGTCGGGACCGTCATGCCCGAGTTCATCCAGCACGAGGCGACGCCGGATAACCTGGCCCGGGCGACGCTCGCCCTGCTCGGTGATCCCGGCCGCCGCGCGACGATACGCGAACAACTGGCCGCGGTGGTCGGTTCGTTGGGCGGTCCGGGCGCGAGCCGACGGGCCGCGCGAGCCGTCCTGTCGCTGCTCTGACCGGTCAGGCCGCAGCAGCCGCAGCCGCGGCCCGGGCCGCCCGCACCTTCTCCGTCGGGATGTAGGTCTCCGCGAACTGCCGCCGGAACTCCGCGAACGTGCCCGCCGCGAGATGCGCCCGGATCTGCCGCATCACCTCGAGGTAGTAGTGGCTGTTGTGGATGCTCACCAACCGCAGGCCGAGGATCTCGTCGACGTTCAGCAGATGTCGGATGTAGGCCCGCGTGTGGTGGCGGCAGGCGAAGCATCCGCAGCCTTCCTCGATGGGGCCGAAGTCCGCCTTCACCGCGCCTCCCTTGATGGCGAACGTGCCCTTGCTGGTGAAGGCGGTGCCGTTGCGGGCGACGCGCGTCGGCAGCACGCAATCGAACATGTCCACGCCGCGGGCCACGAGCTCGACCATCTGCGCCGGCGTGCCGAGGCCCATCGCGTACCGGGCCTTGTGCGCCGGCAGGTGCGGCTCGGAGATCTCCACCGCCTTCATCATCTCTGGCTCCGGTTCGCCGACGCTCACGCCGCCGATCGCGTAGCCGTCGAAATCCATCGCCACCAGCTCCTCGGCGCACTTCTGCCGCAGGTCGGGATGGTGCGTGCCCTGGACGATGCCGAAGACCATCTGCCCCGGCGCGCGCGGCTGCTCCTTGCATTCGGCGGCCCAGCGCAGGGTGCGCTTGACCGACTTGAGCACGTCCTCGCGCGGCGCGGTGTGCGGCGGGCATTCGTCGAACACCATGGCGATGTCGGACCCCAGCCAACGCTGGATCTCCATGCTCTCCTTGGGCCCGAGGAAGATGAGCGAGCCGTCGAGATGGCTGCGGAATTCGACGCCGTGCTCCTTCACCTTGCGGATCTTGCCGAGGCTGAAGACCTGGAAACCGCCCGAATCCGTCAGGATCGGCCCCGACCAATCCATGAACCGATGCAGCCCGCCGGCCTTCTCGATGATCTCGCGACCGGGCCGGATGTTGAGATGGTAAGTGTTCCCGAGCAGGACCTGGGTGCCCATCTCGAGCAGTTCCCGGTTGTCTAGCGCCTTCACGCTGGCCTGCGTGCCGACCGGCATGAAGACCGGCGTCTCGATGACCCCGCGGGTCGTGGTCAGCCGTCCGAGGCGGGCCCGGGAGGAAGGATCGGTCTTCAACAGTTCGAACATCGGGTCCGAGCATCCCACAGGCGGGCGACGGGGACAACGAGGCGCGTCTTTCGTCGCACGGTCCGGCGCGCGACGGACGACGCGCGCCACAACTCAGCACGACCATCGCGGGAAAGCAGCGGCACCTGCGCCCTCCTGGAAAGGGAAAAGCTGCCCCGGTTTCCCGGAGCGGCCAGACGTGCTCGATCGCCGAAGCGATGGTGCGCTCGTCCCCTGCGCTTCGCGCTGCAACGCGAGGAACGGTTCCACAATTTTCCCGGCGGTGAGATCGCGTTCAAAGCCCGTCTTGGTCGTGACGCAGAAATCACAACCCATCGCGCAGGACCAAATTCGGCGAGAGCTTTCAAAGGGCGCATCTTTTCATCGTGGCCATCGTCGCCGGTGGCTGATGGCGCGTAGCTGCCGACGTGAGTCGGTGGCGGCAGGCTGGACGTGGCGGTCCCGGCCACGGACTTACGTCCGCAGCTACTACCCGGATAACACCCCGAAACACGGTGTCCAGATGCGCCCGATTTCAAAGCACTCAGCCCTACTGCTCTGATTTCGCGCGCTTCGGTTTGGTTTTGGGCGCGAAGGTTCCGGGGCGGGCCGCGAGACGTTCCAGCAGGGCGAGCACGATGGTCTGGCGCTCCGGGGCCAAGGCTTGGAGATGCTCGCGGTGATCGTGCGCCACGAAGGCGTCGCGCACGGTTTGGAAGGGCGTCACATCCGGCAAGGAATCCAACAGGGCCAGAGCCTGGGCGGGCTTGGTGAGCCGGGCCAGACGGAGCAAGCCGTCCACGGTGAAGTCAAAGATGTCGTCGGCTTTGGGATGGGTGAGGCACCACGCGACGAGCGTGGGCAGCACAGTCCGCCAGTCTTCGGCTTGATCGCCGCAGACCTGAAGGACTGTGTGCCGGGCGAAAGCGTGGTCCGGCTTGAGCGACATCCCCTTCACGGCACAGGCGCGGGCTTCGTCGCTGCTGCCACTGGTCTGGCTGAGTAATTTGGCCAGGCCACTCCACGGAGACGCGTACTTTGGGTCGAGTTCGATGGCCTTGCGATACGCCGCTTCCGCCTCGACGGGTCGGCCAGCGTGATCTTGCAGCACGTTGCCCAAGCCGTTCCACGGATACGCGTACTTTGGGTCGAGTTCGATGGCCTTGCGATACGCCGCTTCCGCCTCGGCGAACCGGCCAAGGTAATTTTGCAGCAGGTTGCCCAAGCCGTTCCACGGATACGCAAACTTCGGGTCGAGTTCGATGGCCTGGCGAAACGCCGCTTCCGCCTCG
>JBBRQL010000205.1:0-7630 GCA_038226425.1 Verrucomicrobiota bacterium
GGGCCACGCCCTCGCGGGTGTCGTCACCACCATCGTAGGCCGCAAGGATCCGTTCCCTCAGGTCCAACGAAATGGTCTTCATCCACCCACCCTGCCACTGCACACATATTCCGGCTACACTTTAGTTTAAAATGCTATAGACAACAACTCGACATCAATCGCGGCTGGTTGTTTTTTCTTACGCCACGACCTTAGCAAGGATGTCCGGACGACAGGGCTGACAGAGCCGTCGATCTTGGTCCAATCGATTCGTCATCAAAACGATACATCTGCAGAACTTCGGCATTTGGTGCGGTTCGTGAACTAGTTCCTTAAGACTTTATTTTAGTTTTTTGTTTCCTAGGGCAGCCCGATTTAGTAAGAACCGACCGCGCAGCCTCGGACGTCCTTTATGCCCAAATCTAGCCCCAAGCCTCTCGACGCCGCAACGGCCACCCCGCCTGCCGGTGAGCACGCCGCCTTCTCGGCTCGTCGACCGACCCGCGCCAAGACCGAGCCTGCACCGGAGCCGCCACCCATCGACCAATCCTTGAAGACACGGCCGCCTTTGGCCGCGGCCGCCACCCGGAAGCTCCGCGTCCTGCTCGTGGACGACCATCCGCTGATGCTCGCCGGCCTGACGATGCTCATCAACGCGACGTCCGATCTCGTGGTCTGCGCCGAGGCGGGCAACGCCTCCGAGGCCATCGGCATGATCACCGCGCAGTCGCCCGACATCGTCGTGCTCGATCTCGGCCTGCCCGACCGCAACGGCTTGGAGGTGCTGAAGGACTTCCAGGCGCTCAACGCCAACCTCCCGGTCCTCGTCGTCTCGATGCACGACGAGATGCTCTACGCCGAACGCACGCTCCGGGCGGGTGCCCGCGGCTATGTGATGAAGGAGGTCGGCGGGGAGAAGTTGTTGTCCGCCATCCGCTCGGTGGCCGAGGGCCGCGTCTTCGTGAGCGACCGCGTCGCGTCCGAGCTCCTCGGCAACCTTGGCCGTCGCACGCCCTCGAACCCGAACCGCGACCTCATGCTCGACCGCTTGAGCGATCGGGAGTTCGAGATCTTCCGGCTCTTGGGCGAAGGACATAGCACCCGGTCCATCGCGGAGCGCCTGAAGCTCAGCCCCAAGACCGTCGATGCCCACCGCGCCAACATCAAGACCAAGCTGGCCCTCAAGGACGGCGCCGCTTTGGTGCGCCAATCGGTCCGGTGGAACGAGCTGCAGAACAGCCGCACGGCCCCGATGAGCGAGAGTTGATCCTACCGGGCCGCGCCCACGGAGCGGCAGGTGGACGTTCCCGGCGCGGTTCCTTCACTGCAATCCAGTGGCCATGCTCGCGACCGTCTGAAGCAGGCGGGACGCCTGAGCTCCATTGGCCGGCCTCCAGCCACCCCTGGTCAGGCTGAAGCCGCTGCGGCCGCGATCTGTCGCGTGATCTCGAACGCGACGTCCAAAGCGGCCTTCGCCTGGGCACCGCTCACCTTGGGCGTCCGCCGTTCCTCCACGCATTGGATGAAGTGCGCCAGCTCCAGCCTCAGCGGTTCTTCCTTCGCGATGGGCACCGGTTCCCGGACGATCCTTTTGCCGCCGAACTCGCTCACCAGGGAGCTGTCCTTCGACGCCAACAGTTTCTTGAGCAACGAGCTCTCGCTCTCTCCGTCGCGGGCCAAGCGGTAGATGAAGCCCTCCTGCGCGCGGTAATCGAGGCTGATATAGCTGGTCTCCTTCGCCGCGCCGCCGCCGCTGAAAACGCGGATCTTCCGCAGGCGCTCGGGGCTGATCCGGCTCGCGGTGAGGTTCGCCACGCAGCCGTTGGCGAAGCGCAACCGGGCGTTCGCGATGTCCTCGCTCGTGCTCAGCACGGGGATGCCCACCGCGTCCACGGCCACCAAGGGCGACTTCACGAACGCCAGCACGACGTCGAGGTCGTGGATCATCAGGTCCAGCACCACGCCGATGTCGGTGCTCCGCGCCGGGAAGGGCGAGAGCCGATGGCACTCGATGAACCGCGGGTCGGTGGCCACCTTCTCCAGGTAGCTGAACACCGGGTTGAACCGTTCGACGTGCCCGACCTGCAGCACCGCACCACGGCTCTGCGCCAAAGCCACCAGTGTCGCGGCCTGCGCCGCGTTGTCGGTCATCGGCTTCTCGACGAGCACATGCTTTCCTAGGGTGAGCAGCTCTTGGGCGAGCGCGAAGTGCGTCGTGGTCGGCGTGACCACGCTCAACGCGTCGCTCGCCGCCGCGGCCTCGGCCACGCTGGCGAAGGCGCGGACGCCGTGCTTGGACGCTTGCGCGCGCGCGGCGCCGGCATCGACATCGAACACGCCGACGAACTCCGCGAGCCCCGCTTTCGCGAGCTCCGCGTAGATCCGGGCATGCTCCTTGCCGAGTGAACCGGTGCCGAGGACGGCCACCTTGGGTCTCGCTGACATGCCGTCAGGATAAGGCCCGGTGATCTGCGTCCAAAGTCGAAATCGCGGAGGAAGCCGACGGATCTATCGGCGACGCAGGTGCACCGCGGGGCTTTGGCAGAAAGGGGTCGGATCCCCCTGCCCTTCGCCTTTCGATCACGGCCCACGACCGCCATCACGGGAATCTCCGCTCAGGACAGGTACGCTTCCATGCCCGCGCAGGAGCAGACGAGGTTGCGGTCGCCGAAGACGTTGTCCACGCGGCCGACCGAGGGCCAGAACTTCCAGTCGCGCAGGCCTTCCACGGGAAAAGCGGCCTGCTCCCGGCTGTAAGGGCGGCCCCAACCATCGGAGGTCACCTGGTCGGCGGTGTGCGGCGCGTTCTTGAGCAGGTTGTTCTTGGCGTCCTCGCGCCCCTCCTCGATCTCCACGATCTCGTCGTGGATTGAGATCATCGCGTCGCAGAACCGGTCGAGCTCGCACTGCGGTTCCGATTCGGTGGGTTCGACCATGAGCGTGCCCGCCACGGGCCAGCTGAGCGTCGGCGCGTGGAGGCCGTAATCCATGAGCCGTTTCGCGACATCCTCGGCGGTGACCGACTTGAAACGACGGAGGTCGAGGATGCACTCGTGGGCGACGAGGCCGTTCGCCCGGTAGAGCGTCGGGAAGTGGGCCTCGAGCCGCTTGGCGATGTAGTTCGCGTTGAGGATCGCGACTTTGGTCGCATGGGTGAGGCCGGCCGGGCCCATCATCGCGATGTACATCCACGAGATCGTGCAGATGCTGGCGCTGCCCCAAGGCGCTGCGCTGACGGCACCGATAGGATCCTCGCCGCCGAGGTTCACGACCGAGTGCCCGGGCAGGAACGGGACGAGGTGCTCGGCGACGCCGATCGGGCCGACACCGGGACCGCCGCCGCCGTGCGGGATGCAGAAGGTCTTGTGCAGGTTCAGGTGGCAGACGTCGGCGCCGACGATGCCGGGTGAGGTCAGCCCGACCTGTGCGTTCATGTTCGCGCCGTCCATGTACACCTGGCCGCCGGCTTCGTGGACGAGCGCGCAGATGTCCTTGATGGCGGCCTCGAACACGCCGTGCGTGCTCGGGTAGGTGACCATCAGGCAAGAAAGCTCCGTGCGGTGCGCGGCGATCTTGGCCTTGAGGTCGGCGACGTCCACGTTGCCGTCCGTGTCGCAGGCGACGGCGACGACCTTCATGCCGGCCATGACCGCGGAGGCGGGGTTCGTGCCGTGCGCGCTCGCCGGGATGAGGCAGACGTCGCGATGCCCCTCGCCGCGCGAGCCGTGCCAGGCGCGGATGACGAGCAGGCCGGCGTATTCGCCTTGGGAACCGGCGTTCGGCTGGAGCGAGACGCCGGCGAAACCGGTCACCTCCGCGAGCCAGAGCTCGAGCTCCTCGAACAACTGCTGGTAACCGCGGGTCTGCGCGACCGGCGCGAACGGATGCAGCTTGGAGAACTCGGGCCAGCTCACCGGGAACATCTCGGCCGTGGCGTTGAGCTTCATCGTGCAGCTGCCCAGCGGGATCATGCTGTGGCAGAGCGAGAGGTCCTTCGATTCGAGCCGGCGCAGATAGCGCAGCATCTCCGTCTCGGAATGGTGCCGGTTGAAGACCGGGTGCGCGAGGAACCCGGAGGTCCGGCGCTGGCCGGCCGGGATGCCTTCGAGGCGGCCCGCGGAATCGATCGAACCCGACAGCGACTTCACCGTGGGCAGGCCTCCGGAAAGGCCGGACGACTGGCCCGCGAGCTTGAGAAGGAGGTCGATCTCGGCGGCGGTGACAGGTTCGTCGAGGGCGATGCCGACGTGGGTGGCGTCGACGCGGCGGAGGTTGATGTGGTGCGCCTCGGCGAGCTTGTGGATCTCGGCGGCGTTCTTGACCTGGACGGTGAGCGTGTCGAAGAACGTCGTGTTCGCGACCTTGTGCCCGAGCTTCTCCAGTCCCGCGCCGAGCAACCGGGCCGACGTGTGGATGCGCCGGGCGATCGCGGTCAGACCTTCCGGCCCGTGGTAGCAGGTGTAAGCCATCGCCATGTTGGCGAGCAGGGCCTGCGCGGTGCAGATGTTCGAGGTCGCCTTGTCGCGGCGGATGTGCTGCTCGCGGGTGCCGAGCGAGAGGCGGAGCGCGGGCTTGCCTCGGGAGTCCTTGGAGACGCCGACGAGCCGGCCGGGCATCTGGCGCTTGAACGCGTCGCGCGTCGCGAAGAAAGCCGCATGCGGTCCGCCGTAGCCGAGCGGCACGCCGAAGCGCTGGGCGCTGCCCACCGCGACGTCCGCGCCACATTCGCCGGGCGGCTTGAGCAAGGTGAGCGCGAGCAGGTCGGTCGCCACCACCACGAGCGCGCCCGCCGCATGGGTCGTGGCCGAGAGAGCGGTGAGGTCGGTGAGCGAACCGTCGGTCGCCGGGTTCTGCACGAGCACGCCGAAGACGTCGGCCGAGAACGCGAACGCGCGCCAGTCGCCGACGACGACGGTGATGCCGAGCGCCTCGGCCCGGGTGCGCACGATATCGATGTTCTGCGGATGGCAGTGGTCGGCGACGAGGAAGGTGTTCCTGACGGTGCCGGACGCGGCGGCTTCGGCCTCCTTGATGCGATGGCAGAGCATCATCGCCTCGGCGCACGCGGTGGCCTCGTCGAGCATCGAGGCGTTGGCGATGTCGAGCTGGGTGAGGTCGGTGACCAGCGTCTGGAAATTGAGCAGACCTTCGAGCCGGCCTTGGGAGATCTCGGGCTGGTAGGGCGTGTACTGCGTGTACCAGCCCGGGTTCTCGAGGATGTTCCTCTGGATGACCGGCGGCGTGATGGTGTCGTGGTAACCCATCCCGATGAACGACCGGAACACCTGGTTCTTGGCGGCGACCGACCGCAGCCGCGCCAACGCATCGAACTCGCTCAGCGCTCCCGGCAGGGCGGTCAGCTCCAACGGCCGGTCGGTGCGGATATGGGAGGGTACGGCGGCATCCACGAGAGCGTCGACCGATGGATATCCGCAGCGGGCGGCCATAGAGGCCTGCTCGGCGGCATCAGGCCCGATGTGGCGGCGGGCGAACGTGTCGGTGAAGGCGAGGTCGGAAGCGGGGGTGCTCATCGTTCAGGTATCGGAATCCGAAGCGGGCGACCCTAGAGTGGCTCTCACGCTGCGCAAGCCGAGTTTGCGACGACATCCGACCTTGCCCAGGCTTCCGCGCGGCCGGGATGCTCGCGTTGCTACGGCGGGTGAAGCAAGGTCCGCGGCTTCGGTGGAAGATACATCGCCATCCAGCCTTCGCCCATCGTCGCAGTTCCCGCCCAAGCCATGAATCCAGCGTTCAATCCACGGCTCTTCTCGTTCGTCGGCGGTCGCGACGGCGCTTGGAAGGTGACCGGCTCACGCGTTGTCGCCGGCGAGGGACTTGCCCCCGTCGAGCGCCTGGAGATCCTGTCCGGCGATGTCGCCGCGCCGCCGTCGCCCGACGGCTGGGTGCTGCGCGGTGCGACCAGCAACGAGCGCTACGTCACCCGTCCGGAAAAGGAGCAGCTGGTCGCGGCGCAACAAGGGCCGGCCCGTCCGCCCTGCGCGCTCGCGGTGCTCATCCCGATCAAGAAGAGCGACCGCTGGTGGGGGCTCACGCAGGACGAGCGCCGGAGCATCTTCGAGGAGCGATCGCACCACACGCGGAACGGATTGGATCTGGCGCCGACCATCACGCGGCGGCTCCACCATTGCCGGGACCTCTCCCGCCCGGAGCCGTTCGATTTCGTCACCTGGTTCGAGCTCGACCCCGGCGACGTGGCGGCATTCGACTTCTTGCTGGAACGCCTGCGCGCGTCGCTGGAATGGACCTACGTGGAGCGAGAGGTCGAGGTCCGCCTGCAACGCTGCTGACAGACCTGGCATCCCCGGCCTCGTGGAGCGCGTTTCTGGCTGGCCGCCGCCCCGGCACGGCTGCGATGACTGGCCCCACTGATGTCGTCGTCACCGTCCATGGATGCAGGCCAGGCCCCGTTCGCCGAACGTCTCCGCGCCGCCGCAGAGCTGCTGGAATCCGTCGCGCAGGACCGCGCCTTGCTCGCCGGATGCTCGCCGGAGGAGCGCACGCGGCTGTTCCAGGCCGCGGGCCAGGTGTTCTGCCCGGATGTGGGCGAGCGTCGGCGTCTCGTGAAGGCCACGCAGCGGATCCGCAAGGCCGACAAGCTGAAGCGCGACGAGTCGGTGCTCGCCGGGACCGGCATCCGGAAGCTCCGCCGCCAGGCGGTCTTCACCACGCCGAACCTGCCGCCGCCGCCCGACCACGAGCCGCGCGAGGTCGTGGACGACCCGGAGTTCCGCGAGGTCGTGGAGCCTCAGAATTGTTACATCTGTAAACAAGACTACTCGGCCATCCACGTGTTCTATGACCAGCTCTGCCCGGCCTGCGCGGAGCTGAACTTCCGCAAGCGCACCGAGACCGCCGACCTGCGCGGACGGGTCGCCTTGTTGACCGGCGGACGCGTGAAGATCGGCTACCAGGCAGGCATCAAGCTCCTCCGGGCCGGCGCGCAGCTCATCGTGAGCACGCGGTTCCCGCGCGATTCGGCGGCGCGCTACGCCGCGGAACCGGATTTCGCCGAATGGGGCCACCGGCTGGAGATATTCGGGCTCGACCTGCGGCACACGCCGAGCGTCGAGGCCTTCTGCCGGCATCTGCTGGCGACGCGCGACCGGCTCGATTTCATCGTCAACAACGCCTGCCAGACCGTGCGGCGTCCGCCCGATTTCTACGCGCACATGATGGCCGGCGAGACGGCGGCCGCCGAGGACCTGTCGCCGTCCGCCCGCAAGCTGCTCGGCGCCTACGAAGGCCTGCGCGGCTACCACATGCTTCCCGAGGGCGACGCGCGGCCGGCCGTGCTGGAGCGCCGTCTGTCGGAGGTCGCCGGCCTCACCCACGCCGCGGCGCTCTCGCAGGTGCCGCTCTTGCCTGGCGAGTTGGCGGCGCAGAAGGACCTCTTCCCGGAAGGCCGCCTCGACCAGGACCTCCAGCAGGTCGACCTCCGCGAGCGGAACTCCTGGCGCTTGCTGATGGACGAGGTGCCGACCGCCGAGCTGCTCGAGGTGCAGCTGGTCAACGCGGTCGCGCCGTTCGTGCTGAACGCGCGGTTGAAGCCGCTGATGCTTCGGGCCCCGGGACGCGACAAGCACATCGTCAACGTCTCGGCGGTCGAGGGGCAGTTCTACCGGAAGTTCAA
>JBBRQL010000206.1:0-7550 GCA_038226425.1 Verrucomicrobiota bacterium
CGGGGTTGGCTGAAGCACGGCTACGTGACGGTGGACGGCGTCGTCGCGAAAGATCCGTCGGACAAAGTGCCGCTCGGCTCGGTGCTGGTCGAAGGAGAGCCGTTGGACGCGCCTGAGGGATTGCTGGCGCTCTTCCACAAACCGGCCGGCTACGTCTGCACGCACGAGACCCGCGAAGGGCCGACCGTGTTCGACCTGTTGCCACCCCGCTGGGTCCGCCGCAATCCGGCCGCCACCACCGTCGGCCGCCTCGACAAGGACACGACCGGCGTGCTGCTCATCACCGATGTCGGCGAGCTCGTGCAACGCTGGACCTCGCCGAAGCACAAGGTGCCGAAGGTCTACGAGACCACGGTCGACGGCGACCTGCGGCCCGAGCTCATCCCGTTGTTCGCCGCGGGCACCCTTCTGATGCCGGACGACGACAAGCCCTGCCTGCCCGCCAAGCTGGAGATCATCAGCCTGCGCGAGGCGCGGCTGGAGCTGACCGAAGGCCGCTATCACCAGGTGAAGCGGATGTTCGAGAGCCAAGGCTTGAACGTGACCCGGCTGCATCGGAGCCGCTTCGGCGACTTCACGCTGGGCGACCTCAAGCCCGGCGCATGGCGGCTTTTGCCGGTGCCGACCCTCTGAGCTGTGGAGGGAGCGCGGGCGGCCCGCCCGCGTGGTCCGGCTTCCGGAGCGCCGGTTTCCAACCGGCTGGGCCGAGCCGCTGCCCTGTGCCAACGACTCAATCGCTGCCTGCCGCACACGCGAAACCGGACACGGCGCTGGATCCGGTTTCGATCCGGAGGAACAAGCCTAGGAGGGACGAGTTCCACGAGTCCCCATCCAGACATCAGGGCCTCGCGGAGCGCGGCCCGCCGATCGAGCGGCATCACAGCCGCGCCACCAGCAGCTCGCGCTGGAAGATCATCTCCTTGGGCAGGTAGCTGTAGATCTTCATGAACAGCTCGTCCTGCGACAGGACCTCGCGGCGCCATTCCTCGATGTCGATGCCCTGGACCTGGTCGAACTGCTCGGGCCCGAACCCGGCGAGCCCCTCGAAGTCGAAGTCCTGCACGCGCGGCAGCCAGCCGAGCGGGGCCTCGTGGGCGCCGACCCGGCCGTGGCAGCGGTCCACCACCCACTTGAGCACGCGCATGTTCTCGCCGAAACCGGGCCAGAGGAACTTGTCCGCGGCATCCTTCCGGAACCAGTTCACCTGGAACACGCGGGGCGGATACTTCAGGCGCTTCCGCATGTTGAGCCAGTGGCGGAAATAGTGGCCCATGTTGTAGCCGCAGAACGGCAGCATCGCCATCGGATCGCGGCGGACCTGGCCGACCGTCCCCGCCGCGGCCGCCGTCATCTCGCTGCCCATGGTGGCGCCGAGGTAGACGCCGTGGACCCAGTTGAAGGCCTCGCACACGAGCGGGAGCGTGGTCGCGCGGCGTCCGCCGAAGATGATGGCGCTGATGGGCACGCCTTCGGGCGAATCGGCTTCCGGCGCGAGCGCGGGGTTGTTGCGCATCGGCGCGGTGAAGCGCGAGTTCGGATGGGCGGCCTTCTCCTTGGAGGCGGGCGTCCAGGGCCGTCCTTGCCAATCGAGGCACTCGGCCGGGGCCGGATCGTCGTGGCCTTCCCACCAGACGGTGCCGTCGGGCTTGAGCGCGACGTTGGTGAAGATGGTGTCGCGCGACAGGGTGACCATCGCGTTGGGGTTGGTCTTGGCGTTGGTGCCGGGCGCGACGCCGAAGTAGCCGGCCTCGGGGTTGATGGCGTAGAGGCGCCCGTCCTCCTGGTTCACGCGCATCCACGCGATGTCGTCGCCGACGGTCCAGATCTTCCAGCCGGCGTAGCGCGCGGGCGGGACGAGCATGGCGAAGTTCGTCTTGCCGCACGCGCTGGGGAACGCGGCGGCGACGAAGGTCTTCTCGCCGGTCGGCGACTCGACGCCGAGGATGAGCATGTGCTCGGCGAGCCAGGATTCCTTGCGCCCGAGCCAGGAGCCGATGCGGAGCGCGAGGCACTTCTTGCCGAGGAGCACTTTGACGCCGTAGCCGGAACCCAAGGAGATGATCTCGTTCCGTTGCGGGAAGTGGGCGATGAAACGTCGCGCCGGGTCGAGGTCCAGCAGGCAGTGCAGGCCGCGGTTGAAATCATCCCGGTCGCCGAGCTCGTGGCGCGCCACGTCGCCCATGCGGGCCATGATGCGCATGTTGAGCACCACGTAGACCGAGTCGGTGAGCTCGTAGCCGACCTTGGTCATCGGCGAACCGGCGGGGCCCATGAGGTAGGGCACGACGTACATCGTGCGGCCCCGCATCGCGCCCTTGGCGAGGGCGAGCAGCTTCGCGCGCATCGCTTTCGGCTCGGCCCAGTTGTTGGTCGGGCCGGCCTCCTCCTCGGTCTCGGTGCAGATGAAGGTGCACTGCTCGACCCGGGCGACGTCGTTGGGATTGGAGCGGTGGTAGTAGCAGCCCGGGAGCTTCTCCGGGTCCAGCTTGACCAGCACGCCGGTGCGGACGGCCTCGGCGTAAAGGTGGTCGCGCTCGGCCTCGGAGCCGTCGCACCAGAAGATGCGGTCGGGCTCGGTGAGGGCGGCCATGTCGCGGACCCAGGTGGCGACGTGTCCGTTGGCGGGCTGGTGGGTTCCGAGAAGGGTGGTCGTGTCCATAGGGTGACGGGGCGCGTCCGGTGCGCTGGAACAAGTTAGCCCCCGCGCTCGGTGAGGCTCCACCGAAATTGGCGAGGAAGCAGCGCGGTTGGCCGGCGGCGCAGACCGAGAGAAAGGAGGAGGGACGGGGCTGGCCGCTTGTGCCGCAGCCTCCGGCGCTGTCTTAATCCCGGGCGCATGATTCTAGCTGGTGACATCGGCGGGACCGGTTCGCGGTTCGGCCTGTTCGAGATCCGCGACGACCGGCCGCATCCGGTCGCGGTGGAGAAGTATCCGAGCCGCGCCCACGGCCGGCTCGAGGACATCGTGGCGAAGTTCCTCGCGGCGCATCCGGCGAAGGTCCGCGGCGCGTGCTTCGGCATCGCCGGCCCGGTCATCGGCGGCGAAGTGGTCACACCGAACCTGCCGTGGCACATCCGCGCCGTCTCGCTGGCCGGGATGCTGGGGCTGCCGCAGGTCGCGCTCATCAACGACCTGGAGGCGAACGCCTACGGCGCCGCCGCGCTGCCCGACGCGGATTTCGAGACTTTGCAGAAAGGCATCACCGACCCCGAGGGCAATGCCGGCATCATCTCCGCGGGCACGGGGCTCGGGCAGGCAGGATTCTACTTCGACGGGGCACGGCTGCGTCCTTTCGCCAGCGAAGGCGGGCACGTGGATTTCGCGCCGCAGAGCGACCTCGAGATCGAGCTGCTGGTCCATCTGCGCGGCAAGTTCGGCCATGTGAGCTATGAGCGCGTGCTGTCCGGTCCAGGGCTGGTGAACCTCTTCGAGTTCCTTCGCGCGACCGGTCGCGGCGAGGAATCGCCCGCGCTCGCCGCGGAGCTTGCCGCCGGCATCTCGGCCGGCGCGATCGCCGCGGCGGGCCTGGCCGGGACGTCCTCGCGCGCGGTGCAGGCGCTCGACCTCTTCGTCTCGCTCTATGGCGCGGAGGCCGGGAACCTCGCGCTCAAGATGAAGGCCACGCGCGGCGTGCTCATCGGCGGGGGCATCGCGCCGAAGCTCATCGCGAAGCTGCGCGAGCCCCGATTCCTCGCGGCCTTCCTCGACAAGGGCCGGATGCGCCCGCTGCTGGAGCAGGTCCCGGTGCGGGTGATCCTCAACGACCAGTGCGCGCTGCTGGGCGCCGCGCTTTTCGGCGCGCTCGAGGCGGACCTCGTCGCGGATTCGCCGGTCGCCTGAACGCGGCCGTTCAGCCCGGCGGCGTGCGCTCGGCGACCCGGAGCGCGGGATGCAGCTCCTTGCGACCGTGGACGAACACCGCGGTCCACTCCGCCAAGCGGCGTCCGAGCAACCGGCACACGGCTTGGTCGCCATCGCTGCGCGGCTCCTTGGCGACGACCGCGCCGTAGTGCGGCGTGAGCATCTTCGACGCGTAGTCGGTCACGCCGAAGGTGAGGAACCCGAAGTTCATCAGCACGGTCAGGATCGACTGGCAGGCCAGCTCCATGCCGCCGCCCCAGCCGCCCGCGCTGCTGAAGGCGCAGGCGATCTTGCCGTCCACCTGCATCCAGCTCGGCCCCATCGTCTCGTCCCAGAAGCGTTTCATCTTCCACGAGAGGATCCCCATGTTGGTCGGGCTGCCGACCGCGAGGCCGTCGCACCACGCCACGTCGTCCGCAGTGGCCTCCTCGACGGAGCGCACCCGCACCTCGGTGCCGGGCACGGAAGCCGCGCCGTCGGCGACGAGGCGGGCCATCTGGGCGACGTTGCCGGTCTGGGAATCGTAGAGGACGAGGATGCGGTTCATGCGGATTTCGTCGGGCCGGTCGGTGGTCGATGCGAAGGATTCATCTCGCCAGCTCCACTCGTAGGCACGCGGCCTCTTGGTCGTTGCGGACCAGCAGCAGGTCGCCGGCGAGGGCGATCGGGTTCCAGGTCTTCGACGAGAACACCCGGAAGCGGCCCAGTTCTCCCGGGCCTTCGGGCGTCGGACGCATCAACACCAGTTCGCCGTTCTCCGCCATCAGCAGGAAGAGGTCGCGCACGAGCAATCCTTGGCCGTGGCCGTAGCGGCCTTCCTTCCATCGTTGCGAGCCGTCCTTCAAGTCCACGCAGGCGAGGATCCCGTCGTCGAGGCCGTAGAGGAAGCCTTCGCGCGCGACCGGGTTGGCGAACTTCGCCTTGAGCTTCTTCGACTGCCATAGCCGCTCCACGGACAACCCTCCTCCGGACTTCGGCGACACCTGCAGCAGCTCGCTCCCCACGCCGTAGCCGCTGGAGAAGACCACGCGGTCGGGACCGGTCACCACGGGCACCGCCACGTGCGGGAACCCGACGCCCCAAGGATGTTCCCAGAGCACCGCGCCGTCGGCCGCGTCGTGCGAGGTGATCTGGCGGCGGTTGAACGCGAGGATCTGGCGGCGTCCGGCGAGCGTCGCGAGGAAGGGCGAGCCGTAGCCGGATTCCGCGTTGCCCGCGGCCCAGACGAGGGCGCCGGTGTCCGCGCGGTAGGCGAGCAACGACTTCCCCTGCTTGCCGCCGGCGCTGACGATGACGCGCCCGTCGAGCACGAGCGGCGAACCGGCGTAGCCCCATTCCGGCATCGTCGAGCCGGCCTCGGCGATGAGGTCGCGGGTCCAGACCACCTTGCCGGTGGCGAGGTCGAGCGCGTTCAGCCGGCCGGTCGAGCCGAGGGTGAAGACGCGGTCGCCGACGACGGTGGGCGTGGCGCGGGGGCCTTCGCCGCCGATGGTGTTGTCATAGTGAGCGGCGTCGCCGTGCGACCAGATCGCGCGACCCGTCGCGACGTCGTAGCAGGTGACCAGCTCCTGCGAGCCGTCCTGCTCTTGCGTGAGCGCGCGTCCGCCCACGACCACGAAGCCGGACCATCCGGTGCCCACCGGATGCCGCCAGAGCACCTGCGGCGGATGCGCCGCCCAATCCGCTGCCAAGGCCGGTCCGGCCAGCATCGCGTTGCGGTCCGGTCCGAGGAACTGCGGGAAATCCGCGCGACCCGGAGCGGATGCGACGACGGGAGCCGCCGCCGAAGGCGCCGCGAGAGTTGCGGCCGCATCCGGGACGACGCGGCCCGATTTCGCCCAACGCGGCGCGAGGATGGGCACGAGATCGCCGCTCACGCCGCGGATGCGGAAGAGCGCCGAGCCCAGGCCGAAGGTCGCGAGCACGGCCAAGGTCACACCGAGCCGGAGCCGCCAGCGGGCTCGCGACAGGAGCGTCCACCAAAGGAACAACAGCGCGACCGTGCCGAGCACGAAGGCGCCCGTGGTAAGATTGCGCTGCTGGAAGGTCAGGTCGTCGCGGAAGCGGACGACGGTGATGGCGACGACCGCTGCCGCGAGGACCAGCCACGCCGGCCACCACCGGAGACGGCGAGGAGCGGGAGCGGGGCCGGGGTTCGGTTCGGACATGCGTCGGGATGAGAAGGCAGAGGCCGCGGGACGGCAACCTCGCATCCAGGCCGCGCCCCGGGACGGGCGTCCTGCCAGAAGGATGCTGTCGGACCGTCGGGGGCGCATCCGGACACTGCCCCGGGAGCGCCGGTTTCCAACCGGCTGGTCTCAGCCTGGCCCGCCACCGGCCGCTTAAAAAGCAGCGCTCCGAACGCCACCTGCTTCGTCGCGGGGGCAGTGTCAAGATGCGCCCGACCGTCGGGTCCGCCGCCCGCCAGCGCGTCCCTGGTGCCGATGCCGATGGGTTCCTCGCGGCGGTCCTGAGCCGGAACCATGCAGTCATAGGCTGGAGGGAACGGGCCGCCGGCCTGTTTGGGCGGGCTACCAGCCCGCCGCGTCGGGTGCGCCGGGCAACGCACCCTTCGGTGGGTGCGTGCCCGTGCCGAAGCTCGGCGGCAAGTTGCCGCCGAGAACGGCCAGGTTGGCCGTTCCACCCGGAACCGGCTTCAAGATCCCGGCTGAGGATCGCGGCCGGACTTGGACGCCTCCGCCGGGGCGGGCTGGAAAGCCCTCCCTCCCGGGCGCGGACGGGACCGTCCGCGGTGGAGCGGCTCAGGAGTTCAGCACCTTCAGCGCCTTCTTGCAGTCGCTGGCGCGGAGGATGAGCAGGCCGTTCTTCGCGCCGGGATTCGTGGCGCAGTAGGCGTACTCGATGTTGATCTTGGCCTCGCCGAGCTTGCGCGCGATGGCGGCGAGCGATCCGGGCTTGTTGTCGCCCGGCACCATGAGGACCTCGCTCTCGACGACCAGCGCGTTGCGCTCCTCGAAGACGGCGATGGCCTTGGCCGGATCGCTCACGACCATGCGGATCACCGTGTGGTCGACCGTGTCGTTGGTGGAGAAGGCGTGGATGTTGACCTTCGCCTCGGCGAGCGCGTCGCAGACCCGGGCGAGCGTGCCGGGCCGGTTGTCGAGGAACAGCGCGAGCTGGGTGGCGAGTTGCATGATGATATCGGATGTCGGCCGCTGGAGATCCGGCGGTGCCGTGATGAGAGATCTCTTCCCTCGACGGACGCCATCCAAATCTCTCCCCGTCCTCGTGGCGGCGGATGGGCGCCGAGGGAAGGGGCTGTCGTCGTGCGTGCGGGACGTGGCTTGGGCGGACTGGAAGGTCCGCCCACCCGGCGGGCTCAGACCGCTTCGCCGGCGGCGTGGCCGCTGGCCCAAGCCCATTGGAAATTGTAGCCGCCGAGCCAACCGGTCACGTCCACCACCTCGCCGATGAAATACAGGCCGGGCACGGCGCGGCATTCCATCGTCTTCGACGAGAGCTCGCCGGTGTCCACGCCGCCGACGGTCACCTCGGCCTTGGGATAGCCTTCATCGCCGGCGGGACGGATCTCCCACGCGTTCAGCGACCGCGCCAGGGTCTCCAGCTCACGCTGCGGCAGCTGGGCGATGGGCCGCGATGGCGCGTGCTGCGCCAGCCAGGCCTGCACGAAGCGCTCGGGCAGCACGGAGCGCAGCGCCGTCTTCAC
>JBBRQL010000207.1:0-7464 GCA_038226425.1 Verrucomicrobiota bacterium
CCGCTTGCCGCCGCGCGGGTCCGATCGTCACTGTCCCGCGGCAATGAAGTCCGCGCGCATCCTGATGTGCCTCCTCGCCCTGGCCTTGGCCACGGCCGTCCGCGAAGCGTCCGTCACCCGGCTCGCCGACGGAAGCCGGCTGCGGGTCTGGGGCTTCCAGCGGGGGACGCCGGCGCACCTCGAGATCCGCGAGGCCTATGGCGGGAAGCCGTACACGTGGATCCCGGTCGGCATCCGCCAGCGCCTCGGTCTCGTGCCCGCTCAGCTGGACGCCGGCACGGGCAGGCCGGACGACGACGCGGTGGTGGTGTGGTTCACGCGCTTTGATCCGAGGCGCGACGGATATCGCTGGCGCTTGTTCAGCCGCATCGAGGTCATGGACGATTCCGGCAAGGCGACCGACGAAGCGGCGCAATCGCCGTTCTCCGCGGAGGAGATCAAGGGCGGGATCATCTGGGTGCGGCATCCGCCAGCGGACGGCCGAGGCTTCCGGCTCCGGCTGCACGGCGGCTCTCCGGTCCGGGTGGTGGGCGAGATCGAGGTCCCGACGGCCCCGGTCACTTCTTCATCCCGACGAACAGCATCACCAGGTCGATGACGAAGAGCAGCACGACGGTGACCTCTAGGATCATCATCCAGCGGTTGCCCTGGTCGGACTTCAGGATCTGGTGCAGGTCGTCGAGCGTCTTGAGCTTGTCGTCGACGGCCCGGTGCCAATCGGCCAGATGGAAGCGCGCGGCGGCGGCCTCGTAGACCCGGGCGAGGTGCCAATCGCCGAAGAACTTGCTGAGGTTCGACAGCTCGTCGTGGAAGCGAGCCATGTCGATGCGCAGTTCTCGGAGCTCGCGGAGGACATCGGCGCGCCGGCGCAACGGCGTGTTGCCGAGGTCGCGGTAACTGCGCTCAAGCGAGGCGTCGAGATGCCGGTCGTAGGCCTCGAGCTCGGCGAGCTGGAGATTGGCCAGCTCCAGGATGTGGATCGCCTCGGCGGTGTCGGCCGGCTGGTCGACGAGCAACGCGGCGTCCCAATCGATCACGATGAGGTCGTCCTCGTGGTAGCTGAGGCTGCGGCTGGTCGATTCGATCACTTCTTGGCGCGAAAGGTCCGACGCACCGTCCTGGGTGAGCAGCGCGGCGATCTCGCGGCGGTGGACGTCCAGCCAGGCCTCGGCCCGGAAGGGCGAACCCGCCGGTGTGCGCAGCGGTGCATGGAGGCAGAAGACGGTGTAGGCCTCCTCTTCCAGCAATTGTCCGTTGGGCCGCAGGATGTGGGGCGCCAGCTCGCTGCGGATCTTCTCGGCAAGCCGTCGGACGTCGTCATAGAGCGCACCGTCGGCGAACTGGAGGTCGTGGAAGACGACGAGGTCCTGGAGCTTCTCGACCTCGAAGGGGACGCGCACGGCGATGCTGATGGCGCCGATCGGCAGCAGCTTGACCGTCATGCCGACCCGCGAAGGTCCTAGCGGTCCGGTGCGGTCGCTTGGCGGGAGGCGGATGGTCTGCGGTTGGTGGAAGAGCAGATGCCTCGGCCCGCGCCGGCCGGTGTCGACCTTGAAAGGCGTCACCGGATGCCCGAGCAACTGGGTGACCGGCGTCCGCGACATCTCGTACGCGATGTCGTAGGCGTAGAGATAGACGATCTCGCCGGTGAGCCGGGTCGCGAGTTTCGGCGCGCTGTCCATACGGCGACTGTGAACAAGGCGCGAGCGATCGACCAGCCGTCGCCCGGATCAGTGCAGCGCGGGTCCGAACCGGTGGGTGAACGGCCAGAACACGAACAGCGAGCGGCCGATGACCTTCTTCTGGTCGAAGTCGGGTTCGCCCCAGTGGCGCGAATCCGCGCTGTTCATCGTGTTGTCGCCGAAGCAGACGTAATGGCCGGGACGGATGGTGTACTCGGTCTTCTCGTCGGGGAAGTTTCGGGTCGGCCCGCTGTTCCCCTCCGCGCGGCGCCAGACAGAGCCGTTGACATGTCCGGAGTAGATGCTCCGCTGCGGGGGGAGCTGCGGATCGAAGGCGAAGACCTTCTCGAAACCAAAGTCGTTGGTGGTGAGCGGAGCGCCGTTGATGTAGGTATGCCGGTCGTCGCCGATGCGGATCCGCTCGCCACCCAAGCCCACGAGCCGTTTGATGTAGTGGGTGTTGGCGGTCATGTCCGGATGCGTCTCCGAGCGGAAAACGATGATCTCGCCCCGTTGTGGCCGCCGGAAATTGTAGGTGACCCGCTCGACGAACAGATGGTCGCCGGTCGTCACACGCGATCGGACGATGTCCTCTCCTTTCCGGAAGCTCGTCTTCTTGAACTGCCTGAGGGAATCGTCCAGCAGGCCGAGCTGCTCCGCGAAGCGGTCGGGCGGGAACCAGATCGTGATGTCTCCCGCGGTCGTCTTGAGGCTCTGTGTCGAGACGAACGGGATGAGGGTCTTCGGCTGGGGATCGATGCCGATGATCTCGCAGTCCTGCTCGGCGACGACATGGTAGTAGCTGATGCCGTTCACCCAGCGGTCCCACAGGCGCATCGGGCCCGCCGGGATCTTCACCTCGGGCTTGTCGCGGAGGTCCTCGAAGGTGATGCCCCAGAGCGTCGGCTGCGCCGAGCCCGTCGGGATGACCATCGGCTGGACCAAGAACGCCCGGCTCCCGAGGATGAGGATGGCGATCTCGAGGAACATCACGGCGTACTCGCGGAAATCGGCGTTGGGATACGGCCGGAGCCAACGGTTGGCCTCCTCTTCGAGCGCGGCCATCTGCGCCTTGACGGCGGCGGCATCGGCGCCGCTGCGGACGACCGATTTCAACGCGGCCAAGGCGGCCTCGACATTGGCGATGTTCGCCGCGGGCAGCACGTCGCGTTGGTGGTCGAGGATCTTCTGGACGGTGTCGCCCAGTTCGCCGGCCTTGCGGACGGTGCGGGAGAAGAGCCAACGGAAAAGATGCATGTGCTTCAGTGGTTGCGGAAGAAGAGGGCCTGCGCCCCGGCGGCGTCCGATACGCCGACTGCCAAGTCGCGGAGCAGGCCGTCCTGCAAGGAGTAGATCCAGCCATGGACCGCCAGCTTCCGGCCTTCTTCCCACGCGCTCTGGACCATCGTGGTCTGGCAGACGTTCAAGACCTGTTCGGCGACGTTGAGCTCGCAGAGGCGGTCGACCTGGGAATCTTCGGAAGGAAGTGCGTCGAGTTCGGCGAGATGGCGCTGCCGGACGTCACGGATGTGGCGGAGCCAGTTGTCGATGAGGCCGAGCCGGCGGTCCTGCAGCGCCGCCCGGACGCCTCCGCAGCCGTAATGGCCGCAGACGATGATGTGCTTCACCCGGAGCACGGCCACCGCGTACTCGATGACGGAGAGGCAGTTGAAATCGGTGTGGATGACGAGGTTCGCCACGTTGCGGTGGACGAACAGCTCGCCGGGCAGGAGGTCGACGATCTCGTTGGCCGGCACGCGGCTGTCGGCGCAGCCGATCCACAGATATTCGGGCGCCTGCTGCTCGGAGAGCTTCCGGAAGAACAGCGGGTCGCGGGTGCTGATCGCCCGTGCCCATTCGCGGTTCTGCGTGAAGAGATGCTCGAGCATGTCCTTCGCCGTTCGGCTGCTAGGCCTTGAGGACCTCGATGAAGGCCTCCTGCGGGATGTTCACCGATCCGATGCTCTTCATCCGCTTCTTACCTTCCTTCTGCTTCTCGAGCAGCTTCCGTTTGCGGCTGATGTCGCCGCCGTAGCATTTCGCGGTGACGTCCTTGCGCATGGCGCTGACGGATTCGCGGGCGATGATCTTGCCGCCGATCGCCGCCTGGATGGCGATGACGAACTGCTGCTTGGGGATGACCTCCTTGAGCTTCGCCGACAACGCGCGGCCCCGGTATTCGGCCTTGGTGCGGTGGACGATGCAGGAGAAGGCGTCCATCGGCTCGCCGTTCACGAGCATGTCTAGCTTCACCATGTCGCTCGCGCGGTACTCGCCGGGCTCGTAGTCCATCGAGCCGAAGCCGCGGGTGATGGACTTGATCCGGTCGTGGAAGTCGATGAGGATCTCGTTCATCGGGATGTCGGCCGTGAGCATGACGCGCCGCGGGTCGAGCGTCTCGGTGTGCTTCAGGTCGCCGCGCTTCTCGGAGATGAGCGACATCATGTCGCCGATGTTCTCGTTCGGGCACATCACGAAGGCCTTCACCATCGGCTCGCGGATCTCGGCGATGAAGGTCGCGTCCGGCATGAACGCCGGGTTGTCCACGGTCTTCTCCGTCCCGTCGGTGAGCCTCACCTGGTACACCACGCTCGGATAGGTGGCGATGATGTCCATGTCGTACTCCCGGCGGAGGCGCTCCTGGATGATCTCCATGTGCAGCAGCCCGAGGAAGCCGCAGCGGAAGCCGAACCCGAGCGCCGCCGAGCTCTCGCTCTGGAAGACGAAGGCGGAGTCGTTCAGCTGGAGCTTGGCGACGCTCGCCTTGAGGCCCTCGTAGTCCGCGGTGTTGATCGGGTAGATGCCCGAGAACACCATCGGATGGATCTCCTGGAACCCGGGCAACGGCGGCGACGGGATGCGATGGTCGGTGATGGTGTCGCCGACCTTGACCTCCTTGGGGGTCTTGATGTTCGCCGTGATGTAGCCGGTCTCGCCGCACTCGAGCTTGTCGCGGATGTAGGGCTTCGGGTTGAAGGAGCCGACCTCCTTCACCTCGACGACCTTGTCGGAGTAGGGCAGGCGGACCTGCATGCCCGGCTTCAGCTCCCCGTTGAACACGCGCACGAGGATGACCACGCCCTTGTAGGTGTCGAAGTAGCTGTCGAACACCAACGCTTGCAGCGATCGCTCGCCGGTCGGCTTGGGCGCGGGGACGCGGGCGACGATCGCCTCGAGGATCTCCTCGATGCCGATGCCTTCCTTGGCGCTCGCCGCGATGGCGCCCTCGCCGTCGATGGCGAGGATGTCCTCGAGCTGCTGCTTGGCCTGCGGGATGTTGGCGTGCGGCAGGTCGATCTTGTTGATGACCGGGATGATCGTGAGCTGCTGCTTCATCGCCAGGTGGACGTTGGCGACCGTCTGCGCCTCGACGCCTTGCGCGGCGTCCACGATGAGCACGGCCCCTTCGCAAGCGGCCAGCGACCGCGAGACCTCGTACGCGAAATCCACGTGGCCCGGCGTGTCGATCAGGTTGAGCTCGTAGGTCTCCCCGTCCTTGGCCTTGTAGAGCATCGTGACCGGATGCGCCTTGATGGTGATGCCGCGCTCCTTCTCGAGGTCCATGGCGTCGAGCAGCTGCGCGGACATGTCGCGCGTGGCGACCGTCCCCGTCATGTGGAGCAAGCGGTCCGACAAGGTCGTCTTGCCGTGGTCGATGTGGGCGATGATGCTGAAATTGCGGATGTGGGCGGCGTCCATCGGTTCGAAAGTCCGCGGAAGATAGGGCCGTGCGTCCGTGTGGGAAGGGGGAAGTTGCCGGGAGACAGGTCCGCTCCTGCGCGCATCAGGCCGGCAGGACGGACGCTGTCGCGGCAGCCGCGGGACCGGTCCGCGCGTTCCGGGCCGCCAACACCAGCAGCACGGCGACGACCACGTAGATGCCCCCGCAGAGCGAGACCGCGAGGCTCATGTTGGCGACCTCGCTCCCCTGCCCCGCATGCTTCGCCATCCAGCCGGCGTAGAGCGGCCCCAGCGCGCCGCCGGTCCAGCCGACGGTGTTCATCACGCCTGCCGCCGTCGCCCGCGAACGCGCCGGCACCACGTCGTACAGCGAGGCGAAGATCCCCGCGTCGTAGCAGCCTTTGCACAGACCGAACGCCGTCATCGCCAGGAGCAACGTGGTCTTGTCCGTGGTCCAGCCCACGAGACCAACGAAACCGGCCCCGACCGCCATGCCGACCGCCTGGACGAGCATGCGACCGCCGGGACGCCGTGCGGTCCAGACATCGGCCAGCCAGCCGGACAACGGAGCGCTCAACGCGCTCGCAGCATGGATGAAGACCGTCGCGCTCAAGCCCGCGGCACCCAGCTTGAAACCGAACTTCTCGATGAGGAACGTGGGCGTCCACACGAGGAACAGCGTCGCGACAAAATTCGCCCCTACGAATCCCATAAGGAGCAGCCGCGCCGACGGATGGCCCAGGAGGAACCGCAACGTCTCGGAGAACTTCGGCGGGACGGCGTCCGCCGCGGGCGAAGATCCCACGGACGACGCCTCGCCTTCGTCGCGGCCCGGCTCGCGCAGGACCGCGTACAAGACCACCGCCAGGACCCTCCCCGCGCCGCCGAAGAGATAGAAGCCCGTCCGCCAACCGTGCTGTTCGGCGAGCACCGCCCCGAGCCAGCTGCCGCCGATGGTGCCGACGTACACGCTCGATTGATGGACGGCCATCGCCCGCGACCGGGTGCGGGCACCGTGGTAAGCGCTCACCAACGACATCGAGGCCGGAAAATAGAACGTCTCGCCGAAGCCTTCCAGCGCCCGGACGGTGACGAACTGCCAGAGCTTCCCGCACCATGCCGTCGTCAGCGTCACGAAGCTCCAGAAAAGGCATCCGCCGAGGATCAGGTGCCGGCGCTGGAAGCGGTCCCCGGCCCAGCCCGCGAGCGGGGCCGCGCCGGCATAGACCCACATGAACGCCGACGCGATGAGCCCCAGCTGCTGCTTGTCGAAGCCGAACTCCTCCGAGAGCAGCGGGAACACCACCGAGATCGCCTGCCGGTCGGCGTAGTTGAAGCAGCACACCAACCACAACATGCCGACCACGCCCCAGCGGTAGGCGGTCGTCGCCGGGCGTCGCCCGGAGGTTGCGGCGGGAGCGGTCACGAAAGGCCGGCCCCTTGGAAGAGCAGCCGCAAGTCGTTCGTCAACTGGGCGCACTTCACGGCGGTCTCCGCCGAGATCGCCTGCTTGGGCTCGCCGGCCTCGAAGCCGCGCGCGCGCATCGCGGCCGCGACATCGAGCGGGAAGTTCACCGAGCCGCACAACGCGCCGGCGCGCTGGAGCAACGACATCGGGACCGACGAGTCCGCGCCCGACACCGACGCCGCGAAGACCTCGACCAAGGCTTCCGGCAGGACGTTCGCCAGACCGCTGATGCAGCCGGAACACCCGAGCGCCAGCGCCTCCGCGAACCGCGTGTCGGCGCCGGTGAACACGGAGAAATCCTTCTCGCGACCCAAGGCGATGAGCTCGTGGTGGTACGCCCATTCGGCGCCGCTCTGCTTCACGGCGACGAGCCGGGCGCGGGCGCCGAACGCGGCGATGGTCTCGATCGCGATGCGGTTGCCGGTGCGCTCTGGAAAATTGTAGAGGCAGACCGGCAGGTCCGCGGCGTCGGCGACGCGCAGGAAAAACTCCAGCTGGTCGTCCTGGCTGAGCGGGAAATACCACGGCGGCAGCACCGCGATCCCCGCGCAACCGGCGGCAGCGGCGGCCTTGGCGACGCGGCAGGCCACCGCCGGGCTCACGTCGCTCACGTTCGCCAAGACCGGCAGTCCG
>JBBRQL010000208.1:0-7433 GCA_038226425.1 Verrucomicrobiota bacterium
CCGCAGGCGCATCTGGCCAACCGGCGACCCGATCTCTGGTGGTCGGACGAAACCGGCGACTTTGCCGCACCAGATCCGTTGGCCGATGGATGGGATCCGCGAGCACCATCGGCAACGCGGACACGACCTGCGCCGCCGGCCTTGGTCCATCTCCCGGCGCGCCGCCGTCGGGAGATGTCGGCCTCTGCGATGGCAAGTATAGCACAACCCACGTGGGAGTGATGGAATGAAGACAGACAACCATCGAGATGCATCTCATGGCACTAAGGGGTGCCTGGCTAGGCTTCCGGGTAGCTGCCGACGTACGTCGGTGGTCGTCCCACGGGCAGCGACCCGTCCTGCCACGGACTCACGTCCGCGGCTACGCGTCGGGGACCGGCTCGCACAGGGTGCCCAGATCCCGCAGAGCCGATGGGCTTTCACGCTGGTCGAGCTGCTGGTGGTGATCGCGGTGATCGCGGTCTTGGCGGGGCTGCTGCTGCCGGCGCTGTCCAAGGCCAAGGAACGGGCCAAACGGATATCCTGCTTGAGCAACGTGCGGCAACTGACCCTAGCCTCTCAGACCTATGCCCACGACGACCAAAGGCAAAGCCTTTCCGCCAAGCAGGAATCGGAAGATGCAAACCTCAACTGGCTGCTCCCGTATGCCGGCAGCACCAAGGTCTTCGTCTGTCCGAGCACGCAGAACGTGATCCGCACCAACCAAGGGATCGCGCCTTACACCTTCGAGCCCGGGTTGGTGGACCTCTTCCGCATGGCGGGCGGTCGCAAGGGACCGGGGATGAGCTATCAGGGCTTCGGCTTCCTCGGCATCGGGGTGGACACGACGGAAGAGATCCCGGTGTACCGGGGCACACGAGTGGTCAACGGCATCCGCAAAGGGCTGAACAACGTCCAGACCTATCGGCATTACCATGATGCCTTCGGATTGAAGGGGATGATCCCAGGGCCGTCGCAGCTATGGATCATCGTGGACGATACCCTGCCGGGCCTGTGGTATTATCCCGATGCGCCGGACAACCACGGCGCGGCGGGGGCGCACGTCGGCTTCTGCGATGGACACGTCGAGTGGGTGCCGCAGAGCCGCTACGTCCAGAGCTACGAGCTGTCGCAGGACGAGAACCGCACCGGCATCCCGCTGACATGGTGACGGCGCTCCCCGCGACGGAACCGGTCACCCGCGAGCAGCGTCTGGTAGCCATTTTGCGGTATTGGAAGGACGATCCGGTGCTGCGCCGGATCTTGCTGTGGAAGCTGGGGTTCTTCGCTTTCGTGCTGGGCGCGCTGTGGCTACGTCCCGGCATGGACATTGGCGGCTTCACCAGCAACCTGCCCTGGCCGCGGACCGGAAACCCGGTGTTCGCCAGCCACTTTGCCGCTTGGGATTCCGCGCACTACCTGCTGCTCAGCGAGGTCGGCTATCAAGCGGGGACATCTTCGTGCGCGTTCTATCCGCTGTTCCCGTGGTTCATCCGATTGGGCAGCCACTTGACGGGCAGCAGCCATCTCATCGCCGGGCTGCTGCTGGCCAACGTATCATCGTTGATCGGGCTCAGGCTGTTCTATGCCTTGGTCCGTGACCGCATCGGCGAGACGGTCGCCCGGTCGGCGCTCTGGGTCTTCTTGCTGATGCCCGGGGCTTTTTTCCTGCACCTGATCTATTCGGAGTCCTTGTTCTTCTGCCTGCTGATGGTGTTCTGCACGGCGTTGCAACGCGGCCGATGGTTCTGGCTGGCGCTGGCAGGGTTCCTTCTGCCGCTGACGCGTCCGGTGGGGGTCTTCTGCGTCGTGCCGCTGGCCTGGCATCTGTGGACCGGTGGTCATCGGTCGCGGTGGTGCTGGTTGCTGGCGCCTTTGGCCGGCTGGGGTGCTTACTTCGCCGCGATGGGAGCGATGACCGGCAATGCTTGGGAAGGGTTCGCGGCCCAGCGCAATCATTGGCCGACCAACTCGGCAGCGCATCTGCTCGACCCGGTGGGCACGCTCGGGGCGTACCTCAACGTGCAGGGGTTCCATCAGTCCTACGGTTCCTTGCTCGACCGGATAGCTTTCGCCGCGTTCCTTGCCGAGCTGTCGTTCTGGTGGCGGCGGGACAAGGAATGGTGGCTCTGGGCGGTGGTGCTGGGTGTGTTGCCGGGCATCTTGGCATGGTTCGCGGCCTACCTGCGCTATGCCGCGATGGCGTTCCCGGCCGCGGTGGCTTTGGCGGTCTGGTCGCAGGACAAGAAAGCGCGCGACGGGATCCTCTGCGGCTTGGCGGGTTTGCAAACGGGTTTGGTCTGGCGACATATCCACTTCGTCTGGGCCGGGTGATAGTAAACCCTGTCTGATAAAGCGGATTGCTTTGAAAATGGCGTGATAATCGTTGTTGGTGGGAGCTCAAACTGAACTCGGCTCAGGCGAGGAGCAAATTTCCCGTCCGAGCCTCCTGCCCTTCCGCCTTCGTTTCCTTCGCTCTCTTCTGTCGGATCCGCCGCGCCCCGGCCGTGAGGCCTCAATCTTTCTTCGTCTCGCGCGAGCCCGCCTTCTTTCCTCCGGTGGCCTTGGGGTCCTTGTGCTCCTTCCGGCTCTCTTCGATCAACGGCATGCGGCGGGTGACGTCGTCGAGCAGTGCCTTGGCCTGCTCGGTGCCGCGCACCACGGTCGGGCGCAAGAACACCAGCAGCTCGACGTCCTGCACGGTCTTGTCCTTCTTCTTGAAGGCCCAACCGAGCCCCGGGACGTTGCCCATCACCGGGACCTTGCGGACCGTCTCCGAAAGCTGTTTCTGGATGATGCCGCCGATGACCAAGGTCTGGCCGCTGTGGGCGGTGACGTGCGTCTTGAAGTTGCGGGTGTCCAGGATCGCACCGCCGAACAGGGTCTGGCCGGGCTGGATGTTCGAGGATTCCGTGCGGATCTTGAGGTTCACGTCGCCGTCCTGGTTGATGTGCGGGACCACCTCGAGGGTCACGCCCACGTCCTTGTAGGAGAAGGACTGGTTCAGCGAGCCGACCTGGCTGTTCAAGCTGTCCTTGAGGAACGGCACCTGCGAGCCGACGAAGAGCTTGGCGGTCTCGTTGTCACCCACGTTGATCTGCGGTTCGGCCAGCACGTTGGCCCCCACGTTCTGGCGGAGGAACTGGATCAAGAAATCCATGCTGATCGAACTGTCGACCAGGCCCGAGCGCAGCGATGCCAACGTTTGGGCCACGGAACCCGACGCGGGCGAGTTGACGGTCGTGTTGCCGCCGAAACCCTTGCCGTACTTCGTCGTCGTGCCGGCGAGGATCGAGTGGTCGGAATCGGCGGGACTGAAGGTCTTGGAGCCGTCGGGCGACCAGCGGACGCCGAGCCGGTCGAGGTAGTTGCTGGAGACCTCGATGATGCGGGCCTCGATCAGCACCTGCGCGGTCGGCGCATCGAGGTCCTCCACGAGACGCATGATCTGCGGCAGGAGATGGACGCTGGCGGAGACGAGCAACGAGTTGCTGCGGTGGTCCGCGACGGTGCGGACGCGTCCGACCAGGTCGCTGACCTGCCGCGAGGCCGTCCGGCCGTCCGAACCGCGGGTGTTCTCGGCCTGTCCTCCGAGCCAGGGGAAATACCCTTCGTCCTCGTTCTCCTGCTCCAGATCGAAGCTGCGGTCTGTGGTGATGCCTGATTGATTGCCTTGCGGGTTCTGCGGGTTCTGGTTCGGCTGGTTGGGGACGTTGTTCGGCCTCCGCGGCGGCGAGCCGCCTTTGGCGAACAGCACGTTCAGGCTGTTGGCGACGGTCGAGGCCTTGGCGAACTTGAGCGTGACCCGGAAGGTGCTCTCGCCGGTCTGCGACGGGACGTCGAGACGCTTCAGCACCTCCTCGACCGCGTTGAGGCTCTCCTTCGAGTTGGCCGTGACGATGATGGTGTTGGAGTACGGTTCACTGGTGATCCGCACCTTGCCGTAGAGGCGGCCGACGTTGCGGTCCGCGGTCTGCGGCGGTTCCTCGTCGTAGTACCAATAGGGCCGCTGCTGCTGGTTCTTCTTGAGGAACAGCTCGTTCAGCACGTCCTCGATGTCCACGGCGCTGACATATTTCAGGGAAAAGATCTTGGGCGCGAGCGACTCCTCGGCCACCGGCTCGTCGAGCGCGTCGATCATCTTCTTGATGTTGGGCAGCTCGGCGGGCGGGGCCTGGACGATCACCGTGTTGCGCCGGCGGTCCGCCACCACGTTGATCTTCTTGGAGCTCTTGGCCGACCCGCCGCCGTCGGAGAAGCTGAAGTAGGGGAACCGGTTCCCGGTGTCCGACGACTGGATCAGGTCCTTGATCTGCTTCGCGACATCCTCGGCGTCGCCGTTCTTCAGCGGGAAGGCGTGCATCACCTTCTCCTGGGCATCGTCGGTGTCCAGCATCCGGACCACGCGCTCGACCGCGCGGTAGTTGGCTTCGCTGGAGAGCACGATGAGCGAGTTGGAACGGTCGTTGGCGGAGACCTCCACCGAATCGCTCCCGGGCTTGCTGCCCAGCTTCAGATAGAGAGGGGCCAGCTCCTTGGCCAGCTCCTGCGCGCCGACGTGGGCGAGCGGGAGCACGCGGACGATGCGGTCGCCCAACTGTTCGGTGTCGAGCGCGCGGATCAGGTCGTTGGCCAGGTTCAGGCCCTCGGTATAATCCGTGATGATGAGCTGGTTCGACCGGTCGTTGATCTCCAACGCCGCCTTGTCGGAGAGCATCGGCTTGAGCTTGTCCCGGACCTCGGACGCCGACGCGGTCTTCAGCGAGAAGATCTTCACCAGCCGCTGCCTGCCGGCCGGGACGTCGGTGCGGCTCGGGTCGATGAGCTCGGCGTCCAGCTTCGGTTCCTTGCCCTCGGGCACGATGAGGATCGAGTTGCTCGATTCGATGGCCGCGAACCCTTCCATCGCCAACGCCCGGTAGACCAGGCTGATCGCCTGCCGCGACGCGATCTTCTTCGAGCCGACGATGGTGAGCTGGCACTGCGCCTGGGGATGCTTCAGCACGCTCTTGCCGGTCTGCTGCGAGAGCCACTGCACGACCATGTCGATGTTCGCGCCCTGGAAGCTGAGCTGGATCTCGTCGGATGCCGGCGCGTTGGTCGTCGAGCCCGCCGCGGGCGGCGCGTTGGTGGCGGCCTCCGGCGCGGGTGGCGGGACGGCCTGTGCCGATGCCATCGGCCCGGCCATGAGCTGGGCGGCGAGCAACGCGGCGGGGACGAGGTTCGACCGGGTGGATCTGGGAGCGGGTGTCATGGTCGCGGGCGGTTCAGGGGGTGAGAAGGCTGGTGCCGCCTTCGCCGTTGAAGATGGTGAGTTCTTTCTTGGTCCCGGCCTCCTCGACGAGGACCCGGTTGATGCCGATGCGGAGCAGCTTGAGCCCGCCCACATCGCCGCCTTCGCCCGCCATCCCGGATTGTCCGTTGGCGCTGCGGAGGAAGGCGTTCGTGCCGGCGATGCCCAGCAACGCCATCGGCAACGGCCGCTGGACCGGTCCGAGGATCTCGCTCTGGATGACCCGGTCGAGCCGGGCCTGCGCCAGCGCGGACAAAGGCGCGGGCGGTTTGCCCGGTCCGCCCCGGCCCATGCCTGGCATCATCCCGGGGAACATCCCCGGCATCATCATGCCGGGCGACATCCCGGGGAACATCCCTGGCGGCATTCCCGGCGACATCCCCGGCAGGGCGCCCGGGTTCGCGGATGCGAGGTTGGTCTTCGCTGTGGATACGTTGGTGCCGGCAACGACGTTGGTGGCCGCGGGCAAGTTCGTCCCCACGATGGCAGGCATGCCGGAGGGCGCGTTGGTCGTGACCTTGCCGGCGACAAGGTCCGTCCGGTTGGAACCCGTGACGTTCGTCGCGCCGGTCGGGGACGCGAGCCGGTTCGTCATCGAAGAGGGTGATCCGCTGCCGGGCGCGTTGGGCGCGGCGTTCGTGGTGTCCGCGGCCAACGTCGGCAACTCCGGGATGCGCAGGCGCGCGAGCGGATCGGGGCGGAACAAGGCGTACGCGATCCGCGCCACGAGCACGACGGCGAGGACCAGGCAGGCCTTGCGGAGGTAGGGTTCGAGACGGTCAGACACGGTTGGCCTCCCGGGGTTTCCATTGGTCGAAGTCGAGGACGATCACGGTCAGGTGCAGCTTGAGCATCCCGGGTCCCCGCGGATCGGCGTTGATCTGCATGGAATCCACCACCACCGGGACGCCGAGCGTGCCCAAGCGCGCGATGAAGCCCATCACCGCCGCAGCCGGGCCGGTGGCGTCGAACTGGATCGTGCCCGATTCCTTTTCCGTCGTGCGCGCGAGAGATTCGCGGACGGGACCGAGCTGGAGACCGCCGCCGGTGGCGGCCCGCTGCAACGCCGCGCTGGCCTGGCCCACGACCGAGTTGGTCGTGAGCTTGCCGGGGTCGAACTGGAAGCGGTCGACCATCCGCTGGAGCCGTTCGGCGCGCGTCTTGTAGGGCTCGATCTCCTGCCGGAGCGAACGCGCCGAATCCCTCATCCGCGCATAGTCGGCGCGCACCGCGACGACACCGCCGAAGAGCTTGGTCCCGAAAAAGACCGCCAGATAGAGAGCGATGCCGATGCCGCCGATACGGACCGTCCGCTGTTCGCTGGGAGTGAGGTTCTTCATGCTCATTTCGGGCGCGCCACGGCAGGAGGCGGGTTGGTGTCGGCGACGAGCGCCTTGGTGTCGGAGCGGGGTGCCGGGGCGTTCGTCGCGCCGGCCGGTGCGTTGGTCTTCGGCGGCTCGGGCAACGGCGGACCGAGCTGGAGCGCCTCGCGTTCCGCCGCGGCTTTCCACTGCGCGGTGATCCGGAAATTGACCCGTTGGTTGTTCTGCACCGGGGTCAGCTCCTCGACCACCACGCTGGAGAAGAACTTCGATTCCATCAGCTTCGTGCGGAACTCGACCGCCTGCGTTGGCTGCTGCACGTATCCACCGAGGCTGACCTCGCCCCGGCGGTCCATCGCGCACGACTCGATCTTCGTCCCGGGCGGCGCCGCGTTGGCGACGACGAAGCTCGCATCGAGATACGGCGGCTGGCTGGCGGACAGGTGTTCCAAGAAATCCAGCCGCCGGTCGATCTCGCCGAGCCGGACGAGGTCCTTCTTCAGCTCCGCGAGCTTTCGCGCCAACCGCGGCCTTCCGACGTAGGCCTCGGCATAAGGGAAGAGCAGCACGACCGCCAGCAACGCCGCTCCGCGCGCCGCCCATCTCGACGGCGCGGTCGGCATCGACATCCGGCGCGTCGGGACGACGGCCGCCGGCAAGGACAGGCAGATCGGCGGAAGGGTCGCCCGAGAATCCCGCAGGCCGGCGACCGCGTCCGTGCGGCCCGGCGACACGGGGCCGACCACCGGGCCGATGACCTTCATCGGTGCCGATGCGTTCTCCAGCACGATGGCCAACGGCGCCAGCAAAGGCCCGTCGCCCGTGAGCACCAACAGGTC
>JBBRQL010000209.1:0-7427 GCA_038226425.1 Verrucomicrobiota bacterium
CCGCCGAAGACGATGAGCGATCCGCAGGCAGCGGCGGAGACGGCCAAGCTACCGGCGTCGAGACGCTGGATGGTCTCCCAAAGGCCCGCCGGCCCCCGGGTCCAGGCCAGACGACGTTGGTCCCACTTCGACAGGCTGTCCCAAGCGCGCCCTTCCGACGCGGACTGGAGCTGGACCTCGTTGCAGAAGATGACGTGGAAGATGGCGGCGAGCAGCAGTCCGCAGACGACGGACCTGACCAGGCTGATGAGGCGGGCGCGGGTCACGGCAAGCGGCTCATTCCTCGCCCCAGACCGACTTGATGTGCGCGAAGCCGACCTTGACGTCCTCGGGCGGCACGCCGGGGCTGAGCTCGATGACCTTGATGTGCTCCGGACCGACGAAGGGCTTGAGCGCCGCGTAGTCGATCTCGCCGGAACCGGGCGGGCAATGGTCGTGCATGCCTTCGTCGTCGACCTTCACGTCGTGGATGTGCAGGCCGCCGAGGCGCGGCGCGAGGCTCTCCAGGTGCATCCGGTGGTCGATGAGACCGAGGCCCTGCTTGATCTGCGCGTGGCCGCAGTCGTGCCAGTAGCGGACGTTCTCGGGCAACGAATCCAGGAACGACGACATGTCGTGGTCGAACGGGATCTCCTCGACCGACTCGCGGTTCTCGACCCCGAGCAACAAGCCGCGCTCGCCGGCGTGCTGGGCGAGCCCGCCGATCATCTCGAGCGAGAGCCGGACGGCTTCTTCCTTCTTCCGCTCGCGCTTGATCTCCATCTCCTCGACCAGCTTGCGGTACTTCGGCGTCTCCTTCTGGCCGGCGATGACCATCGCCTCTAGCTTGTCCTGGTAGTCCTTGATGTCGACCTGGCCGGAATGGAGGACGACGAGCTTCGCGCCCAGGCGTTGGGCCGTGTCGATCGTCTTGAGCGAGTGCTTCCACGCGTATTCGCGCTCCCGGCGGTCGCTGGAGGAGAACTTGAAGACGTTCGGCGCGGGATAGTTGATCCCGATGGGCAACGGGCAGAAGTTGTGCAGCGTGGAGATCTTGATCTCCCCCGCCTCCACCGCGTCGATGATCCCGGGGACGAGGCTGAGGCGGATGCCGTGGCTCAGCTCGGCGTGGCCGAAGCCGAGGTCGCGGATCTCACGGAGCATCTCGCGTCCGCAGGTGTGGCGGCCCGAGTTCCAACAGGACGATAGCGAATACATGGGTGCAAAAAAGCGCCGGACGTGTCCGACAAGGACAACATCCGGCGCAAGCGGGTTCAATCCTGTAGCACAGGAATATACGGATCCTCAGACGTCCGCGTAGCGGGCGGAGAGCATTGCGGAGAACTTCGCGACCTTCAGCTTGCGGCGACGCCGTTCGCTGGGTTTCTCGAAACTTCTCCGGGCACGGACATCCTTGATGGTGTTCTCGCGGTCCACCTTCTTCTTAAGGCGGCGCAATGCACGATCAACGGGTTCGCCCTTCTTCAATTTGACTTCGCTCAAATCACTTTCACGTCCTTTCAACAACACGGTCCCGGTCTCCCGGGCTCCGAGCTCCGGACGTCCACAGGGACGCCGGAAAGCGAAACGGTCCCGTCTCCGGAACCGTGGCAGGCGATGGAGATAGCCTTTTCCCGCGAGGTAGCAAGCCCTCGTTTCTTGGATCGGCGCGTCAGACACCCCGTCCGTCCGTGCGCCGGAGCTGTTCCCAGATCACGCGGAAGCCGCTCGCGAGGTCGCCGGGCCGGTGGGCGATCCAATCGTCGATGGCCTCCGGCGTGAACCATCCGCCTCCGCGAACCTCGGATTCCTGGAGCGCGAACGGCCCCTCGTGCTCGACCTGGTAGACCCAGCAGAACTCCATGCCGGTGCCGGCGCAGGCCTCCAGCTTGAAAATGCGGCCGGGCACCGACGGCAGCACGAGCCCGATCTCCTCTCGGACCTCGCGCAGCGCGCAAGCGTCGTAGGCCTCGCCCTGGTCGAGGTGGCCCGACGCGGAGGAATCCCAGACGCCCGGCCAGTTGTCCTTGAGCATGGACCGCTGCTGGAGGAACAGCTCGCCGCGAGCGTTGAAGACCAGGACGTGGACCGCCCGGTGCCGCAGCCCCAGCCGATGGACCTCGCGGCGCGGCAGCGCTCCCACGACCTCGTCCCGCTCGTCCACCACATCGAAGATCTCTTGTTGCATGATGGTCTCAGCGCGCCTCCGCTGGCGCCGCTTCGTTTACGCATAGCCTGCGGATGCCTGATGCCGACGTCACGCCACAACCGGGTTCACAAGACCTTCCGGAGCGGGCGCCACACCACCTGCCCCTGGTCCCGGACCACGCGATCCTCGAGAAGCGGATAAGACGTGCCGAAACAGGCGTTGAAGATGAAACGGAAGGTGTTCACCGGGGTGAGGCCCGGGGGGACCGGGACCGCTATGCCGTCCGGGAGAGAGATGGCGTTGAGGATGGTGAAGCACTCCTCGGTCCCGACCGGCTCGGCGATGAACCGGTAGCCATGGTCTCCTTGCAGGATGATCACCGGCCGTTTCGGAGAGCGGGCCAAGATCTGGTCCAAAGTGGCCAGCACGAGTTCATTCGCGTAGCGCAACTGTTCCAGATAGGCGGCTTGTCGTTCGCTCAGGTCCAGAGGCAGATAGTTGCCGATCCGACGGCCGGTGTGATCGAAGCAGAACGGCGGATGCGGCATCATCACATGGGCATAGACGAAGGCCGGCCGGCCCGGGTCAGTGGGAGGCATCTTGGCCAAAACGTCGAAGATCCCGAGATTGATGTCCGCGATCTCCTGCCAGAGCCCCATGTTCGCTCGGGCCGCCGCGAACCGTGGCCACGCGGTGTGCCTGAGCAGCCCTGAGATCGAATTGTGGTTCTGGAAAAGGAACGTGTAGTGCCGCCGTGTGGCCCCCACGTCGAAAAGCGAGAGGTTGACGATCTTGTATCCAAGCGACCTGAAAATCGCCGGGACCCGGCCATTCTGGATGAGGTGTGTCAGGCTCTTCTCGTCCGGCCAAGATTTGGCGTCCTGTGCCGGCTGCAGGTAGTTCATCAGGAACATCGAGCCGATGGTCGTTTGGGTAGTCCGGTAATTGGAGCGGGCTTCCGGCAAGACCTGGAGGCCCCTCTTCCTCAACTCGCGTTCGAACGGCGAGTTGTCGAATCTCCAGTGCTTCAGGAGGCTCTCGCTGCTCGTGTAGGAATCGAGCACCATGAAGAAGACGTCGGGCCGGTCCGCGGAAACGACACGCTGCGCCGCAGGGGCAAGCGCGGGCAACGCCGAGAAGGCGAGGGACCTTCGGATGAGCCCAGGAAGCGCGAACAGCACCAGGAGCGCGCCGGCGAGGTTCATCACCCGGTGGAGGCGGGCCAGCGGGCGCCGGGTCCGCCCGACGAAGAGCGCAGCCACGGTGAGGGCCATGAAGCTGCCGGCAAGCGTGTAGCGCATCCGCACGCTGGTGAATGGCAAGACCTTCCCCTCCAGACCGATCAGCGTGTCGTGCAGAGCTCCGAAGGAGCAGAACCAAGCCATCGCCAAGGTGGCGACCGCCACAGCCTTGGCGGGATCGCGGAGTAATGAATGGCCGGCCAGAAGCAGCACGCCGGCACCGACCGAAAAGATCCCGGCCGTGGTGAGGAGGATCCTCACGTCGAGCCAAGTCCCGAGCACCGCCGCATCAAGGAGGAAGGCCAGGCCAAAAAGAAATGGTGCCCAAGGCAGGGGTCGGGCGTCGTTCATGGTTTGGACGCAGGGCTTGCCCGCCGCCTCAAGAGATACAACACCCTCTCGGAGCGGGGGACGGGCACCGTCCGGACCGTGTCGAACCACGCGCCGAACGCATGCTCGAAACCAGCGGCCGTGTATCCGGGGAAGATGTCCTCGCGCAGCGCCAGCATCTGGTGGATGCGCGGGTCCTGCTTGGGCACGAACTCGATCAGCAGCCACGGCGAATGCCGGGCGAAGAAGCGGGCGAGGCGTTCCAACGGGACGTTGTTCCCGATGGCCAAGTGGTGCAGCAGCGCCAAAGCCATGACCAAGTCGGGTTTCCCGCGGTCGCACCAAGCGGGCCGCTCCGTTCCGTCCCAACCGCGCGCCGGACTCGGGTTGGTCAGGTCCAACAACAACGGAAGGATACCTTTCTCCGGACGGGCCCGGCATGCCTGATAGAAGTCCTCCACGCAGGAGAGTTCGCTGTCCCAAGCGACGACCTGGGCCCCGGCTTCGCGCGCGACGCGGCTGAAGGTGCCGACGTTCGCCCCCAAGTCCCAAACGGTCTTCGGTGCCGCCATGGCAAGCAGCTCGGCGACCAGTTTCCGCTTTGCCGCCACATACTCGGTGCCGGTGTCGGCATCGCCGTAATAGTCGCTCCACTTGCCGGCCGATCGCCGCGGGCGGAGCCGGCGTACGGTCCGCATCAGACTTTGGGCGAGCCCCGCATGGGCGCCTGCGCTGTAGCCGCCGCCGTTGCGGTTCGGGGCCGATCTCGGCCGGGTGGCGGTCCGCCGCTCCATCCATCCGTGCAGATGGATGTGCACCAGCAAACCCGGTGAGAGCCAGGTCCGCCGCGGCAGCAGGCGCGACACGACATGGAGCGGCATCCCGCCCATCCAAAGTTCGGTGACCCTCTGCAGGTCAGGATGACACCGGGCAGCCAACGCCAACGGTCCCAAGAACTCGCGGCAGAACTGCCCGTAGGCCAACCACGGCGTCTCCGGTCGAAGGCGGACCAACGACGACGTGTCGATCCACACGGCAGCGCCGTCGAGGAACTGGATGTTCGACGACGTCGCGTCGCTCAGCGACATCCCTTCGGCGACGGCACGTTGTTGGATCCTCAACGTGGTCAACGCCGCATCGCGCAGTTGGCTGAAGCACCATTCGCCAGCGTAGCTGATGTAAGGGACCTGCCGCGGATGGATCACCTGGCTGAATCCCGGCGGGCACGGCACCGAGGCATCTGCCTCCTCATGGGGGACCAGCAACCCGGCCGCCACCAACCGGGAATACAGCCCCCCTTCCATGAGCAACCGGTGGTCAGGTTCGTGCGAACCCGAAATCGCCCGAAAGACGTCGTTCTGCCATCGGAAGACTTGTGCTGAAGGATCGCGAAAAGAGGCCGGGACTCTCCCGAATAGTTCAGGAGCACCTCCGCTGAAGGCAGTCGCAGCCGAACGCGGTTCCCCGGACCGCGTTGCGTTGGTCTCGGTACCGTCCACGCCTATTTGTCTTTGTCCGAGACGATACCGTCCGAAGGCTCAGTTGTTTTCCCCAAGATGCGCCGCCAAACCCCCGCAAGCTTCTGCGGGATCTGGGAGAAATTGAATGCAAGCGCCATCCCGCCGGCCATCAACAACTGGAGGAGGTACCCCCCCACTCCCGGGTTCGATATATGCAAGAGTCACAACCAAGACTTTTCCACTATCAGCAAGGGACCGGGAATTGTCAGCAATTTTCTTCGATCTCTAAGGTTTTAAGCTCCATCTCGATTAAGAGATAATCTTAAAAACGAGACAAACCGATACCCGCTCACTCCCGCGCCGTGGAATCGGTCACCATCGAGGCCGGGGCTGTCGTCGACCGGGCCCACCCGCCTGGCCGCGCCGATGGCGCCCGTCGGCACGGGCCGTCCCAAGATCCTCTCCAGCTGACGGGGCATCGCTGCGTGTTACGGAACGGCCACCTCGGGCTTCGCCGTCCACCGCGAGGAACCCTTCTCAGTGAACGGACACGGCGATGCGCGACGCGTGCAGATCTCCGCCGCCGATTGCGTCGCGGTTGCTCGCTATCATCCACCACGCCCCGTGGACGAGCGCGGCGGCCTGCCGGTCGCCCGCGGTCGCAGCATCGAGCAACTGGGTGACGTCGGAATTGAGGGGAAACCACCTCCGGGCCGCACGAAAAGACGAGAGTGCTCGCGGGCATCGGGCGCACGATCTCATCCCGCTCGCCCAAACAATCGGAGATCTCGTCGCTCATCACGCGGTGAAGCAACCGAGGGGCCGGCCGGAGGCGCAAGCATGCGGCGACCTAAGAATGGCGGCGCGACCTGCTGTCGCGCCGCTTTCGTCGCCGGACCTTCCCGGCACTACTTGGCCCCCGGTGCGGGCATCTGGAACATCACGTTCGGTCCGCCGGCGACACCGGCCCCGAACCATGTCTGCGGATAGTGACCGTCCCACTTCTCGACACGTGCTTTCTCGACCTCGAGCGACTTGAGCTGGAGCAGGAGCGGGTTGTCCTGCGCTTCCTTCGCGGCGTTGTTGATCTCGCGGATCGCCTCCGCCTCCGCCAGCGCGCCGGTCTTGCGCGCGTCGGCGAGCCCGAGCGCTTCCTGCCGGGCCTTGATGGCCTGGCCTTCGGCTTCGAGCTGGATGCGGTCGTTCTCCTTCTGCTGGGCCTCGAACTTGGCCGCCGAGACGACCTTGAGCTGTTGCGCGATGAACGTCTCGTCGATGGATCTCTGGATCGCCGGGTTCTCGTAGGTCATGCCGCCGAACATGCCGACGGTCGTGACCGTGATGCCGCGGCCCGTGAAGAAGCTGGTGAGGTCGCGCTTCACGGCGTCGCTGATCTCCTGCTTCTTCGCGCGGAGCTGGTCGAGCGGGTACCTAGCCGCCACCTCGGCCGAGGACTGCTGGATGCGTCCCCGGACCTCCTTGTCCATCACGTCGGCCAACGAGCCGGTCGGGTACCAGTAGAGGAACTTCGCGGCGTCCTCCTCCGCGATGAACGCGGTGCAGGTGAAGCCCATGCTGAAGCCCACGCTGTCCGCGCTCTCGATCCAGATGGCCTGGTCGTTCGCGGTCGGGCGGCGCTGCCCTTCCGCGTTGCGATGGTCGCTGGTCATCCATTCGCGGGTGATCGGCGAGCGGTTGACCTTCACGAGCCGCACGACGGGGATCCATCTGCCGTCCCAGCCCATCCGGCCTTCCTGCGACCAGCGGTGCGTCACTTGCACGCGCTTCGCGGCGACCTTGCGGGCCCGGAGGTATTCCTCGCTCTGGAACTTCGCCTGCTGGGTCGTGTCGCCTTCGAGCGGGATGAGGAAGCCCGTCTCGCTCGTGTCGATCTCGACGTATTGCGGGCGGTCGAACGGCTTGCAGCCGCTGATGGACGGCAAGGCCATCAACGCGATGACGATCGCCGCCTTGTCGGCATGCTTCGCGAGGCGCAGCCGCGAAAGGCGTCCGATGAAGGGGGCGAAAGCCCACAGCGCCGTCAACCCGACGACGAACGATCCCGCGATGGGGACGATGTCTTTGAGCGAATCCGATCGGCGCAGCTCCCGTGCCGCGGGATCGCCGCCGTCCAGCTGCGATATCGCGAGTCGTCTCGCCGGTTCGCCCTGCTGCGTGCCCAACCACCCGTTCTCCGCGGTCCAGACGGCCGCGGCCACCATTGCCAACAACACGATGCGTTTCATAGGATACCCACCACGATCTGCG
>JBBRQL010000210.1:0-7390 GCA_038226425.1 Verrucomicrobiota bacterium
CGGAAGGAGTTCTGGAAGCGGGCCGACTTCAAGTCGCTCGCCGGCTTCACCAACTCCGCGACGTGGTATCGCGATTACTTCCGCTCGAACGTGGTCGGCGTCATCCCGGCCGCGTCGTTGCCGCCGGATGTGCGCACGCGCTTCCTCGGCGAGACGAACGGCGTTCGCCGCTACGAGGTCGTGCTCGACGTCCACCGCGATGTCTTCGCGCAGGGAATCCTGTGCGTGCCGGCGGACATCAAACCTGGCGAGCGACGTCCGGTCGTGGTGTGCCAACACGGGTTGGAAGGCCGGCCCGTCGATGTGTCGGACCCGTCGATCGCCAGCCAGTATTACCACCAATACGGCCTGCGGCTGGCGGAGCGCGGCTTCGTGACCTTCGCGCCGCAGAACCCCTACATCGGCGGCTCGAAGTTCCGTCAGGTGCTGCGGCAGGCGCACCCGCTCGGGCTGACGCTCTGGTCGTTCATCGTGCGGCAGCACGAGGTCGTCACCGATTGGCTCGCGTCGCAGGACTTCGTGGATCCGGCGCGCATCGCCTTCTACGGCCTGAGCTACGGCGGCAAGACCGCGATGCGCGTGCCCGTGCTGGTGGACCGCTACTGCCTGAGCATCTGCTCGGCGGACTACAACGAATGGATCTGGAAGAACACCTCCGCGCGCTCCGGCTACAGCTATCTCTTCAACAACGAGTACGACATGCCCGAGTGGGACCTCGGCAACACCTTCAACTACGCCGAGATGTCGTGGCTCATCTTCCCGCGGCCGTTCATGGTCGAGCGCGGCCACGACGACGGCGTCGCCCCCGACGAATGGGTCGCCCACGAATTCGCGCGGACCCGCCGCCACTACGTGAAGCTCGGCCTCGCCGACCGCGCCGAGATCGAGTTCTTCGACGGACCGCACAGCATCCACGGCGTCGGCACCTTCGACTTCCTGCGCCGCCATCTCAGGTGGCCGAGGTGACGCCCGGTCGGCAAAGCTCCTGTTTTTCCTGCTTTCCTGTTTTCCAGATACGCTCTCCGGTCGGTTTTCTCCTCAGAGCAAGCGCGACTCTTCGCCGGTCGCAGCGGCCCCCACTTCGGATCGCACCCATCACCGGCCTGTTCTGGCGGCGGGATGCCGGACCGGCTAACGTGGGCGCGAAATGTGGCAGACCTGGCGTGCGCTCTCCTTCTTCCGGGCCGATTGGCCGCGGATCGTGGCGGCGTCGATGCTCCTGGGGTCCGGCACGGTCGCGGGTCTGCTCAAGCCGTGGCCGCTGGCGCTGGTCGTGGATTCGGTGCTAGGGCACGAACCTTTCCCGGAGGTCGTCGGACGCGTCATCGGCGGGATCCCGTCGGCGACCCAGCTGGCCGTCCTGGTCGGCGCCCTGGTGCTGCTGCATCTCGGGCACGCGTTGGTCACGGCGGCGCAGAACGCGTTGGTTATCGCGACGGGGCTGCGCGGGCTGGCGCGGGTGCGGCGGGCGGTGTTCGACCGGCTGCTCGGGCTGTCGTTCCAACGGCTTCAAGGCGCGCAGGCCGGCGACCTGATCTATCGGGCGACTTGGGACACCTACGCGTTCCAGACTTTGTTCACCCAAGGGTTCTTCACCTTCCTCGGCGCGTCGGCCGGCGTGGCCGCGATGACCTTGGTGATGTGGCGGCTGAACCCGACGCTCACCTGGGTGGCCTTGGCCACGGTGCCCGTCCTGGTCGTGGTGATGAAAGGCGTCGGCGCCGGGATGGCACGGCGCGCCGGCGAGGCGCAGGCCGCGGACGCGGGCATCGCGGCGGCGGTGCAACAACTGGTGGCGAACCTGCCGCTGGTCCAGAGCTTCACGCGGGAAGCGACCGAGGCCGGGCGCTTCGGCGGCCGCGCGGACGCGGCGCTGGAGGCGCGTTGGCGGCAGCACGCGGCGGAGGTCGTCTATCTCGCGGCGGTGGCGGCGGTCTTCGCGCTGGGCATCGCGGCGATCGTCTGGGCCGGGGCACGGCAGGTGCTGGACGGCCGGTTGAGCGTGGGCCAGCTGCTCGTCTTCCTCGCGTATCTCGCGCAGCTCCACGAGCCGCTGAACCAGCTCTCGAACGTCGGTTCCACCCTGGCCAGCTCGCGAGCCGGGACCCGGAGGGTGCTGGAGCTGCTCGACGAAGAAGACGCCGAGACGCGTGAGGCGTGGCCGGTGGAGAAGGGGTCGGATGGAAGCGCGGCTCCGGTCGTCGCGGCATGTGCCGGCGGGTTGGTCTTCGACGCGGTGAGCTTCAGCTACGCGGCGGGCCGGCCGGTGCTGAGCGAGGTGTCGTTCCGGGTCGAGGCGGGGACGTCGGTCGCCCTGATCGGTCCGAGCGGCGCGGGCAAGACCACGGTGCTGCATCTGGTGCCGCGCTTCCTGCGGCCGGATTCCGGCAGCGTCCGGCTCGGCGGCGAGGATATCGCAGGACTCCCTCTCCGGGCGCTCCGCGAGCAGGTCGCTTTGGTCTCGCAGGAACCGCTGCTGTTGCCGGCCTCGGTCGCGGAGAACATCGGCTACGGCAAGGCTGGCGCGACGCAGGCGGAGATCGAGGCGGCGGCCCGCTCGGCGAACGCCCACGGGTTCATCGGGAAGTTGCCGCAAGGTTACGACACGGTGGTGGGCGACGGGGCGGCGCGGTTGAGCGCGGGCGAGAAGCAGCGGCTGAACCTGGCTCGCGCCTTCCTCAAGGATGCGCCGGTCCTGCTGCTGGACGAGCCGACCAGCGCGCTGGACGCCGAGAGCGAGGCGCTCGTGCTTGCGGGCCTGCGCGAGCTCATGCGCGGGCGCACGACGGTGATGGTCGCCCACCGGCTCGGGACCTTGCGCGCGGTGGACCGCGTCGTCGCCCTTGTGGACGGCCGTGTCGCGGAGACGGGAACGGCGGAAGAACTGCTGGCGGCGGGCGGTTACTACGCCAAGCTGACGAGGGAAAACGAATGAAGTCTCAAGTCCAAGGTCTCAGGTCCAAGGTCGGGAACCAGGTGCCGGTCGCGCTGGCCGTTCTGCTGGCGTCCGCGCTGGCGAACCGGATCGCCGCCGCGATCGGGGCACCCGTGCCGGTGGAAGACCTCGCGAAGCGGGCCGACACGGTGGTCCACGGCAAGGTGGATGCCTTGGAATGCACGCGCGATCCGGCCGGACGGATCTTCACGCGCGTGGAGCTGGATGTCGCCGAGGTCTGGAAAGGCAAGACGGTCGGCCGCTTCACGCTGGTGCTCGCCGGCGGGGTCCTCGGCGCCCGAAAGGTCGCCGTGGTCGGCGGACCCGAGTACCGGTTGGGCGAGGAGGTCGTCGTCTTCACCGCGCGCAACGAGAGCGGGGAACCGGTGACCCTCGACCTGGCGCAGGGCAAGTTCACGGTCGAGGTGGCCCAGGCATCCGGTGCCAAGCACGTCGCCAACGGCGTCATCGGCGGACCGGCGGACAAGTCGGGATACCGGTTGCCGACGCAAGTGCCGCTAGAGCTGTCGGAGCTGCGCCGTCGCGTGGAGGCGGCACGATGAGCTGGATCGGCAAAGGTCTCCTCGTCGGAGCCTTATCGGCGGGCGCGATGCCGTCCGCCGAGGCCTTCGTGCAGCGGTCGAACTGGAACTTCACCTTCTTCGACGGGTCCCTCGTCCCGCCGTCGGCGCAGAATCCGTCGACCCTCGCGATCCGCTACCGCATCAGCGCGGACGGCTGGTCGGAGACGAACCGGGTCGCGGAGCTCGATGCGGTGCGGTCGGCGTTCGGCCAGTGGCAAGCGGTGCCGGGCACGCAGATCAAGTTCGAGGAGCTGCCGGCGGCCGGGGCGATGACCGATGTCGACCCGGAGGACAGCGTCTGCACCGTGGCTTGGTTGTCCGGCGGCCGGAACTACGCCGGTGGCCGTGTGTTCCTCCCGGCGGCCGTCAACGCCACCACCGTGTACTCCGAGGTGGACGGCGTCGTGGTCGAAGCGGACATCCTGCTGAACCGCGACCGGCAGTGGATCACCGCGTTCGCCCCGTCGCTGACCCAAGGGAATCTCGTCGAATCGGTCGTGGCGCACGAGATCGGTCATCTGCTCGGGCTGCACCATTCTCCGCTCGGCGGCGCGACGATGTTCTGGCTGACGCAACCCGGGGTCGGCAGCGCCGCCGGCTTGTCGTCCGACGAGGTCACCGCGGCCCGATCGATCTACGGGCTGCCGGCGACCCGCTCGTCGACCGGTATCGTGCGCGGAAAGGTCTCGATGACCGGGGCCGGTGTGCTCGGGGCCTTGGTCACGGTCGAGGATCTTGCCGGCCTGGTGGTCGGCGGCACGGTCACGACCGCGAGCGGTGCCTATTCTGTCCCGGCCTTGCCGCCGGGCGACTACACCCTGCGCGTCACGCCCTTGGACCCGGGCGCCGACGGGACGGACGGCTACCTCGTGCGAGGTGCCGACCTGGATGTCTACGACGCCTCCTTCTCCGAAGCGGAGACGGCCTTCCTGCCGACCGTGCCGGTGCCGTTCACGGTGGCCAAGGGCGGGACGGTGACGAAGGACGTCGCGGTGCTGCCGGGTGTCCCGGCCTTCCGCATCACCGAGGCGCGCCGGTTCTTCACCGAGGACGGGCGGACGAGCGGCGACGCCTGCATGCAGCTCACGCCCGGCCAGACCAACGCATGGGTCGGGGTCTACATCCCCGGGGCTGTCGGCGCCGACGCGGTTTTGCGCCTCACGGGTGGCGGTTTCACCTACGGCGTCACGGTGGTCGTGCCCGATGCGCTGCGGCACCTGACGCTGGTGCAGGTGCCGGTGACGGTGGCGCCGGGCGCCGTCCCCGGTCTGCGCAGTGTGTCGGTGACGGCGGGCGGTTCGATCGCCTGGGCCAACGGGTTCGCCGAGGTGTTGCCGCTGACCTACGACTTCAACTTCGACGGGCTGGACGACCTGTTCCAACGCCGCTGGTTCAGCCCGTTCACCCGGCCCGAGGCGGGACCCGAGAAGGATCCGGACGGCGACGGGTTCGTGAACCGGCGCGAAGCCGCCATGGGAAGCGACCCGACCGACAAGCTCTCGGTGAACTATCGCATCGTGAGCGTCCGGTTGGCGGCCAACGGCACGTCCGTGACCTGGGAATCTGCTCCCGGGCGGAGCTACCAGGTCTTCAGCCGGAGCGATGTCGGCGGGTCCGCTTGGCAGGCGGTCGGGCCGAAGATCGCCGCGACCGGGGAGACGGCCCTGTACCTGGATGCCCGCCCGTCCGAGACCCCGAGGTTCTACCAGGTGCGCGATGCGCAATGAACGGCCGTGCCCGGGACCGCACCGCCAGATCTGGGGGCTTGTCCCATGCTGAAGCCTTGTTAGGTTGCCCCCGGACCGTCCACCCGGTCCGTGGACCGCGTCCTCCGGCTGCTTCCGTCACCCTGTCTTGCACAACGAAGTGATCCCACGATCCACCCTTTCCGGGCGCTGCCGGCTGCTCGGGAAGCCCGGGCAAGGCTGGCGCTTGGCCGGAGGTGTGGCGCTCGGCCTGCTATCGGCCGGGCTCCCGGGGGGGCTCGCGCAAGGTTTCTTCAACCCGTACCAATCGCCGCTCGGCCAGATACCGACGGTCCCGGCCGGCGTCCAAGGCCTCCCGGGCGACAACTTCCTGATCGGTCGCGGCATGCCGTACAACTCGGGCGCGGGGTCCGCACGGGACTACAACTTCAAGATCGGACCGGTGAAGGGGTCGGTCTATGCCGGTAGCACGTTCACCTACGTCGACAACATCAACCTGTCGTCCGGGGGCGGCGGCCCGGCGGCCGAGGATGAGCTGACGTCCAATCCGTCGCTGAATGTCGGGCTGAAGTGGGAGATGTCCGAGTACAACACCCTGAGGATGGATTTCGGGATCGGGTACGTGTTCTACTTGAACCACCCGGAACTGAACCGGATCAGCCTCAATCTCACGCCGAACTCGACCTTCGACTACCGGTTCATCATCGGCGACGTGCGGTTCGCCGTGTACGACCGCATCAGCACCTCGGGCGGCTCCGGGTTCGCGGCCCGCAACGACATCACGGGCGATGGCAGCATCGGTTCGGTGGACTTCCAGCGGCTTTCCAACAACGCAGGGCTCTCCGCCGCGTGGGCGGCGACGCGTTCGACGACGGTGACTTCCGGATACGACTACACGATCGACCGGGGACTGGGCGACAGCTTCGCGCTCGCCGACCACGACACCCATTCCTTGAGCGCCGCGGTCTTCGAGAAGCTGGACCCGCGCTGGACGGTCGGTGTCTCCGGGAGCGTCTACCAGAACTCGTACTCGGAAGGCTTCCAGAGCGGCTCGCACGGGTACGGCGCGGGCCCGGTGGTCCAGCTCCAGCCGACCCGGAACATCAACCTGAGCGCGTCGGTCCGCTACCAGGTCTCCTACAGCGAAGGAAACGGGGCCAACGGGGACACGAGCGGGTTCGCCGGCGTGACCTACAACCTGGCGGCCACCCACACGATCAACCGCCATCTCCGCCACGGGGTGACCTTGGGCCGGAACTCCGACCTGGGGATCGGAGCGAACTTCAACGACACCTTCAGCGCCGCATACACCTTGGGTTGGACCTTCGCCAAGGCGCTCAACCTGAACTTCGGCGTGAACTACAGCAGCTTCACGCAGAGCGGTCCGGGGTTCGATTTCGTGACCGTGCCGGCCGGGACGTTGTTACCGGCCGGTACCCTCCTGCCGGACGGAAGCGTGCTGGGCAGTCCGGTCATCTTGGGACGTGATCTCGTGTTGCCGGTGAAGCGGCAGGGGGAAAGCTCCGACACCTTGTCCTTCTCCGTCGGCACGGGGATGCCGATCACACGGAAGTTATCGGCCAGCCTCGGGTACACCCATTATTTTCGTCTCTCGAATCTCGCGGGACATGGGTACCATCAAAACACGGTGACGATCGCGCTGAACTACCGATTCTGACCATGAACCGATCCTGCCTCCTAGGCCTCGTGCTCCTCGCCGTGCCCGCGTCCGCGGACGACCCTCCCGCACCGCCCGCCGTCGCCACTCCGGTCGCGGGAGCGCCTGTCGCCGGCACGGATGCCACTGCCAAGGCCAAGGCCGCGAAGGAGTCGCAGTCGACGACCGTGGTCGACGCCGAGAACCGGGAGCTGAAGCCCCACGATGTCCTCGGGTTCCTCATCGATCAGGATCCGTCCGTCGTCGAGTCCCAGCGCGGCGGCGGCGGCAGCAGCGACGCTGAGACGGTCTTCGTCACCGACGCCGGCGAGGCGATGTTCCGGGTGACCCGGACGAGCCCGATCTCCGTCAAGCTCAGCGTGGCCGGCAAGAAGCTCGAGGGGGTCCGCAAGGAGCTCAAGGTGCTCCTCGACTCCGAGTACTACCAAGACTGCTCCTTCCGCCTCGACCTCCAGGCGGTCAACCGCTCGTCCGCGTTGATGGACAG
>JBBRQL010000211.1:0-7316 GCA_038226425.1 Verrucomicrobiota bacterium
AGTCACTCAGGAGCGCCGAGGCCAGGACCCGCGAGGAACTCCTCCGCGCCATCGCCTCAGCCTTGGCCTCCGTCACCGCCAAAGACGCCCAAAACTGGTTCGCCTCTTGCGGCTACAGTTTCATTTAAACCGCTCTAGTGTTCATGGGAGCAAGGCGCGCAGTGGAAGGGCCGGGTGGTCACCCCAAGGTGCCCGGTTGCCTCCGCCGCAGGCGCGCTAGAGTGGACCCGCTATGATCACCATCCGCAAATCCGATGAACGAGGCCACGCCGAGCACGGCTGGCTCGACAGCTACCACACGTTCAGCTTCGCCGATTACCACGACCCGGCGCACATGGGCTTCCACAGCCTGCGCGTCATCAACGACGACGTCATCGCCGGCGGCGGCGGCTTCGGACTGCATCCGCACCGCGACATGGAGATCATCAGCTTCGTCGTCCGTGGCGCGCTGGAGCACCGCGATTCGATGGGCAACGGTAGCGTGATCCGCGCCGGCGACGTCCAGCACATGGCCGCCGGAACCGGTGTGCAGCACAGCGAGTTCAACCACTCGGCGACCGAGGAGGTCCGCCTTTTGCAGATCTGGATTCTGCCGGACCGCCGCGGCGTGAAGCCCTCCTACGCCGAGAAGCACTTCGCCGGCGCGGAGACGGGCAGGCTCCATCTCGTGGCGTCCAAGGCGGGCCGCGACGGCTCGATCGCCATCAACCAGGACGCCGACCTGTGGCTCGCGAAGTTCGCCGGCGGCGACAGCGTGTCGCACGCCGTCGCGCCGGGCCGTGCCGCGTGGGTGCAGATCGCCAAGGGCGAAGTGGTCCTCAACGGACAACGGCTCGCCCAGGGCGACGGCGCGCAGGTCAACGGCGAGCCGCTGCTCGAGTTCTCCGCCACGGGCAAGGCACAGGTGCTTCTCTTCGACCTGGGCTGAAGCGGAGCTTTCGCGTGCCGCGGCGGATCCGGCGGCCCATGCTTGCGCGATGAAGATCGCTCTCGGGACCGACCATGCCGGATTCGCTTTCAAGGAACGGGTGAAGGCGTTCCTGCCGACGCTCGGCCATGAGGTCGTGGACTTCGGCGCGCACGACCAAGAGCCGTGCGATTATCCGGATTTCGTCATCCCGGCGGCGATGGCGGTCGCGCGCGGCGAGTGCGAGCGAGGGATCGTCTTCGGCGGCTCGGGCAACGGCGAGGCCATCGCGGCCAACAAGATCCGCGGTGTGCGCTGCGGCCTGTGCTGGACGGTCGAGGCCGCGCGGCTCAACCGCGCCCACAACGACGGGAACGTGCTCTCGATCGGCGCCCGGCTCGTGCCGGAGGGCGATCTGCTCGACATCGTGCGGACCTGGCTGTCCACGCCGTTCGACGGCGGGCGTCATGCCGCCCGGCTCGCGAAGCTCGCGGACCTCGGCACGCCGGCGGACGCTGGCCTTGCGGCCGGTTTTCCGGCACGCTGAACGCATGGACCACACCACGCCGCCTGCCACCGATCCCACGCCGTTGTTCGAGCTCTTCCGCGGCAACCACGCCACCGAACTGCTCGTCGCCGCGGTGGCGCACTTCGATGTGTTCGCCCGGCTCGCGCTCCGTCCTATGACGCTCGCGGAGATCGGCGGAGAACTCGGCCTGGCCGAACGGCCGTCCCATGTGCTCGTCACCGCGCTGCGGGCGATGGGCACCATCGCGCGCGATGCCGCCGGCCGCCTTTCGCTGACGCCGCTGGCGAAGGAGCATCTGGTGCCCGGCGGAGCGTTCTACATGGGCGATTATTGCGGCTTGGCGGCGCAGTCTCCCGGCGTGCTGGCGATGGCGGAGCGGTTGCGGCTGGACCGACCCTTCGGCGCGGAGAAGCCGGACGAAGGCGCGGCGTTCATCTTCCGCGAGGGCGTGGAATCGGCGATGGAGAAGGAGGCGAGCGCCCGTTCGCTCACGCTCGCGCTGTCGGGCCGGGCGAAGAACGTCGCGCCGCTGCTCGCGCGGGACCTGCCGCTCGCCGGCGTGTCGCACGTGCTCGATGTCGGCGGCGGCACCGGGCTGTACGCCATCGCGTTGTTGCAGGCGAACCCCGGTCTGCGCGCCTCGGTGCTCGACAGACCCGAGGTGCTGAAGGTCGCCGCCGAGTTCGCCGTCGTCGCGGGCGTGGCCGATCGTCTTGCGCTCGTGCCCGGCGACATGTTCACCGCGGCGTTGCCGACGGCCGATGTGGTGCTGTTGTCGAACATCCTGCACGACTGGCATGTGCCGGAGTGCCGCGCGCTGGTGGCGCGGTGCGCCGGTGCGCTGCCGGTCGGCGGCCGTCTGGTGGTCCACGACGTGTTCCTCGACGACGATCTCGGCGGTCCGCTGCCGACCGCGCTCTACTCGGCCGCGCTCTTCACGCTCACGGAAGGCAGGGCATACAGCGCCGCGGAATATCGCGGATGGCTGCGCGAAGCGGGCCTCGAAGCCGATGCAGCGATCGTGCCCACGTTGGTCCATTGCGGGGCGCTCGTGGGGACGAAGTAGCGTATCGCTGATCTGCGCTGACCGACGCTGATGGAGATGGCCGTAGTCCGCGCGGGTCTGCGGACCCTGTCGCTTCTGGCCCAGTGGATCGCACGCCGCCCCCGGGTCACGTCCGCCTCTGCGGGCGTGGACCGGTCGGCGCGCTTCGGGTGCGGCCCGGGATCAGAGGCGTGCCGCCAAGGCCGATTGGCTGGCCGCGAGGACTTCGCGGTGGAGCGAGTTGCCGTGCGCATCGATGGTCACGACCGCGGGAAAATCCGCGACCTCGAGCTCCCAGATGGCCTCGGGCGACCCGAACTCTTCCGCAAAGTGCACGCCGCGGACCTTCTTCACGCATTCGGCCAGCACTTGTGCGGCACCGCCGATGGCGTGGAGGTACACGCAGCCGTGGTCGCGGCAGGCGGCGAGGGTCCGGTCGCCCATGCCGCCCTTGCCGATGACGGCGCGGACGCCGAAGTCCCGGATGATCTGTCCTTGGTAGGGTTCCTCGCGGATCGAGGTGGTCGGGCCGGCGGCGGTGCACAGCCAGGAACCGTCGGGCTGCTTCATCATCACCGGACCGCAGTGGTAGATGATGCCTCCGCGCAGATCCACTTCCGGGGGCAGCGTGCCGCCTTCGTGCAGGTACTTGTGGACGGCGTCGCGCCCGGTGAAGACGAGGCCGGTGATCTGGACCTCGTCGCCGACCTTGAGCGAGCGGACGGCTTCTTCGGTGAGAGGGGTGGTGAGTCGGGTCATGGGGTTGGGTTGTCTTCTGCTGCGGGTCGGCTTAGCGATGGATCGGGCTCCGGTAGGCGATCATGTATAGAGACAATCTAAGGATGACGGGACCGAAGCCGTAGGCGGCACTGTGGTCCTCGACCTGGAACCGGTGGCGCACGGAAATCGTCATACGAGTTCGGGTAGGTTCGAACCGGCGGTCGCGGATTTCAATACAGCCACTTCGCGATCGTCTCCTCCGCCCCGAGCACCACACCCTGCCGGCGGTAGGCCCAGCACATGTAGCTCACGCTCACGAAGTACGACGCCGGCACGCGGTTGGCCGCGCAGATCTTCACGCCGAGCAGCGTCGTCTTGCCGCCGAAACCCATCGGACCGATGCCCAGCTCGTTCGCCGTCTTGAGGATTTCCTGTTCCAGCACGTCGAGCTGCGGGTCGGGGTTGCGGTCGTCGAGCAGCCGGAGGAACTGCTGCTTGCTGAACTCGTAGCCGGTCGCGCGGTCGCCGCCGATGCACACGCCGAGGATGCCCGGGCCGCAGCCCTTGCCCTGGGCCTGGAGCACGGCGTCGAGGATGACCCTGCGGCAACCATCGAGGTCGCGGTTGGCGTGCAGCTTCTCGATGGGCAGCGAGTATTGGGCGCCGACGTTCTCGCAGCCGCCGCCTTTGAGGACGAGCCGTACTTCGGTCTCCGGCGAGCGGTGCTGGTGGAAGTGGATCGCCGGCGCGCCAGGGCCGAGATTGGTGCCGTCGTTCTTGCCGGTGATGGAATCCACCGAGTTCTGGCGGAGGTAGCCCTTCTTGGTCGCCTGCTTCACGGCTTCGCGCGCGGTCTCCTCGAAGGTGATCTGGTCGGTCCCGACCGGGCAACCGACGTAGAAGATGACGCTGCCGGTGTCCTGGCAGATGGGCTGCGACTTGCGCTTCGCCAGCTCGATGTTGCGCTCGATGATCTTGAGCGCGCTCTCGGCGATGGTGCCCTTCTTCTCCGCTTCCAGCGACCGCACGAGCGCGGCGTTCACGTCGTCGGGCAGCTCGGCGGAGGTGCGGCGGATGAGTTCGATGAGCGAATCAAGCAAGGCGGACATGGAGCGGCGAGGATGCGCGTCCGGACGCGGACCGTCAACGTACCCGGTCGAGCGGGTTCCTCGTCGCGCGGCAGGCGGCAGGGCAAAGGGGGAAAAGGAAAAAGGACGAAGGCGAAGGACCGGGCACCGGCGATCGGTGTCCGGCGTTTCCCCGTCCACAAATCCCTTCCCCGTCCCGGCGGGTTCTGGCTTAGTATCGCCTTTCGGCCTGCGCACCGCGGGCCCTGTCTACAAGCCATGTCCATTCCTGCTGTCATCGTCAAACCGGGCGAAGCCGACCGTATCATCGCCGGCCATCCTTGGGTCTACGGCAACTCCATCCAGCGCATCACCGCGCCGCCGACCGACGGCGAGGTCGTCCACGTGAAGGACCACCGCGCCCGTTTCCTCGGCACCGGCATCTACAATTCCCGCTCCAAGATCGTCATCCGGATGATCGACCACGACCGGGCCGAGCTGGACCGCGCCTTTTTCCGCGCCCGCATCACCGCTGCGCTGGCGCACCGCCGCAAGTGGCTGCCCACGGCGACCTCCTACCGGCTGCTCAACTCCGAGAGCGATTTCGTGAGCGGCCTCATCGTCGACCGCTACGAGGACGTGCTGGTGCTCCAGACCAGCTCGCTCGGCATGGACAAGCGCAAGCACCTCATCGCCGAGGTGCTGCAGGAGCTGGTCAAGCCGGTGGCCATCATCGAGCGGAACGACATGTCGTCCCGCAAGTTCGAGGGCCTCGCCGAGATCAACGACGTGCTCGTGGGCGAAGTCCCGGAGACCGTGATGGTCTCGCTCAACGACCTGAAGTTCGAGGCCGACCTCGCCGGCGGGCACAAGACCGGCCTCTACCTCGACCAGCAGGTGAACTACGCGGCCGTCGCCCGGTTCGCCCAGGGCGCCGAGGTGCTCGACTGCTTCTCGTTCCTCGGCGGGTTCGCGCTGCATGCCGCCTGCGCCGGGGCCAAGCACGTCCACGGCCTCGACCAGAGCGCCGAGGCCATCGCCGCCGCCACCCGCAACGCCAAGACCAACGGCCTGTCCGGCAACACCTCCTTCGAGGCCATCAACGTCTTCGATTGGCTGAAGGCCAACACCACGCACGCCCCGGGCGACCGCGTGAAGCCGCGCTACGACCTCATCATCCTCGATCCGCCGTCCTTCACCCGGAACCGGGCGTCGGTGCAGGACGCCCTGCGCGGCTACAAGGAGATCCATCTCCGCGCGCTCAAGCTGCTCAAGGCCGGCGGCACGCTGGCGACCTTCTGCTGCTCGCATCATGTGGACACGCACCTGTTCGAGGAGGTCGTCTTGGCCGCCGCGTTCGATGCCCATCGCATCCTCCGCCGCGTCGCGCAGTACACGCAATCGCCCGACCACCCGGTGCTCCCCGCCGTCGCGGAGACCGAGTACCTCAAGGGCTTCGCGTACGAAGTGGTGCGCTGAATGGCTGACGGGCAGACCGCCGGACGGTCACAAAGACAAGGCGCGCCGGGGCCCACGAGCCCCGGCTCACCGGCTGCCGCGCAGGATCTCTTCGAGCGCGAGGAACTCCTCGTTGCACTCCGGGCAGAGCGACAAATGCTGGCGGACCAACGCCAACGCCTCGTCCATCGGCAGGCCGGCGAGCTGTTTCTCCGCGGATTCCGCGAAGAGGCTCCGGCACTCGGTGCAATCCAGTTCACGGTCGCGGGTCAGCTCGACCATGCGGACGAACCCTTGGACCTGTTCGGTTGTCAGCGGTTTCATACGGAAAATGCGTTTCGGACGACCTCGGAGGAGATCCCCTCGGCGGCGAGGTGCGCCTTGAGGGCGCGCCGGGCGTCGTGGGCAAGCTTGTAGGCGGCGTTGCGGTTCGAGCCGAGCAGCTCGACGATCTGGTCGAACGGCAGCTCCTGCAGTTCCCCGGCGATCACGGATCGTTGCTTCGGCGAGAGCTTCTCCGCGATGGCCCTGCGCAACGCCGCGACCACCCGGGCACGTTCCTCGTCGCCGTCGGATGCGTGGTCCGGCATCACTGTGGCCTCGGCCAGCTGGTCCCCATCGGCGGTCAACGCGTCGAGCGACACATCTTGGTACCGTTTGCGGCGCAGTTCGGTGAAGGCCGTGTTGACCGCGATGCTGTGCGCCCAGGTGGTGAACTTGCTGCGCCCGGCGAACTGGTCGAGACGGTCAAGGACCCGGACCAACGATTCTTGCGCGAAATCCTCCAACTGCGCCTCTCCCACGTCCGAGCGGTCTCGCAGCGCGATGCGGAGGCCGTCGAGCACCACACCGCGCAGCCCGCCGACGGCAGCGGAATTTTCCGCTGCCCGTAGCGCCTGCGGCCAGTTGATGTCGGCTTCAGTCATCTGGATGACGCTATCCGGGTGTCCGCAGGACGCGAGCCGGATAAATCCGGCCCGCGCGACAAAAAAAACGCGGCGAGCATCCGTGCCCGCCGCACTCCGATGGGTTCACTTCGCGTGCTTCTTGACGAGGGTCGGCCAGTTCTTGTCGGCCTTGGCGACGTTCGCTTCGAAGTCCCCGTTGAACTTCTTCAGGATGTCCTGGTTCAGGTTCAGGTAGAGCTTCTCGTTGCGGACCTGCCAGGTGGAGATGTCCACCGGGAACAACGCGCCGACGCTCACGCCGAAGGCGCAATATCCGCCGCACTGCGGGGCGTATTTTTCCGGCTTGGCCGTGAAGAGCGCCTTGTGCTCCTCGCTGGCGAAGAACCACGTCGCGCCTTGGTACTCGGCGGTGATGGCGGGTGAACCGTTGACCGGCTTGGAGTCCGTGAAGAACGCCACGGTGTCGTAGCCGGCGACGGCGATCTTGCTGGCCCCGGAGACGTTGACCAGGTCGGCGGCGAAGGCGGACGCGGAGAGCAGCAAGGCCGCGCAATTTTCTTTCTGTAATTTCTGCGGGGATCAAGTCGTGGGTGGGTTGGAGGAGACTATGTTGAGGTAGATTGTTCCGGTCTCCCAATCTTGGGAGGTCTCGGACAAGAGAGCGGAGACGAGGCGCAGGAGA
>JBBRQL010000212.1:0-7263 GCA_038226425.1 Verrucomicrobiota bacterium
CATCAGCTGGATCAACTAGTTGCCGCGGCTCCCCGTTTAGGCTACTCCCCGCTCGTCCGAGGCATCCGATGAACATCTTCCAGCGCCGTTGTGGTCCATGGTTGGCCGTCGTCGCGGCGACCGCCGTCTTCACCTGCCCTGTCTCCGCCGGTGAATTCAAAGTGCGGGCCCAGCTCGCTTGGGGCACCGACGACATGAAGCCGAATGATCCAGCGCTCCGCGAGCTGGATCCGAAGATACGGGAGAAGTTCCGCCACCTCCGCTGGAAGAACTACTTCGTCGTCAAGTCGGAGACGGTCGGCGTTCCCCAGAAAGACCCTAAGAAGGTCCAGCTCAGCGAGAAGTGCCTGATCGACGTCCGTGAGAAGGACTCGATGGTGGAGGTCCGGATCTACAGCGCCAAAGCCGGCGCCGCCCCGAGCTTGGTGAAGACCGATTCCATCGCCGTCCAGAAGCTGAAGGATGGCCACGTGTTCGCCTTCGCTGGCGACACCAAGGAGAAGTGGGACGACGCATGGCTAGTGATCGTCACCGCCGGCGAGTGACCACGATCTGTTAGGCCGGAAGCAGGACGGCTCCCCAAGATGTTGGGGAGCCGTTCGCTTTGCCGGGGACTTTCCTGTTGTCCCCGGCGGCCCGGCTGGTAGGATTCCCGTGTAAGATTCTGGGGCCGCCTCGGCCCTGTTTTCCCGACCGCTATGGCAGAAAATCCTCCGGCTCCCGACAACGTTTACGACGGCTCCAAGATCAGCACCCTCGAAGGCTTGGAGGCCGTCCGGAAAAAGCCGGGCATGTACATCGGCGGCACCGACGAGCGGGCGCTGCACCATTGCGTCTCGGAGGTGCTCGACAACTCGGTCGACGAACATCTGGCCGGACACTGCACCCGCATCGAGGTGAACATCCATGTCGACGGCTCGATCTCGATCCACGACGACGGTCGCGGCATCCCGGTCGACCCGCATCCGGTGAAGAAGATCCCCACGGTCGAGCTCGTGCTCACGACCCTCCATTCGGGAGGCAAGTACGGACAGGGCGGGTACAAGTTCTCCGGCGGCACCCACGGTGTCGGCGCCAAGTGCGTCAACGCCGTCTCCGAATGGTTCGAGGTCGAGGTCTCCAGGGACAACAAGGTGTACCACATGGAGTTCGCCCAAGGGAAGGTGACCAAGAAGCTCGAGGTCATCGGCAAATCCAAGGCGACCGGAACGCTCATCTCGTTCAAGCCCGACGTGGAGATCTTCCGCGACACCATCGAGTTCAAGGCGGACCGCATCTCCCAGCGTCTCCGGGAGCTCGCCTTCCTCAACTCCGGCCTCGAGATCGTCTTCACCGACGAACGGACGCCCGAGACCCAGCCGGAGCGGTTCTTCTACTAGGACGGCACCGAGGAGTTCGTGAAGCAGCTGAACAAGAGCAAATCGGTGCTGCATCCGAAGCCGATCTCCGTCCGCAAGGAGATGAAGATCTCAACCTCGGAGAAAGAGATCGAGGTCCACACCGAGGTGGTGCTCCAGTACAACGATTCCTACACCGACCAGGTGTTGTGCTACACCAACACCATCCACAACCCGGATGGCGGCGCGCACATGACGGGCTTCCGCAACGCGCTGACCCGTTCGATCAACCAGTACGCCAAGGCCAACAGCCTGCTGAAGGACAAGGATCCCCAGATCACCGGCGACGATGTCCGCGAAGGCCTGGCCGCGGTGATCTCGATCAAGCACAGCGACCCAAAGTTCGAGTCGCAGACCAAGGTCAAACTGCTCTCGCCCGAGGTGGAGAGCATCGTCGGTTCCGCCGCCTACGAAGGCCTGATGAACTACTTCGACGACAACCCGCCCGTCGCGAAGCGGATCGTCGAGAAGGCCCTCAACGCCGCTCGCGCCCGTGAAGCCGCGCGCAAGGCCCGCGAAGCCGTCCGCAAGACCTCGCTCTCCGGTGGCGGCCTCCCCGGCAAGCTGGCCGATTGCTCCGACCGCGATCCGGCCAACACCGAGCTCTACATCGTCGAGGGCGACTCGGCAGGCGGCTCCGCCAAACAGGGACGCGACCGCAAGTTCCAGGCGATCCTCCCCATCCGCGGCAAGCTGATCAACGTCGAGAAGGCGCGTCTGGACAAGGTCCTCCAGAACAACGAGATCAGGACCATGATCACGGCCATCGGCACCGGCATCGGCGCCGGTGAGGGCGAAGGCGCGTTCAACATCGAACGCCTCCGCTACCACAAGATCATCATCATGACGGACGCCGATGTGGACGGCTCCCACATCCGCACGCTGCTGCTCACGTTCTTCTACCGCCAGATGACCCAGCTCATCCGCGACGGCTACGTGTACATCGCCCAGCCGCCGCTCTATTCCGTCACCCGGAAGAAGCGCACCGACTACGTCGACGACGACGTCCAGCTCAACCGCATCCTGCTCCAGAACGGCACCGAGGAGGTCCGTCTCCGCAATCTGGCCGACGGAAAAGAGGTCCCGGCGAAACAACTCGAAGAGATCCTCGGCCTGTTGGAGACGCTCGACAAGCACGCCACCTACATCCAGCGCGTGGGCGGGAACTTCTCCGACTACGTGGACAAGCGCGGCCCGGACGGCTCGCTCCCGCTGCACCTCGTCAAGACCCGCGAAGGCAACGAGGAGAAGGTCCACTACTTCGTCACCAACGAGGCGTTCGAAGAGTACAAGGCCAGGAACCTGGATCTGCTCGGCGACGCCGAGACCCGGGAGAAGGCCGAGAAGAAAGGCGTGATCCGCCGCGCCAAGCACAACGACCTGCACCTCGAGAACAAGGCCATCAGCGAACTGCTCGCGAAGCTCTCCAAGAAGGGCCTCGCCGTGGAGCATTACTCCGCCCAGGACAAACCACTTTTCGAGCTCATCGAAGGCGAAGGCGAGAAGGCCACCGTCACGCCGTTGTTCTCCATCCCGGAGATCCTCTCGTCCGTGAAGGCGGTCGGCAAGAAAGGCATCCAGATCTACCGTTTCAAGGGCTTGGGCGAGATGGACGCCAAGGAACTCTTCGAGACCACCATGGATCCGAAGGTCCGCAAACTGCTCCGCATCGATCTCACCGACGCCGTCGAGGCCGAGGAGATGTTCACGCGCTTGATGGGCGATGACGTCGAGCCCCGCCGCCAGTTCATCGAGGACAACGCGCTCAACGTCCGCAACCTCGACGTCTAGGACCTAGGCTTGACTTATGTGGTCACGCGTGACCACATTGAGCTAGATGAAAACGAAACGCCCTGTCGTTTACACCTCCACCGCGACGGAACCGATGGTTCTCCGCGACGAGATCGCCTTGCCCCGGCCGACCAGCGTGGGCGAGGTGGTCTCCGTCCGCACCGCCAAGGCCACGCTCTCGGCGCTGTTGGAGATGGTGGCCGCCGGTCGTGAAGTGTTGATCACCTCGGATGGCCGGCCCAAGGCGCGCTTGGTGCCGCCGCTCGCGGCAAAGCCGCGCAAGGTGTTCGCCGGAAGCGCGGCCCATCTGGCGCAGATGCCGGCATGGAGCGGCGGCCCGACCGCGGACGAGGTCATCCGGGAAGACCGTGATTCCCGCGGTTGGTAGCTGCCATGTATTGCGATTCGGCGATCTTCGTGAAGCTGCTCTGCGCCGAACCGGATTCGGCGTTCTTCGAGCGTGAACTTCGTGGACAGCCGCTGTCGTCCTCCGAGCTGGCCCGCACCGAGGTGTTCGCCGCGCTCGCGGCGAAACAACGCGCGGGCCAGCTCCAGGCCGCGGACCGCGAACGGGCCTGGACCCGTTTCGAGCAATGGCTGGAAGAAGGCGCGATCGAGCTCCGTCCGCTCGGCTCCAAGGTCCTGCACCGCGCGGCGCACATCATCGGCCTCTGCCATCCCGCGGTCGCCGTCCGCACGCTGGACGCCCTCCATGTCGCGACCAGCGACCTGGACCACGATTTCCCGCTCGCGGCGACCGAAGGCCGCCTGCGTGCCGCCGCCCATCGGCTCGGCATCCCTTTGTTCCCGACCAAGCTGCCACAGGACACTTTCTGATCCGGACCGCAGCTCACGTTCGCTTCCTTAAAATCAATTTCCCATGCCTGACGAATCCGATCCGCTGAACCCGCCGAGTTCCCCCGCCCCGTCCGGAGGCGCCTATTCCGTCGGCGAGAAGATCGCCAAGATCAACGTCGCCGACGAGATCAAGAACTCGTTCCTCGACTACTCGATGTCGGTGATCATCTCCCGCGCGCTGCCGGACGTGCGCGACGGGTTGAAGCCATCCCAGCGCCGCATCCTGTACGCGATGCACGAGCTGTCGCTGTTCCCGGGCCGCAAGCACTACAAGTGCGCCAAGATCTGCGGAGACACGTCCGGCAACTACCATCCGCATGGCGAAGCGGTGATCTACCCCACGCTCGTCCACATGGCACAGGCCTGGGCGATGCGCGAGAAGCTCATCGACGGCAAGGGCAACTTCGGCTCGGTCGAGAACGATCCGCCCGCCGCGATGCGTTACACCGAGGCGCGGCTCACGCACCTGGGCGCCGCGCTCATGTCCGACATGGACAAGGACACGGTCGACTTCGTCCCGAACTACGACGAGCGGATGACGGAGCCGAAGGTCTTCCCGGCGGCGTTCCCGAACCTCATCGTCAACGGCGGCACCGGCATCGCCGTCGGCATGGCCACCAACATGGCCCCGCACAACCTCGCCGAGGTCATCGACGCCATCTGCGCCCAGATCGACAAGCCCGAGATCACCAACGCGCAACTGCAGAAGTTCATCAAAGGCCCCGATTTTCCGACCGGCGGCATCATCTGCGGCATCGAGGGGATCAAGAACTATTTCGAGACCGGCAAGGGCAGCATCAAGCTGCGCGGCAAGGTCGGCATCGAGCAGATGAAGGGCAACCGGGAGCAGCTCATCATCACCGAGATCCCGTTCAACGTGAACCGGGCCGCGCTCGAGGAGCAGATCGCCGACCTCGTGAACAACAAGGTCGTCACCGACATCAGCGGTGTGCGGAACGAGTCCGACGAGAACTGCCGCCTGGTGATCGAGCTGAAGCGCGACGCGATCCCGAAGGTCGTCATCAACAACCTCTTCAAGCACACCCAGCTCGAGGTCAGCTTCAGCGTCAACGCGCTGTCCATCCACCAGGGCAAGCCGAAGACGCTCACGATGCGCGAGCTGATCGCGGCCTACATCGACCACCGCCGCGAGGTCGTGCTGCGCCGCACCCGCTTCGAGCTGCGCAAGGCCGAGGAGCGCGCCGAGCTGCTCGAAGGCTATGTCTGCGCCCTCAACAACCTCGACGAGTTCATCCGCATCATCCGCAGCTCGAAGAACCGCGACGAGGCCAAGGTCAAGCTGCTCGCCTTCGAGTGGACCCGCGGCCAGGTCGAGCGCTGGGGCATCCTCATCCGCAGCGACGATCGGCTCAGCGCCTCCGGCCGGTACGCGCTCACCGAGCGCCAGGTCGACGCCATCCTCGAGCTCCGCCTCTACCAGCTCACCGGGCTGGAGATCGACAAGGTGCGCGCCGAGTACGGCGAGCTGGTCGAGAAGATCAAGGACCTGCTCGACATCCTCGCCAAGGAATCGCGCGTGATGGGGATCATCAAGAAGGAGCTGAAGGAGATCAAGGACAAGCACGGCAACGCGCGCCGGACCGACATCGTGCCGGACGAGGGCGAGATCGCCATCGAGGACCTGATCGCCAACGAGGGCGTCATCGTCACGCTCACGCACAACGGCCTGATCAAGCGGACGAACGTCTCCAGCTACCGCGCCCAGCGCCGCGGCGGCAAGGGCGTGATCGGCATGGCCACGCGCGAGTCCGAGAAGCCGGAGGACGCCGATTTCATCGAGCGTCTCTTCACCGCGAGCACGCACGACTACCTGATGTTCTTCACGAACCTCGGCCGCGTGTACGTCGAGCGCGTCCACGAGATCCCCGACATGGGCCGGGCCGCCAAGGGACGCAGCATCGCGAACCTGCTCGAGCTCCGCGCCGACGAGAAGGTGCAGACGGTCGTCCGCGTCAACGCCAAGTACGGCGCCAACAAGGAGGACCTCACCTGGCAGCAGACGAACGAGCTCTTCTTCGTCACCCGCAAGGGCACCGCGAAGCGCACCGCGCTCAGCGATTTCCAGAACGTCCGCAAGGGCGGCATCATCGCCATCACGCTCGAGCCCGGGGACGACCTGGTGGAGGTCCGCTTGACGACCGGCCTGAACGAGATCGTGCTCATCACCAAGGAGGGCATGAGCATCCGGTTCACCGAGGACCAGGTGCGGTCGATGGGCCGCAACGCGGCCGGCGTGAAGGGCATCGAGCTCGAGAAGAGCGATGCCGTCGTCGCCTGCGCGCTCGTCGAGCAGGACGCCACGCTGCTCGTCGCCGGCGAGAACGGCATCGGCAAGCGCACGGACTTCGAGGAGTACCGCCTCCAGTCACGCGGCGGCAAAGGCATCATCACGATGAAGACCGGCGACAAGACCGGCAACGTGGTGGGCGCGCTCACCGTGCGCGACACCGACGAGATCATGCTCATCACCAACGGCGGCCAGATGGTCCGCATCCCGGTCCAGGGCATCCGCGAAGCCGGCCGGAACACGATGGGCGTCAAGCTCATCAACCTCGACGGCAAGGACAAGCTCCAGGCCATCGCCCCGGTCATCTCCGAGAAGGAAGAGGACGCCGCGATCGGCGATCCGGCGGCGCCTGTGGCGTGATCACGGACGCAGTGGCCCCTGCCTCTCCAAAAAGCGACCTGTCGCAGTCCTAGAATGCCGATCCGCACCCAGTCCGATGCCTTGTTCGCCGCCGCCTTGGAACACATCCCGGGCGGCGTGAACTCGCCCGTCCGCGCGTTCCGCGGCGTGGGCGGCGACCCGTTCTTCGTCGAGTCCGCCCAAGGCGCTCGCATCACCGACGTCGACGGCAACACCTTCATCGACTACGTGGGCACGTGGGGCCCGGCCATCCTCGGCCACGCGCATCCGAAGATCGTGTCCGCGGTGCAAGCGGCGGCGGTCCGCGGGACGAGCTTCGGCATCCCGAACCCGGCCGAGGTCGCGATGGCGCGGCGTGTGAAGGAGTTCGTGCCGAGCGTGCAGAAGGTGCGGTTCTGCAACTCCGGCACCGAGGCGACCATGTCGGCGATCCGCTTGGCGCGCGGCTTCACCCGGCGCGACAAGATCATCAAGTTCGACGGCTGCTACCACGGCCACGCCGATTCGCTGTTGGTGAAGGCGGGTTCGGGCGCGCTGACGCTCGGCAAC
>JBBRQL010000213.1:0-7233 GCA_038226425.1 Verrucomicrobiota bacterium
ACCTGCTTCATCTCGGGCGACGCGGGGATGAACCGGGCGACCACCAGCATCAGCACCGGCATCAGGCCCAGCCGCAGCACGCAGCTCCAGAAGAGGGTCCGCACGCCGAGGTCGCGCCGCAGCTCGCGCGAAGAATCCGCGAGGATGGCGCCCGTCAGCACCAATCCGAGCGGGAAGCAGCAAGCGCCGAGCATGTGGGCCGAGGTCAGCACGAACTTCGGCATCCAATCGCCGGCCCGCAGCGTGTTCAGCGCGAGCGCGGCGACGACCGCCACGATCGGCGGGCTCAGCAAGCGTCGCCATTCCCGCCAGCCGCCGTGGCCGAGCGCGACGAGACAGACCGTCCACATCGCGATGTCCACGCCGAGGTTGTGGACGAAGAGCACGCCAGCGGTGTTGCCGGGGAAGAGCTGCGCGATGAGGGGCAGCGGCACATAGCCGTAGTTCTGGATGCCCGCCGCCGCGGCGAAGGTGCGGCCGACTTTCTCGCCGCCGAGCGCCAAGCGGTCGCGCAGCAGCCAGCAGATCCACACACCGAGCGCGACGCCGGCGAACCCGAGGACCGGTGGAAGGAGCAGGTTCTCCGGCCGGCGCAGCGCCTCGTTGCCCAGCACCTTGTCCAGTATCAGCGCGGGCGTGAGCACGTTGACCACGACGCGCATGAGGCTGGCGTCGGCCTCCTCGGTGAGCCACTCGACCTTGCGCAGCACCACGCCGACGATCGCGAGGCAGAACACCGGCAGGACCGCGGACAGCACCGTGTAGAACTCGTTCACGAGAGCAGGTGGGCCACGATCTCCTCGAACTCCGAGTGCTGCACCGCCCGGAGCCAGAGGACCTCGGGGTCCTCCGCAGGCCGGCGGGCCGCGGCTTCGACGGCGTCCACGAAGGCGAACGGATCGAACGCGCCCGGGCGGGTGATCTCCTTCGCGACCGCTGCGCCCGCCGTCCCGGTCAACAGCGACGGGATCCTTCGGCCGAGCGCGATGTGGGCGGGATGGGCGACGAAACGCCGGAACCAGTACTTGGCGTTCCAGTAGTCCGGCTCGCGGCGATGGAGGATCCCGTGGAGCAGCGATCCGTCGGCGTCGGAAAGGTCCTGCACGATGTCGTGCGCGGCGTCGTGGTGGTCGTGGTAGAGGAACGCGACGGCGCGGAGCAGGGCGCGGTCCTCTTCTCGGGTCCCGGAACCGGCGAGGACCTCGTCGAGCTGGCCTTGGAGTCGCTTGAGCGCGGTCACGCCGGGACGCGGACCATGGCCGAGCTCGGGGAACTCGGGTGTGGCGACGACTTTCCAGAACGGCTCGGCAGTCGGGTTCTTCATCTCAGGGAAGGAAGCGAGAATCGGGCCGGTCAGCGGCCGAGTCAACGCGGGCATCGCACCTAGGTGCGGTCAGAAGTGGCGGTCACTGCAACCGGAGCCGGGACGCACCTGCTCTGTAGAGAAAACCGACCGGAGAGAGAATCTGGAAAACTGGAAAGCAGGAAAAACGGGGCTTTGTCGGCTCCGTTCCTGTTTTCCGGCTTTCCAGATTGATCTCTTCCCAGCCCCTCCAATCCGGACCGCAACTTCGGATCGCACCCGTCGTGCCGTCCTCCGGGTCTTGTCAGCCGCCGCCGGGACGGGCCGTCCGGATGCAGTAGAGCCGGGCCGCGGTGCGGATCAGCAACCGGTCGCCCGCCATCGCCGGCGTGGCCATGCACATGTCGTCGTCGGCAAGCTTGTGGGTCCGGAGCAGCTCGAAGCGGTCCCCGGCGCGGACCACGAAGCACAGGCCGTCCTCGTTGAGGCAGAAGATCTGTCCGCCCGCCGCCCACGGCGACGCGGTGAACGCGAGCCCCTCGGGCAGCCGCTCCCGGTCGTAGAGGATCTTGCCGGTCTTCGCATCGCGGCAGGTCAGGAGCCCGCGGTCGTAGAGCACGTAGAGCCGCCCGTCGTGGAGCAGCGGCGAAGGATTATACGGACCGCCCACGGGATCGGACCACGCGATGGAGGTGTTCGCGGTGTCGCCGGCCTTGAGCGAGATGTCGCCGTCGGCACCGGGCCGCACCGCGTAGAGCGGACGGAGCTTGTCGCCCACGTAGCCGGAGCTGACGAAGAGCAGCCCGTCGCCCGCGACCGGGGTCGGGATGGCGATGCTCGACATGCCTTGGAACGACCAGAGCGGCTTCCCGTCCAGGTCCTGGCTCCGGACCGCGCGCGTGCCGGTGGTGACGATCTCGGTGCGCCGGCCGTTCTGCCAGATGAAGGGCGTGGACCAGTTGCTCTTCTCGTCGCGGTCGGTTCGCCAGATCTCGGTGCCGGTGCGCGCGTCAAGAGCCGTCAGCTGCGCATGCTCGTCGTTGTCGTCGACGAGGATGAGCCTTCCGCCGTGGAGCGTCGGCGAGGCCGCGGAGCCCCAGCCATAGCGGGTCTTGCGCGGCTCCAGACGCTTGGACCACACCGCGTCGCCGTCGTGGGTGAAGGCGAAGACGCCGACGCCGCCGAAGAGCGCGTAGACCCGTTCGCCGTCGGTGACCGGCGTCTCCGCTCCGTAGCTGCTCTTCAGGTGGACGGGCGTGGCCGGTGTGCCGCGATGGACGGTCCGTTCCCACCGCACCTTGCCGGTGGCGAGATCGAGGCAGAAGATCTTCCACTGATGCTCCGACTTGGGTGGTTCCGGCCGGTCGCCGCCGAAGTAGAGCCCTTTCTTCGGCGGTTCGGAGACGCCGAGATCGACGACGGCGGTGACGAAGACACGGTCGCCCCAGACGACCGGCGAGGACCAGCTGCGGCCCGGCAGATCGGTCTTCCAAGCGACGTTCTCGGTGGCGGACCAACGGTCGGGCAGGGCGGGGTCGGTCCCGATGCCGGCCGCGTGCGGCCCGCGGAACTGGGGCCAGTTTGTCTGTCCTGTCGCGTCGGGAGCGAGGAGCGCGAGCGAGAGGAGGGCGATCAAGCAGGGGCTCAGGGAGTGCGTTGTCATCGGAACGGATCGTTTGTGAGGGGTGCCGTCGGATCAGGGCTGGCTCGCCGCTCGTTTCTCTTCGAGCAACGCTTGGACGAAGGCGGAGACGGCCCGTACGGACCGACCGGCGCGGCCGGGCGCGGCCGGGACGGCGTCGAGCGTCCCACCGATCGCGAGCACCGCGGCGTCCGACGCGCCCGGCCGACGTTTCAGGCGGTGCGCGGCGACCAAGCGGAGGTCGATGGGTGGGTGCCCCGGATGCCATCCTTCCTGCTCCAACAATCCCCAGCTGTGGCCGCCCCAGCCGATCAAGCGGTCGCCCGGACGGATGAAGCGGTCCCAGTCGGCGAGGACGCTGCCGACCGTGCGGCCGCCCAGGATCGATGCGGCGGGCACATCGAGATGGCGGGCCGCGTTGACGGCGAGCGGACGACGCGGCGCGAGGAACGCGTGGAACGATTCGCCCGTCCCGAGACGGGTCGCCGCGAGCTGCACGAGTTCCGGGTTCCCCGGGACATCGATGCCGCGGCCGTGGGCGTTCGCCTCGGCCGCGATGGCGACGAGCTGCGGCCACAACGTATCGAGGTCGGGCACCGCGTCCGAGGTCCACCACGGATCGCAGGTCTTGAGCCGCTGCCGCGGAACCTCGACACGGGCGGCGGTCGCGGTGAGTTGTCGGTCGACCATCGAGTCGAACGCGCGCAGCAGGTGCTCGAACCGCGAACCGTCGCCCTCGAACGCCGCCAGCACCTCGACGACCGCCTCCACGGTGGCGACGCAGTGGGCTTTCGGCTCGCGGCGTATCCGGTAGTTGCCGGGCTTGCGCGGCATGAAACCGATGCGCGGCAGCGCGCGCAGGGCGGGGTTCAGCGCCATCATCTTCCGTGCTTGCGGCCAGGTGCCGTCGATCACCAGCAGCGTCTCGGGCGGACGCTCGAGCGCATCCGGTGCGACGGCGCCCTCGCCGGGGAAGAGCAGGGCTGTGCCCGGGCGGACGACGAGCCCGGCGACGCGCGGATGCTCAGCGAACTCGACCCCTTCGTGAAGCTCGCTGCCGGCGAGCCCGAGGTGCGCGATGCGGGCGGTGCCGATCGCGACCCTCGCTTCGCGGGGATGCTGCAGGAAAACCACGCGCGTCGCCGTCACGACCGGCGTCAATGCCGCGCACCAGCAGGCCGATTCCGGGCGGCGGCAGCGGTTGCAGACAGGGCGTTGGACGGGGACGGGCATCGTGCGAGAGGTGGCATTGAAAGGGGCCACCGCCCGCTGCGCAAGGGGACAACCGATCCCGGTGCGGACCGGAAGTGGCGGGCACTGGACCAAGCACTGCGATTGCTCTGTAGAAAACACCGGCTGGAGAGAGAATCTGGAAAACAGGTAAGCAGGAAAACCGAAGCTTTGCCGGCTCCGCTCCTGCTTTCCAGATCGATTTTTTCTACAGAGCGAGTCGCCCTCTGCGCCACAAACCGTCCGCGACTTCTAATCGCACCCCCCGGGCTCCGGTGGGCGGCCTTGATGTCCACCGCTCGGAAACCGCTCAGCGGTCCGCCGCTGCGGCGACTTGGAGCCGGCGGTGCCCCTCCTGCCATTCAGGGCGTCCGCGGGCGAGCTCCAGCAGCGGCTCCAGGTCGGCGCGCGCGGAGACGACGACCAGGTGGCGGGGCTCCAGGACGAGCACGCAGGCTTCGATGTCGTGCGCGTAGGACAGGTCTTTCGGCAGATACACGAGGACGAGGTCGTGACGGTCGACCACGCCGACCAGGCGTTCCCAGCCGCGCGCCGACATCACGCGGTCGGCGTCGATGAGCATGGCACCGCGGTCGGTCGACCGGCCATCGGCATGCCGCGCATGGACGGAGACCTCGGCGTTCCGCAGCGCGCGGAGCGCTTGGCGCACCTCGGGCTCGACCGGCGCGAAACGGAGCGCCGTCCGCGCCAGGGCCAACGGGAACCAACCGACATGGACCTCGGCCTCCTTATGCCACCCGTTTGCGAGGCTGGGCGCCACGACGGCGCGCAAGGCGGCGGTATCGGACCCGACGTACAGCGCGTTCAGAACGGTCAAGGTGATCGCGCCGGCCAACAGGACCGGACCGAGCACGAAGATGACGAGCACAGCGATCCAGAAGCGTTGCCAACCGGAGGTGCGGGAGCGGGGTGTCGGAGAATTCATGGACAAAGCGATGGGGGAAGGGCGGCAGACCGGCAAAAGATCTTGGCAAGTGATGAGGACGAGATGACGCGTCTTGGTCCTCCGGACCATGCGAGAGTTCCTCGGGCCGGTCCCTGCGAGCGCAGATGCTCTTCGACGCGCTGTCAGATCTCGCGGACGATGCAAACGGAGAAGGCGTGGCGGTCCAGGCGGGCCGCCACGCTTTCGCGGGTCACTTCTTGTCTTCGGAATTCTCCGATTTCTGGGACTTCACGGCTTGTTTGCCCGAGGTGTGGTGCGAGTTCTTGAGCGGCTCGATACCGAGCTTCTCGCCGAGGTCGGCGAGCTTCTCGGGACGGATGTCGCCGACGATGTTGACCAGTACCGCCTGCTTGTTGTTTTCGATGACGGTGACGACGAGGCCTTCGACGGCGTCCTGGCCACGGGTCTTGAGGTAAATGCCGACGTCCTGGTCCTTCTCGCTGACCATGACGACGCGTTCCCAGCCCTTGGAGTCGAGCTCGCCCCGGACGGCCTTGATGCGGGCCTGGGTCTCGGCGCGGTTGCCGTCGTCCAGTCCGACGACGTTGACGCGGACGGATTGGATGCCCTTGAGCAGGTCGGCGATCTCCGGCTCTTCCTTCGCGGCGAGGCGGGCGGCCATGTTGAGCAGGTTGCCCTTGATGTTCACCTCGACGAACTGTCCGCCGTTAGCGGCGGGCGTGAGCTTGCCGAAATCGATGGCGCCGGCGGGCGCGGTCTCGGCGATGGACGGGATCGTGAGGACGGCGCAGAGCAGGGCTACGCCGGTGATGGTGCGGATCGGAGTTCTCATAGGACGATGGACCGGAGGTTTCGGATGTGCTTCCGGGCAGCTTGGCCCGGATGCCATCAACCACACGGGCACCGGCCCTTCTGTTGCAGAAAATCTTCCGGGGTGTCGCCACTTCGCGCGACGCGATGTCGCACAAGGTCGTCCGGCGTCATCAGCGGAGTGGGGCGGAGAAAAAGAAAAGGCGGCCCGGAGGCCGCCTTTCTGGGGACGCGGGATCGTGTCGCCGGGTCACTTCGCTTCTTCGACGGCGAGCAGCTCGACGTCGAACACGAGCACGCTGTTCGGCCCGATCTTGCCGCCAGCGCCCTGTTCGCCGTAAGCGATCTTGGACGGGAGGGCGATCTGCCACTTGTCGCCTTCCTTCATGAGCTTGAGCGCCTCGGTCCAGCCGGGGATGACGCCGTCGACCGGGAAGGTCGCGGGTTCGCCGCGGTCCACCGAGCTGTCGAACACGGTGCCGTCGATGAGCATGCCGTGGTAATGGACCTTCACGGTGTCGCTGCTCTTCGGCGTCTTGCCCGTGCCGGACTTCAGGACCTTGTACTGGAGGCCGCTGGCGGTGGATTTCACGCCCTCTTTCTTGGCGTTGGCGGCGAGGAAGGCTTCGCCTTTCTTGACGTTCTCCTCATCGGCGACCTTCTGCTTGGCCGCCATCTTCGACTGCATGTCCTTGCTGAACTCGGTCAACGTCTGGCCGACCTCGGCGGGCGTCAGCGCGGGCTTGCCGGCGAACGCGTCGGCGAGACCGGCGGCGAGGGCCTTGGGGTCGATCTCCAGCCCCTGCTCCTTCATCTTGGATCCGATGTCGGTTCCGATGGCGTAGCTGACGCGGAGTTTCGGGTCTTTCAGGTCGGGCTTGTCCTGCGCGAGCGCAGCGCCGGCGATGAGTGCGGACAGGGCGATGATGGAGAGGCGGGATGATGTCATGTGATGTGCGACGCCAGCGGACAGGCTGTGGGCGCCTCTGGCAGCCTCCGCGACCGTCGGGGCAGGGGTCAAGCCGCTGCGTCGTGAAAAACGGCACTCCGATGGATCTGTCGGCCCCCGATCAGACGACGGCCACGGTGTTGACCAGCTCGCCGATGCCCGAGATGGCGATGCGCACGATGTCGCCGGCGGCGAGGGTGAACTCGTTGGCCGGCACGACACCGGTGCCGGTCAACAGCACGGCTCCGTGCGGGAACTCCTGGCTGCGGCAGAGAAAGCCGGCGAGTTCCGGGAAGCTGCGCTTGATCTGGTCCACGCCGGTCTGGCCAGCGAAGACCTCGGTGCCGTCCCGCACGATGCGGATGGAGATC
>JBBRQL010000214.1:0-7226 GCA_038226425.1 Verrucomicrobiota bacterium
AAAAGACCTGGAACGGACACCCACCGACCGCCGACCAGAAACCGCCCCCAGTTGTCCGCCGCACTTCTCCCCAGCCGCCAGAGCCGCTACCCTCACCACTAATCCCAGCAAACTTGAGCTAAGTCCGACAGGCTGCTAGAGAGAATCGAGACTTCGGATTGCTGCGCATTCCTGCGAAAACCTCACGCGAAGATGGGCGGTTTCCAGATATCCGGAAACGTGGCCGCTGTCGCAATCAATCGATTGCGCTGGTTATCGCGGGGTCTGCGGCCCGCGATAGAGGCCAAAAACGCGATAATCAGTCTTGGTTATCGTTATATAAATTGATTGGGCTGCCCCTTGGTGACGGGTTGGTCGCATATCGATGACAAGCCGGTGAATAGGGAGGATGTGTATTTTTGGCCGATGTTCGCTTGATTGAGAATGGAGATTCTCCTAAGGCTACCGCCCTTCGGCGAGGTTTCCGCCCCATCGTGAAGCCGGAAAAACCAAATGACCCAGTTCCTAAGCCCCCGCTGCCCCCATTGCCGCAAGGGTGTCGCCAAGAATCCCTCGCGATGCCCTCATTGTGAGCGATGGCTGGACGATAATCCCGAGTGGCGACATCTGAGGCGGATCCGCCGCCGAGCGGCCATCGGATTGGTCGTGGCTGGCGTCGGGGCGATCGCGTTCTGGGTGGTCCGCCGTTGACGCCGCCTTCCGCGGTCAGGACGGGAGCACGTTTGACGCGTTCGTGGCAAACCGGTTACATCAGCCCCGCCGATGAAGAAGACCTCCGCAGCCAAGCCCGCACCCAAGTACCGCCGGATCCTGCTCAAGCTGAGCGGGGAGGCGTTGGGCGGTGACGAAGCAGCGGGCATCTGCCCGGAGGCCGTCCACGACATGGCGCGGCAGATCAAGGAGGTCCATGATCTCGCGGTCGAGGTCGTCATCGTGGTCGGCGGCGGGAACATCTTCCGCGGACTTGCCGGCAGCGAGCGCGGCATCGAGCGGGCAACGGGCGACTACATGGGCATGTTGGCGACCGTCATCAACGCCCTCGCGCTGCAGGACGCCATGGAGAAACAGGGAGTGCCCACGCGGGTGCTCAGCGCCATCACCATGACGCAGATCGCGGAGCCCTTCATCCGCCGCCGGGCGGTCCGCCACCTGGAGAAACGGCGTGTGGTGATCTTCGCCGCCGGCACGGGCAACCCGTTCTTCTCGACCGACACCGCCGCCGCGCTCCGCGCGAACGAGATCAACGCCGAGGTGGTGCTCAAGGCGACCAAGGTCGACGGCATCTACGACAAGGACCCGAAGAAGTTCCCCGACGCGAAGCGCTACGCCAGGATCAGCTACGGCGAGGCGCTCGAGAAACGTCTCAAGGTGATGGACGCGGCGGCCTTCGCGCTCTGCCAGGACAACAAGATGCCGATCATCGTGTTCGACTTCTTCAAGGCCCACAACCTGATGCGGGTCGTGATGGGCGAGCCCATCGGCACGGTCGTCACCGGCTGAATCCACCCGCCCCGTCGCTTTTCCTCCCGACCTTTCCACCCCGACCCACCGCGCTATGACCATCGAAGAGATCCTGTTCGAGACCGAAGAGAAGATGCTCAAGACCGAGGAGCACGTCGTCCACCAGTTCAGCGGTGTCCGCACCGGCAAGGCATCACCCACGCTTGTCGAGAACGTCATGGTCGAGGCCTACGGGTCCATGATGCGGCTCAAGGAACTGGCGACCATCAGCGCGCCCGAGGCCCGGATGCTCATGGTGCAACCGTTCGACCAGAGCACGATGAAGGCGGTCGAGAAGGCCATCCAATCGTCCGGTCTCGGGCTGAACCCCGCCTCGCAAGGGAAGTTCATCCGCATCGTCCTGCCCGACCTGAGCGCGGAACGTCGCCAGGAGTTCATCAAGATCTGCAAGAAGATGACCGAGGACGGCCGCGTCGCGATCCGCAGCGAACGCCGCCACGCCATGGACCTGCTCAAGAAGGCCAAGGCCGACGGCACCTCCGAGGATGACGTGAAGGGTGGCGAGACCGACGTGCAGAAGCTGACCGACGGCTACATCGCCAAACTCGACGGGCATCTCGGGACCAAGGAGGCCGAGATACTCAAGGTCTGACGCGGATGCGTGCCGGAACGGTCACCCGTTCCGGCGGGCCACAAGATGGATGCCGGAGCCGAAGAGGCGCTGCTTCTGCATCCAGGACCATGTAGGTGTCGATTTGATGAGACGGACCCAGGGCGCTTGGTCGGGATGCGGACGGCTGCCGAAGTACTCCGTCCGCACCACCGTGAAACCCGCTTCTTCCACCAACGCCACGAGCAACGGCAACGGATACTCCCGATAGACGAGCTGCTTGGGCTGGTACCCGACCACCGTCCCGTCGGCACCGACCTTCGGTGTCTTCGCGAACTCGGCGTCGCCTTCCATCGTCGACCGGCCGCGCAACACCCGGAGGGAATTCGCCAGCGTGTGCGGGTTGATCGCGCTCACCACCAAGATGCCGCCCGGGGCCAAGAGGTGGCGTGCTCCGGACAGGAGTCCGAACGGATGGTTGAACACGATCTCGAAGACCCCGCCGAGGACGACCGCCGAGAAACGGCCAGGAGGACATCGCCGGAACGGGTCGCGCTCGTTGAGATTTCCTTGGAAGAATTCCGCGCCGATCCCACCGAGGAGCAGCGGTCGATCGGGCAGGACCTCGTCCGGGATGCCGTCGAACCCGCTGGTCCTGTACCCGAGCTTGTGGAGCAGGTAGCAGAAGAATCCGTTGTAGCTTCCTACATCGAGGACCGGACGTTCCGTCCCGGGCGGGACGAGGTCCATGAGGTCGCGGACGATCCGGTGGAACCGCCCTTTTCCTTCGGCGAGGTGGGAATCACGGAACCAGGAGCCCTCGGGATACTGGGCGCAAAGATTGCGCCATGCATCCTCGAAAGCGGCATCGACATGAGCTTGCCCACGAACCGCGGCCGTTGGTTGCGAACCCATGCGCGGAAGATTATCGGCGGGCCGGCGGGCCGGCAAGCGACGCATTGAAAGCCACGCAATCGGCATACCGGACCCCGGTGCCGCCGAAGATGTCCAAGGCGCTGCCGATGGTCAGGTCGACGCGGCCTTTGCCGAGGCGCTCCGTCAGCTCCAGGTCCGCGAGCGAACGCGCCCCGCCGGCGTAGGTCGTCGGCAACGGGGACCAGGCGGCCAGCTTCTCCACGAGGTCGCCGTCGATGCCGCGGCAGAGCCCCTCGACGTCCACCGCATGGACGAGGAACTCGGCGCAATGGTCCGCGAGCATGGCGAACGTCTCTTCCCCGAGGGCCAACGAGGTGGGCTTCTGCCAACGGTCGGTGAAGACGACGTGCTCGTCGCCGCGCCTTCGGCAGCTCAGGTCGAGCACGAGGCGTTCCTTGCCGATGAGCGCGACGAGCTGCCTCAGGCGGTCCCATTCCAAGCGCCCGTCGCGGAAGACCCAAGAGGTGACGATGACATGCGACGCACCGGCATCCAGCCAGAGCCGTGCGTTGTCCACGGTGACGCCGCCGCCGATCTGGAGGCCGCCCGGCCATGCTGCGAGGGCTTCTCGGGCCGCCGCTTCGTTCCCGGGCCCGAGCTGGATCACATGGCCGCCGGTGATCAAGTCGTGGCGGTAAAGCTTGGCGAACCATCCGGGCGGTTGCTCGGCCACGAAGTGGGTCGTCACACCGGCGCCGCTGTCCGTCAACGTGCCGCCGACGATCTGGGTCACGCGGCCGTCGCGAAGGTCGATGCACGGTCGGAACACAGGAGGACGCTAACCGGTGGGCCGCGCAGGCAAAAGCAGAGAAAGCACCGGTCCGCTCGGCCCCCGGCCGGTCCTCAGCCGGAACGATGAGGTTGTAGACCAGAGGGAGCACAGCCGCCCCGGCTGTGGTCCGGTGTGCCCACGCGCCGGACGCGGAGCGGGCGGAGTCACGGGACAGTGCGGCTGCCGTCCGGCGTCCAGCCCGCGTCGGTCCCCTGTGCGACCCAGGCTCTCAGCCTTGCGCCATCGCACGCACCCGTTCACCGACCCTGGCGGGATCGCCGAGCGCCGCCCTGATGAGGCCGCAGATGACGCCGACGTCGCCGACCGAGACCGCGGTGCCGGTCGGAAGCACGACCACCCGGGCCGCGATCCGTTCGGTCTCCGGGAGGAGCAGTCCGGCGTGCGGGAAGAGCGACTTGTACGGCTCCATGCGATGGACGCCGGGCCAGAAATATTTCCGGGCGAGCACGTTCTCGGCTTGCAGGACGCGGACCAACGCATCGCGGCAGAGACCGGTGGCGGTCTCGTCGATCTCGACGACCACGTACTGGTGGTTGTTGCGCTCCGCGTCGTCGTATCGGACGACCTTCACGCCGGGCAGGCCGGCCAATCCATCGGCATAGGCGGCATGGTTCCGGCGGTTCACCTCGATCACCTCGCCGATGCTCTCGAGGCAGGTCAGGCCCATCGCGGCGCAGGCCTCGGTCATCTTCCCGTTGGTGCCGATGTGGATGACGTTGTCGAAGCCGGCGAAGCCGAAGTTCGTCATCAGGCGGATCCGGTCCGCGAGCGCATCGTCGTCGGTCGTGATGGCGCCGCCTTCGAACGAGTTGAGGAACTTCGTGGCGTGGAAGCTGAACACCTCCGCGAGGCCGAACCCGCCGACCATCCGCCCGCGGTGAGAGCATCCGAACGCATGGGCGGCATCGAACATCAGCTTGAGCCCGCGGCGCCGCGCGATGTCCGAGAGCGCCTCGACGTCGCAGGACCGGCCCCAGACGTGCGTGGCGAGGATCCCGGTCGTGCGCGGGGTGATGTGCCGCTCGACCCGCGCCGGGTCGATGTTGTGGGTCGCCGGGTCCATGTCCGCGAACACCGGCGTGATCGCCTGCCACTGGAGCGCGTGCGCCGTGGCCACGAAGGTGTAGGCCGGAACGATGACCTCGCCTTCCAGGTCCGCCGCGCGGATGGCGATCTCAAGGCCGATGGTCGCGTTGCAGACGCAGATGACGTGCTTCACGCCGACGTGCCGGGCGATCTCCTGCTCGAACTCCTTCACCAAAGGCCCGTTGTTCGAGAGCCAGCGCCGGTCCAGCATCTGGTCGAAGCGCTCGAACAAACGCTTGCGGTCGCCCAAGTTCGGCCGGCCGACGTGCAGGGGCTCGGGGAACGCGGGCTTCCCGGTGAACACCGCGAGGGCGGGCGGCGAGGTCTTTTCAGCGTCGTGCATCGAGAGCGGTGTCAAGTTTCCGTCCTAGGGCGTCTGCGGCAAGCCCACCGCACGTCGTCGGTGGCAAGGGCGCTCCAAGAGCCGGAGAACGTGCTTGATGGTACAAGCGGCTTCCCGCCAAGACAACGTCACCCTCCTGATTCCGGTGCAGCGGGCGCATCTGAAGGCCGCGAAGCCCATCGTCCGGGTCGTCTCATCGTCGCCCTGTCCGGACCTGGACCCGAAACCGGCGTGGACTTCCTTCCGGCGGTTTGCCCACCTTTGCGGGATGAGATCCCCGCTGGCCGCCGCGTTCTGCCTTTGCGTCTGCTTCGCCTCTTCACTGTTCCCGGCACACGCGGCGTTCCGCGCCGGCATCGCGGTGCGGATCGTCACGCCGGAACCGCTGTTGCCCGTGAGCGGCGGTATCGGCCCGGGGAACCCGGTGAAAGAAAAACGCGGCGAGATCACCGTCCGCGCGCTGGTCGTCGAGCAGGACGGCACGCGGATCGCGTTCGCGAGCACGGATTTCCTCGGCTTCCCGTCGGTGCTGGGCGACCGCGTGCGCGCCAAGGTGAAGGGGATCCCGCCGGAGAACATCCTCATCGGCGCGACCCACACCCACAGCGCGCCCGACGCGTATTGCTTCCCCGACGGCAAAGGGGGCACGAGCGGCGACCTGGCGTACCTCGGCACGGTCGTCGACAAGGCCGCCGCCGCGATCGACGAGGCCGTCGCCAAGCTCCAGCCGGCGACCTTCCGCAGCGCGACCGGCGATGCCCGCGGCCAGATCGCCTACAACTACTACGCCCCCGAGCTCTACGACCCGCGCGTGAACGTGCTCCAAGCCGTCGGCGCCGACGGCAAGGCGATCGCGACGCTCGTGAACTACGCGGTGCATCCGGAGGTCCTCGGCTCCGACGCCGGCATCTGCTCACCGGACCTCATCGGACCGCTCTACGACCGCCTCGCCGAGGCCGGCGGAGGCATCGGGATCTTCATGAACTCCGCCCAGGGCGGCATGGTCACCGCCGACAACCGGCTCAAAGGCGGCGGCGAGGCCCGGACCTGGGAAGAATGCCGGCGCATCGGTCGCCTGCTCGCCGACGAGTCGCTCCGCATCGTGCACGACGCCCCGGTGCAGACGGAGCCCAAGGTCCGCATCGCGTCGCGGCAGGTGAAGTTCCCGGTCGAATCACCGCTCCTCCTGGCGATCATGCGCGCTTCGCCGCTCGGATATCCGGCCGACGCCGAAGGCAAGGTGTCCACGCGGATCGCCTTGGTCTCGCTCGGCACCGCGCAGATCCTCACCATCCCCGGCGAAGCGCTCCCGAACATCGGTTTCTACCTCAAGCGCAAGATGCGCGGGGGACAGAACTGTCTTTTCGGCCTCACCAACGACGCGTTCGGCTACATCCTCACCGAGGTCGATTGGCAGAGCTTCAAGCGTTACGAGTACGTGAGCCGCACCTGCCTCGGCGAGAAGACCGGCGAGATCCTCATCGAAGAGGCGTTGAAACTCATCGCGGAGAACCCGATGGCCACGCCCTGAGCCGGTGACGGGACCATGCGGTCAGAGGTTGGGGGGAACGGGCCACCGGCCCGTTTGGGCGGGCTACCAGCCCGCCGCTTTGGGTGCGCCGGGCACGCACTCTCCGGTGGGTGCATCCTCGTGCCGAAGCTCGGCGGCAAGTTGCCGCCGAGAACGGCCAGGTTGGCCGTTCCACCCAGATCCGACCGCACCGTCCCGGCAGATACCTTTGACTTTCGACCCGGGACCCGAGACCCGGCCCCACTCACACCGGTTCGTCGTCGGGCGCGTGACGATCCGCGCGGTTGCGCGAGGCCTCGACCTTGACGTAGTGCAGCACCACCGGCGCGAAGATCATCCCGGGCAGCCCCATCAGCCGTTCGCCGACGACCAGGCCGATCAGCGTGAGCCACATGGGGTTCTTGATGCGGTCGCCGATGATCTTCGAGTTCAGGAAGTATTCGAGCTTGTGGAGCACCACGAGGAA
>JBBRQL010000215.1:0-7179 GCA_038226425.1 Verrucomicrobiota bacterium
CCGAGCGCCCAGGCATACACGTCCAGCCACTGCTCCCGGGGGATCAGATTCTTGTCCATGAAGAACGCGCTCACCTGCACCGTATGCACCGGACCCTCGTCGGTGTATCTTTCGTTGAACGTATCGCCCATCTGGAACGGACCGGCCGGGATGATGGCCATGCCCGCGGGAATGCCCGCCGGCGGCAGGGTAGCGGCGCGCACGGTGAGCGTGGCATGTTCCGATTCGATGCTTGTCCCGCCCGCCGTCGCCCGGACGTGATACTGCCCGGCATGCCCGGCCTTGACCCGCGGCAGGTACAGCGTCCGCCCCCGCTCGCCGGGAAGCGGCACGCCCTGGTGAAACCACTGGTATCCCGGGGTCTCAGTCGTGGCTACCGCGCAGGTGAACTGGGCAGAGCCCCCGATATTCACCGTCTGGCTGCCGGGATGAGCGGTGAACGCGAGGACGGCTTTCGGGAACAGATGCCATCGGTCGGCCCACAGGTTCACGCTGGCTTCCGGCCGGGGCTTGATCCAGTCGAACGCAGGACCGGCCAGCTTCAGGTCCAGGTCCACGTCCGCCTCCAGGCGCCCGCTCAAGGGCTGGCCGGTCCCGGCTTCGAAGACCACCCCTCCACTGGTGGTGATGCCCGCGGAGACTCCCGCCAGACCGTAAACCAGAAAATCCAGTTCCGGTTCCAACGACAACTTGAAGGAACCTTCGAGATTGAGGTTCGCCGTAAACGGCACCACCTCGGGCTCCGTGAACCGGAATTCCCGAACCCAGCGCACCTCGGGCGCGGTGTAGGCGACCCCGAAAGCTGAATCCACTTCCTGACGCATTCCCCAATGAAAGCTCAGGCTCCCCTTGGCTTCCGCCTTGGCTTTGAGTCTCACGTCAAATCCCAGCGAGACGTAAACCGGCACCGGGCCGACGGTGCCCAACAAAAGCCAATACTTTGGCTCCGACGCTTTTGGCAGGTCGAAAAGAGTCTTTTCGAGCGCAAGGCCCGCCAGAAGGAAGTCCACTTGCGCCACAGCGGCGAATTCCATTTTCCCCGAGGAAACGGCCTCGAACCGTTTGAGGCGCCACGCGTTGATCTCGAGACCTCCTTGCAGCTGCAGTGTCAGCCACCAATGCAGTTCCTCCGTGGTGAAGCTTACGAGGTCGAAGTCGGTTTTGGAGTCCTTGAGCGTGAACTTCGATCCATCCAGCGACCAGCCGACGCGCGGGAACGTGACGTTGCCATCCACCTTGAACGCCCGCGCGATGCGGTGGTTGGGGTTTGTCTCCAAGATCACCGACTCACCGGAGATGCCCACGGAACCTTCCTCGATCATCTCCTCCAGCGGCACCTCCACCGTGAAAAGCGTCAGGCGCTTGCCTGCTACGTCGTCGCTCACGGAGGAGATCTTGCGGTAGAAGATCTCGTCGGTGGTGGCCGGGGTGTGGTTGCACACGTAGGTGCCGGCGGCGAAGGCAGGAGCGGCCTGCGTGTAGGCCAACACCAGGCGGTCGGGCTGCACGGATTCCAACGTCCACGGCGGACCGGCATTCTGGAGGACCGGACCATGGCGTCTGGCCAAAGCGGCGGTGGGGTGGTCGCCGATGCGTTGGCCGCTGGCCTGGGCCGGCGGCGAACCGAACACGAAGAGGTTGGTGACGATCTGCGGCTCCAGTTCGAGGGCGAAGCTCCAAGTGTTGGTGCCGCGGTTGCCCAGCAGGTCGGCGGCGACAAGCGTGACCGGCACGGTCGCGCCATAGGCACCCAGCATGGCGTTGGATGCGGGGGTGAAGGTCAGCACGCCGTTGGTGAAGGTGAGCCGGGGATCGTGGGTGCTCACCGGAGCGAAGGTCCCGACGGTCAGTTGGAGGGAGGCCGCATCGATGCCGGTCGCGTCGGAAAGTTCGACCGCAACGCTGGCCGAACGGCGCACCGCGAAACCACCGTCGCGAGGGGATTGGTTCGCGACGGTGGGCGACTGCTCATCCAGCGCCAGCACTTGGAAGAAGCGGGGCGTGCTCCCTGCGGTGAAAGGCAGTTCTTGGGCCGGTCCGGTGGCCACGGCCGGAAAACCGGGAACCACGGTCCACGTCCGGAGATCGGTGGATTGCCGGACTTCGTAGCGCTGGCCGGGTGACGCGGGCCAGACGAGCCGGTGATCGGCGGGTGTCTGCGGGTCTTCGTCGGGGAAGATCGCCGGGAGGCCTTGCGCGAAGAGGGTGACCGCTCCGGCGAGAGCACCGGCGAACTGGAGAAAGAAGTTTCGCGGGTTCATGCTTGTGCTTTATCGGCCAAGCCTCGGCGGGTGTCGATGACGAAGCCTGCGGGCCGGGACGGAACGATGCCGTCGGAGCGCCGCCGTCCCTGCGGCTCATAGTGTCCCGACGCGGGCGACGTGATCTCGGTCCGGCCCGCGGCGAGGACACTGAACGGTGGATCCGACGGCACCGCCGGAAGCGCCGCTGGAGGCGGGTCACGCCGTGAGCCGCCGGGACGGCGGCGCTCCGCCTACTTCATCGGTCCGGTTGAGGGCGTAGGTCTTCATCTTGGCTCTCGTCGCCGGACGGCTCGGCGTCCGTAGCCGCCGACGTGAGTCGGTGGCAGTTGGCGGCAGCGGAAAATCCAGCCACGGACTTACGTCCGCAGCTACGTCGCGGATGACGCCGCGGACCACGATGAAAAGATGCGCCGGCGATCTGATGATCGCCGCGCCTCTGCCGAGCGGGGTCCCAGTCAATTGCCGCGATCCTTTCCGGGACAATCGGCCGTGGCTCAGCTTTGCTTCCGCCCTCGCGTCGTCGCGAGAATCCACCATGGCCCATCCCCGAGGTCTCCAGACGCTGTTCTTCACCGAGATGTGGGAACGGCTCAGCTACTACGGCATGAGGGCGCTGCTCGTGCTGTTCATGGTGGACCATGTGCAGCACGGCGGCCTCGGGCTCACCGACGCGACGGCCACCGCCATCTACGGCCTCTACACCGCCGGCGTGTACCTCGCCGCGCTGCCGGGCGGCTGGATCGCCGACCGCTTGATCGGCGCGCAACGCGCCGTGTGGACCGGCGGCGTGCTCATCGCCGTCGGGCACTTCACGCTGGCGGCACCGGGGAAGATCCCGTTCTTCGCCGGCCTGGTGCTGGTCGTGCTCGGCACCGGGCTGCTCAAGCCGAACGTCAGCGCGCTGGTCGGCGCGCTCTACCCGGAGGGCGGTGGACGGCGCGACGCCGGGTTCACCATCTTCTACATGGGCATCAACCTCGGCGCGGCCATCGGGCCGGTCGTGTGCTCGGTGCTCGCCGAGAAGCTGCGCTGGCACTACGGATTCGCCGCCGCGGGCGTCGGCATGGTCGCGGGCCTGGTGCAGTTCCATCTCACCCGCCGGCATCTCGGCGATGCCGGCGCGCCACCGGTGCCGGGGGCGACCACGCGTCGCGACTGGCGGCTGCTCGGCGCCGCGGTCGGCATCGGCGCGGTGCTGCTGGCGCTGATGTTCGCCGGGGTGGTGCCGGTCGATTCAGTGTGGCTCTCGAAGCGGACCACGGTGGTGATCGTGGGGCTGGCGGCGGCGTACTTCACCTGGGCGTTCGGCTTCGCGGGATTGGATGCCGTGGAGAAGCGCCGCATGGGCGTGGTGGCGATCCTGTTCGTGTCGTCGGCGATGTTCTGGGCGGGCTACGAGCAGGCGGGCTCGTCGTTGGCGTTGTTCGCGGAACGGCACACGCAGCGGCTGTTCCCGGCGCTGGGCGGGGAGATCCCGGCGGGGTCGTTCCAAGCGTTGCCGGCGGTGTTCGTGATCGCCTTCGCGCCGGTCGCGGCCTGGATCTGGGTGGCGCTCGGGCGTCGCGGCCGGGACCCGTCGCTGGCGGTCAAGATGTCGCTCGGCCTGGTTTTGTTGGCGGCGGGCTTCCTCGTGCTGGCGGTCGGGGCGCGGCGCGCCTTGGCGCACGGACCGGTCTGGCCGAGTTGGCTGGTGATGACGTACCTGCTGCACGTCTTCGGCGAGCTGTGCGTGAGCCCGGTCGGGCTGAGCTCGGTGACGAAGCTCGCGCCGAAGCGGCTCGTCGGGCAGATGATGGGCATCTGGTTCCTCGCGACGTCGCTGGGCAACCTGCTGGCCGGGCTCTTCGCCGGCGAGGTGAGCGGCGACAACACGGGCGCGATGGCGCTGAAGTTCTTCCAGGTCGCTGGTGCTGCCGGGATCGCGGGCGTGTTCCTCCTGCTGCTGGCGAAGCCCGTGCGCCGCTGGATGGGCGGGGTGCAGTAGCGGCGGGCGGCGCCTGCCGGATTTTCACAGAAGGGAACGAAGGACACGAAGGAAGATGGGCCGAGGTGAGCACCTGTCGAACCCCGTCGTCGAGCAACTGGCCGCGCGGGGTGCGATCAGAAGTGGCGGTCAGAAGGGTGAGCGCTGTCGCAAGCGGTCCCGGTTGCAGAACTGGCCGGACGGCAACCGAGGCACCCACGACATCCGGCGGCTTTCCCCTCTCCCGGAGGGAGAGGGACAGGGTGAGGGGGAAGGCCGCCTACGGATCGAGAGCCACGGGTTTGCACGCACCATCCACCCTCACCCCTGCCCTTGTATGTTGTTTTCCACCTTCCTTGTTTGGCGTGAGCCAAACTGGAAGGTGGGGCCGCCCGCCCCCCCGGCCGGGGGGCGGGCGGCGGCGCGGGCGAGAACGTCCTGCCCTTGCGGCGAGGCGACTCGTCGCGTGCGAGAGCTGGTTCCGCCCGTGCCTAGAAGGTCCACACTCGAACCGTTGATTGAGCGGCGCCCCCAAGTCGCCAGCTCGCATTTGCAAGGATGAGCATGAACCCTGATCAAACCGTCCCTCCGACTCCCCGGCACGACCCCGATACCCGACCGCGAAATGATCGCCGGGAAGCCGGCGTCTATCGTTCGCGGACCCGGTAGAAGACCGGTCCGGGTTCCGCCGCTACCGGCGCGGAGATCTGGGACGAAGGCGGTGTGAAAAGGAATTCTTGGACGGCCGTCCAGACAGGCGTACCCGCGCCGGCCGGATCCGATGAGCGTTCGAGGACATACGCCGTGCCGGATCGGCCGACGAACCGGAGCCGGACTTGATTTTGCGCGATGGGTTCGATGGTCAGCACGGGCCGCGGATCGCCGACGACCTCGAACACGACTTCATCGGTGAAGGCGATGGTGCTGTGGACATCGAGGCCGTTCGCGCGGAACTCGAAGTGGTTGGTCTTCGGTCCGGGCGACGACGGCCGGAGCAGCAGCTCGACCGCGAGAGGTTTGCCCACCTCGAGGCGGCCGAGCCGGAACGTGACCACTCCGTCCGCCTCGCTGACCTCGCCCTGCGGCGTCGAGGCGCTGATGAACTCGAGACCCTCGGCGAGACGGATCTGCACCCGGACCCCGGTGGCGGCGCATTCCGCGGTCTCCGCCAGCACCGGAGTCCACTTCAGGAGCTCGCCGGTCCGCGGCACCGCCGGATCATATCCGGTCGCTTCCTCCAAGACCCGCAGACTCACCACCGCGCAACGCGAACAACCGATGAGCCAGCAGACGGCGTTCTTGAAGAGCGTCCTCCGGGCGGCGACGGACGCTGCATCGCCCCCGGCCACCAGCGGCACGATCTGCGTGAAGACCCGCGTCTGCCCGGTGTCGGCAGCGGCCGGAGACGGAAACGCCACCAGCACGTCCGAGATCCCGAGGCGCGCCGACGCTTCGCCGCCCGAGACCGCGACAACGTCGGGCACGGCGGCCTGGATCTGGAACGCTCCGACCAGTCCCGATGAACCGTCCAGGATCGGCGAGGGTCCGTCGCCGGTGACCGGCACCACGTCGCCGCCTGCCGTCGGACCGTGGCCCGGGCGGACGTGGACGAGGTCCCGCCATCGTTCTTGGACGTCCTGCGGCAACGCGTCCGCCGCCGACGCCAGGCCTGGCCCGAGGAGATAGACTGGGATGCCTGCCGACCGGACACGCCGCAGGAGGTCCACCTCCGCGGCGGACACGGAGCCGGTCGGCGACGGATCATCCCAGACCACCAGCCGATGACGCTCCAACACCGTGAGGTCCATCTCCTCGCGGGCGAACACGCGCGACGTCAGACCGCTGTCGGAGCCCGGGAACACCATCTCCGCCAGGTAAGTCCCGATCCTGCCGATCTCCGGATCATCGGACGCTTGGACGATGGCGACATCGTTCGACTCGCCGAAGACCTCGATCCGCACCGGCGCGGACGTCGTGGTGGCCCCGTGTCCGTCCGTTGCCACCGCGGTGAGGACATGTTGTCCCGTCGCGAGATCGGAGCGGACCAGCCGGAATGGTGTCTGCGTCGCCTTCCCCAAACGGGTGCCGCCGTCGCTGAAGAACTCCACCGAGACGACCGGGCCTTCGGCATCGGAAGCGGTCGCCTCCAACGTGATCGCTGTCCTGGACAGGAAGCCCTGTCCGTCCAACGGCGCGATCAGCGACACCACCGGCGGCAGGTCCGGGGCCGGTAGGACGATGATGCGCACCGGTGCCGAGACGGTCGCGGCGCCGGCGCCATCGATCGCGCGGGCCGTGAGCGTGTGCGGTCCGGCAGCAGGACGTGTCCACGTGAGATCGAACGGCGGCGCGACGACCTCACCGAGCCGCACAGCCCCGTCGAAGAACTCCACCTTCGCCACGACGTCGTCGATGTCGGTGGCCGTCGCCAAGAGGCTGATTGGTTTGCCTTCGGCGGAGGAGAGGCCGTCCGGCGGGCTCACCAACGTGACCGTCGGCGGATCGTCCACCGGAACGACCGTGACCTTGAACCGGCGGCTGAAAGTGTCCTGCCCGCCGGACGCTGTGCCGCCGTCGTCCTTCACGGTCACCGTCACCGTTGCCGTCCCGTTGGCATCAGGGGCCGGTCGGAGCACGAGCCTGCCGGTCGCGCCCGGGCTCGTGTAGTCGACGACGGGATCGGGGAGCAGCGCCGGATCATCCGACACCGTGGTCACCGAGAGTTTCTGGGTCTCGAAGGCCGAGCCCGAGGTGATGCCGGAAAGGAGGATGGTCAGCGCAGGCGCGTCCTCGGGGATGAACACATCGTCGACCGGGTCGATCGTGGGCGCATCGTTCACAGATTTTACCGTGACATGGAAACGGTGGGTCGCGGAATGCCCGCCGGCATCGCGGACCACGATCGCGACATCCGCACCGCCGGAGCGACCCGCGGCCGGCTCCAGCGTCAAC
>JBBRQL010000216.1:0-7166 GCA_038226425.1 Verrucomicrobiota bacterium
CATGACGCGTGCGTGCCGCCGGACCAAGCGGCGGCAACGGCTCACTGCCCGATGCGCTCTCTTTTACCGCACGCGTCGGAGCGGTGTTGCCGTTCTCCCTCACCCTAGCCCTCTCCCGCTGGGAGAGGGAAACGCTGCGTCGCCGGCTCGTGAATCCGCACGCATCCGTTGGTCGGGGCGCGGACGGCATGGCGCCCTCTCCCAGCGGGAGAGGGACGGGGTGAGGGAGAAAAGCCGCGAAGTTCCATGACGCGTGCGTGCCGCCGGACCAAGCGGCGGCAACGGCTCACTGCCCGATGCGCTCTCTTTTTACCGCACGCGTCGGAGCGGTGTTGCCGCTCCCCCTCACCCTAGCCCTCTCCCGCTGGGAGAGGGAAACACTCCGCTGCCGGCTCATGAAACCGCACGCATCTGGTTACCGGGACGCGGACGGCGTGGCCCCCTCTCCCAGCGGGAGAGGGACGGGGTGAGGGAGAAGGCCACGCACAAAGTCACAGTCGCCCCTTGCGCCAGCTCTCGTGCGTCCTTGGCGGGTTCTTTCGTGCGCTGCTCCACCGAAAGCGGCAGCTCCGCTCCGCTGCGCCGCCGCAATCCAAGACGCTTCGCGCCACGGTCCGCACTTGGCTGTTGGTTCGCCGTGCTGTGCCCCTTCCTCGCCGCGATGTCCGCCCGCGCGCAGGGCACCTACGAAGCGTATTCGCCGGTGGTCAGCTACATCTTCGAGGACACGCTCGCCAGCGCGGACGCCTACAGCCCGGTGGTGAGCTACGTGTTCATGGAGGCTCTGCCCGACGACGTAACGACGACCTTCAGCAGCAGCCCGGTGAGCTACTTCTACAACGTGGGCTCGGCGGATCCGTCGGTGACGGTCAGCGGCCGGGTCTTGGATGAACGCGGGCAGGGATTGGCCGGTGCCCGCGTGGCTCTATCCGTGCCGGGCCAGATGTTCGGTTCGACGGTCACCACCGGAGAAGGCGGGTTCTCTTTCCTCGGCGTGGCCCAAGGCGTCTATGTCCTGAAAGCCACGGCTCCAGGACGGTTGGCGGATGAACGCTCGCTGGTGCTGACGCCACGGACCGGGTCGCAACGGCTCCTCCTGCGTCCCGTGATGCCGACGCCCGATGTGGTCGCCGTGGCCGAACCGCCATCCAAGGATCTTCCCGTCCGCGACGTGTCGCTGGATCTCGTGGACACCCGCTTGCTGGCGTTCGACGGGTCCAAGTTCGCCCGGGAATCGGTCACCGTGTCGAAACTCAAGATGACGATCGTGATGACGCACGGCTGGAACTCTTCGTCCAAGGCTTGGGCGGAGGGCTTGGCGGCAGAGATGTCACGGCAGCAGCCCGCACTGGACGGCGCGGCCAACATCCTGGCTTGGGATTGGAGCTCCGCTGCGCAGCGGCCCGTTCTGTTGGGTCCGCCGGATGAAGACACACCGCGCCAAGGAGCCGAGCTTGGTCGCGCCCTCTACGCGCTGCTGGGCCAAGACTATGAGGGCAGCGTCCACTTTCTCGGCCACAGCCTCGGGACTTTGGTGAACCGCTACGCGGCCGACTATCTGCATGGCAACGGCGGGGTGGGGAAACCTCTGCCCGGCCCCGCGTGGTTGGCTGACCGGTCGCACTTGACGCTGTTCGATGAGGCCGAGTTGTCGGCGGTGAAGAACTACTCCCCGTTGCGTATCTACAGTTGGTTGGCTGCGATGCGACGGAGCCGTGGCGGCCGCTTGGAAGTCCCCGATCCCTTACCAGCATGGCTGGATCGACAACTACGTCTCGTCGGTCGGGTTCTACCAACCGGCCGCAGTGAACATCTGTCTGCAGAAGCCGATCCAACAGCGGTTGGCCGATGGGACGCTGGCAGATCAGCTCGTCATCTTTGCTGCGCAGTTTGACGCACATAGCGACTCCACGGACTGGTACGCTGACTCGGTCCGACGTCCGTATGACACTCTCGCCGGGTTCCGGCGGTCGCGCGAATTTACCGCGCTGCATCCGGACCAGGGATTCCCTCCGAGGTCGGACCTGATCGTCGGTGAAGCTTATCACCAGGTCCCCTCCGCGACCGACAACCTCAAGCTGGAAAGGTTGCCGGCGGTCAACGGATTCCAATGTCTGGTGCCCGGCCTCACGGGGGTCCTCGATGTCGGCATCGACTTGGTGGCGCAGACGGGCGGTCTGATCGTGGATGGCACCGTCGCCGCCGTGCGGAAGGTCGGCCAAGTCACCGTCGAGGTGGTGGACTATGCCGTCGTCACCACCACCAAAGCCGTGGATGCGACGGTCCGCGCCGCCGAGTCGGCCAAGGAGACCATCGTGGATCTCGGGCACAGTTCCGCGGTGCGTCTCAAGTTGTTCGCCAAAAAGCTGAACCCCTTCGATGGACATGTCGTGAAGCAAGGGGCACCCGGCGAAGCGGCGGGATCGCCTGCCTATGCTTGGCTTCCAGTGGTGATCCCGCCCGATGCGGTCGCCCTGACCTTCGACCTGATCCGCAACGGCGAGGCCGGGGACAACTTGGTGGTCTTCGGCTTGGCCGGCACCAACCGTTTCAGCTTGGAAGCGAAGTTTGTAGGCACGAATGCGATGTCCACGAGCCGGATGATCGACGTCTCCGCGTTTGCCGGAACGACCAATGAACTGTTCTTCGGCGTCACCGGGGACACCTCCTCGGACTGTGCCATCACGGTTGAGAACATCGTCTTCCACACATTTCTGCCGCCCCAACTGACAGTGGAGTCCTTGGGGAACGAAATCGTGCTCTCTTGGCCCAGCACCGCGAACGGCTATGCCGTCGAGGCCGGTACCGGTCTCACGGCGACAAACTGGAACGCATTGCCACAGCTGCCCGCCTTGTTCGCAGGGCGCTTCAGCGTGACGAACGCGGTCACGGGCGAGGCGCAGTTCTTCCGCCTGCGGCGGCAGTAAGCGGAGCGGAGCGGGGAGCGCGGCTGTCTTCGTCGCCCAAGGGAAGACATCAGTCGCCAAGTCGCGCGGGCGCGGGTGGAACCGCGCCCTCCCGGGGCCTTCAACGCCCCGACGGCGGGAAGAGGAGACGCAGGCTGTTCAGCACGACGATGACGGTGCTGCCCTCGTGCACGGCGACGCCGAGGGACAACGGGATCTTGGAGGACACCACGGACAACCCGGCCATCACGAGCATGGTGCCGAGCGAGATGAAGAGGTTCTGCCGGATGACGCCACGGGCCCGCAGGCTGAGGTCGCGGGCGAAGACGAAGTTCTCCAGCCGGTCGTTCATCAACACGACGTCGGCCTGTTCCAGCGCGGCGTCCGAACCGCGCGCGCCCATCGCCACGCCGACATCGGCGGCGGCGAGCACGGGGGCGTCGTTCACGCCGTCGCCGATCATCGCGACTCGCACCGTGCCGCCGGCCTTCAGCTCCTGCACGACGGCGACCTTGTGCTCGGGCTTCAACTGGCTGCGCACCTCTCCGACCCCGGCCTCCTCCGCGATCTTGGTCGCCGCCCCGGCGCGGTCGCCGGTGAGCATCACGATCCGCAGGCCCTCCCCTTGCAGCCGAGCGACCAAGGCGCGGGATCCGGGGCGGAGCGTGTCGCGCAACTGCAACCGGCCGAGCAATCCGTCGCCGGCGAGCCACGTCTCGTTGGCGTCCACGACGGGCGGGAGCGAGGACAGGTCGGCCACGGTGACGCCGCTGTCGGCCATCAGCTCCCGGTTGCCGAGCGCGAGGGCCTGGCCGCGCCAACGTCCGCGCACGCCCTTGCCGGCGATGGTCTCGGTGGCCTCGACCGGTCCGAGGCCCTCGCCGCGGCCCACCGCTTCGCGGGCGATGGCGCGGGAGACGGGATGGTTGGAGATCTTCGCGAGGCTGCCGGCCGCCGCGAGCACATCGGCCTCGCTGCCGCGGATGACTTCGACGCCAGCGAGGTGCATCACGCCTTCGGTGAGCGTGCCGGTCTTGTCCATCGCCACCACGCGGACCTCGGCGAGCATCTCGACGGCGCTGCCGCCGCGGAACAGGACGCCGTGGCGCGCGCCGCAGGCGATGGCCGACAGGATCGCGGACGGCACGGACAGCACCAGCGCGCAGGGGGAGAGCACCACGAGCAGCGTCATCGCTCGGTAGAAGGCGCTGCTGCGGGTCTCCGTCGAGATCCACGGCGGCGCACCGGAGACCAGCCACGCCACGAGGAACATCGCCACGCAACCGGCGATGACGGCCATCGTGTAGCCGGTGCCGAAACGGTCGGTGAAACGCTGGGTCGGGGCCTTCTGCTGCTGGGCGTCGTGGATGAGCCGGATGATGCGCTGGAGCGCGCTGTCGCCGGCCGCGCGCAGGACGCGGCCCTCGACGACGCCCCAGAGGTTCAACGTTCCGGCGAGCGCGGTGTCGCCCGGGGCCTTGGCGATCGGTTCGGCCTCGCCGGTGAGCGTGGACTCGTCGCAGGCGCTCTGGCCGACGGCGACCTCGAAGTCCACCGGCACCTGCTCGCCGGCCGTGACGCGGATGACATCGCCCGGCTTGAGCGACCCGACGGTGACCTCGTGCTCCTTGTCGCCGTCGAGCAGGCGGGCGGTCTTGGGAGCTCCTTTGAGCAGCGCGCTGATCTCGCGCTGCGTGCGTCCGGCCGCGAAGGTCTCCATCGCCGCGGACCAGGAGAAGAGGATGAGCAACAGCGCGCCCTCGCTCCAGGCGCCGATGGCCGCCGCGCCCGCAGCGACGAGCAGCATCAGGAACTGCGTGTTGAAGCGGAGACGACGCAGGTCGTCCCAGACGGCGAGGGCCAGGTCCCAGGCGCCGCTGACATAGGCGAGGGTGAAGGCGACGTGGCCCGCGGTGTTGAAGCCGGGATGCAGCGCCCAACCGGCGACCGCCGCGACGGTGCAGACGCCGGCACGCACCATCATCGGCCGCCACGGCGCGTCCCCGGTGCTGGCGTGGTCGTGGGCCACGTCAATGCGAGGGGAGCCGTCCGCGGAACTCGGTCGGGGATTCGCCGACGACCTTGCGGAAGACGCGGTTGAAGTGCGTGAGCGACTGGAAGCCGACCTCGTAGGCGACCTCGCTGACGCGCGCGTTGGGGTTGAGCAGGAGGTTCTTCGCCTTCTCGACCCGGACGCGCGAGACGTAGTCGGTGAAGTTCAGCCCGGTGGCCTTCTTGAAGAGCTTGCAGAAGTAGAACGAGCTCGTGTTGACGGCCTTCGACACCGTGCCGAGCGACAGCGGCTCGTCCTGGTGGGCGGCGATGAACTCCTTGGCCCGCGTGATGACGGGCGGCTCGGCGTTCCGTTGCTGCACGAGCACCTGGTTGCCGACGATGGCAAGGTGCTGCGCGAAGATGCCGAGCAGCCGCACCATCGCCTGATACTGTTCGCCGGTGAGCACGCGCGAATGGAACCAGGCGTCCTCCGCCTTGGTGAGGTCCACCTTCAGGCCCCAGTCCACGAGCTGCTTTGCGGTCTTCGCGAACCGTTCCGGCGTGGGCTGGCTCAGCAGCACCTGGCCGGTCTGGAGGAAGCCGACCAGCTCGTGGCCGAAACGCAGCGGGATGGCCGTGTCGTTCAGGCCGGCGAAGCACGTCACAGTGCGCGCGCCGGGGCCGGGGTTCTCGGCGATCTTCTCCTGGACGTCGAGGCAGGCGGCGCAGCTCCGGCTCGTCTTCGCCATCAGCGCGCAGAACGGGTTCTCGTGCGGATTGTCGTGGTGCACCGGCTGCCACGCCTCGATCGGGCGCAGCGAGAGCGGCAACCCCGTCGCCTCACCGAAGGCCTTCTGGTAATCGGCGAAGATCTGCGAGCGGGAGAGCTGCTCCAGCAGCGGACTGGCGCGGTGGTCGAGCATGTAATGGACGCTAGGGTGTCCTGTGATGCGGGGCAACTGCCGCAAGCCGGACCGGGTGGCCCGTAGCGGCCTCCTCCACGACGGCGAGGCGCCGGCGGGTGGCTTGGAGCCGCTCGAAGAGCACCGTGGCCATGCGCTGCATCACCGCGTGGCCCAAGGCCGGGTCCTCGTCCATCTGGCGCCGCAGCGAGGGCGCGTGGAAGAAGAACGCATGGACCGGCGTTTGCGCCCGGGCCGTGAACTGCCAGCAGAACGGGGGGAACAGCCAAGACCAGCCGAGCGCCTCGCCCGCTTCGACGGTCTGCAGCCCCACCTCGCGGCCGCCCGCGGAAGCCTCGAGCGCGACGCGGCCGGAGAGCAGCAGGTAGAAGCGGTTGGCCTCCTCGCCCTCGCGGAAGACCACTTCATCCGCCGCGAACTCGGCGCAAGCGGCCACGGCGGCGAGGGATTCCAGCTGTCGCCAAGGCACCCCGCGGAAGAACGGTTGGTGCCCGAGCCTCGCGGCGGTCGGCAGGAGCGGTTCCTTCATGGCCGGAGCATGGCGCAGCGGGGCCGCGATCGGCTAGCCGGAGTTGATCCCGCACAAGGGAGGGATGCACTTCGCCAACCGACGGTGAGCACGCGCAGGGACGCCCCTCCAGATTCACCCCCGGAAAGTCCGGAAGACCATGAGCACCCCCTCTGCCGATCCGCCCCGCGTCCCGCCGGCGAACCCGACGAAGACCATCGTCGTGCGCTTCCGGTTGCCCTATCTGCCGGCCAGCGAAGTGTTCCTCGCCGGCAGCTTCAACGGTTGGCATCCGCAGATGTTCCCGATGGTCGAGGCGGAGGGCGGCGGCTGGGTCAAGGACGTCACGTTGACGCCCGGCACGCACGAATACCGCTTCGTCGCGGACGGCATCTGGATGGCCGACCCCGGCAACCCTCGGACCGTCCTGAACCCCTTCGGAAGCTTGAACTCGGTGATCGAGGTCCTTCCGCCTCCCGTCGCTAGAATCCCGTCCTCCCGCCTCTCCAAACCGAAGAGAACTCTCGCGCCATGAAGACCGTGAAAAAACCCGCCTCCGGCCGTGCCCGTAAGACGAGCGCCCGCCTTGTCATCAGCGACAAAACCAGCCACCGCCTCGCGAGCGCGCCCGTGCTCGACCTCGCACCCGTGCGCTTCCGCATCCGGAAGATCCTCGTGCCCGTCGATTTCTCCGGGCCGTCGCAGAAAGCGCTGCGCTACGCCCGGCCTTTCGCCGAGCAGTTCGGCGCCGCGCTCACGTTGATCCACGTCATGGAGCCCATCTATTATCCGGCGGACTTCGGCTATGTGCCGCTCGCCCCGCAGGAGGCCGAG
>JBBRQL010000217.1:0-7100 GCA_038226425.1 Verrucomicrobiota bacterium
TCGGTAATCAGTAATCAGTAATCAGTAATCAGTAATCAGTAATCAGTGATCAGTGAGCGGTGAGCGGTGACGCTTAGCCGAGACCTTGCAGATGGATCAGGGTGGAACGGCCAACCTGGCCGTTCTCGGCGGCAACTTGCCGCCGAGCTTCGGCACGAGGACGCACCTACCGGAGGGTGCGTTCACGGCGCACCCAACGCGGCGGGCTGGTAGCCCGCCCCAACGGGCCGGTGGCCCGTTCCCCCCCGGCCTTTGACTGCATCGTTCCGGCTAAGCTCAACGAAGTCGTCCGGTGCCCGCTCATCGACCACGGTCCACTGATCACTGTTTACTGATCACCGATCACTGGCCCGCTCACCCCAGCAGCTCCTGGATCTCGTCCCAGCTGAGCGACTCGGTGAAGGCCTCCTCGCCGGTCAGCGTCGCTGCGATGATCTCGCGCTTCTTGCGCTGCAGGTTCAGGATCTTCTCCTCCACCGTGCCGCGGGTGATGAGCTTGTAGTTCGTCACCACGCGCGTCTGGCCGATGCGGTGCGCGCGGTCGGTCGCCTGGTCCTCGACCGCCGGGTTCCACCACGGATCGAAGTGGATGACCGTGTCGGCGGCCGTGAGGTTGAGGCCGACGCCGCCGGCCTTCAGCGAGATCAGGAACACCGGCACCTTCTCGTCGGATTGGAACCGTTCCACCACAGCGCCGCGGTCCTTGGTCGAGCCGTCGAGATAGCAGTGGTCCAATTCGCGCGCCGCCAGCTCCTCGCGCAGCAGCGCGAGCATCGAGGTGAACTGGCTGAACACGAGCACGCGGTGGCCGCCGTCGACGATCTCGTCGAGCAGCTCGCCGAAGAGCTGGAGCTTGCCGCTCGGATCGGCCGGGCCCTTCGCCTCCGACTCGTCCTTCTTCGCCAGGAGGCGCAGGTCGCAGCAGACCTGCCGCAACCGCAACAGCGCGGTGAGCACGAGCATCCGGCTCTTGGCCAGGCCCTGTTGGCCGACCGCGGCCATGACCTCCTTGCGCGTGTGGGCGAGCAGCTGCTGGTACACGGCGGCCTGCTCCTGGGTGAGGTCGCACCAGGCGATCTGCTCGAGCTTCGCCGGGAGATCCTTCGCCACGTCCCGCTTGAGGCGGCGCAGCAGGAACGGTTTCACGCGCTTGCCGAGCCGCGCGATGCTCGCGGCGTCCCGCTCCTTGGTGATCGGCATCTCGTAGCGCTCGCGGAAATCCTGCGCGGTGCCGAGATAGCCCGGCATCAGGAAGTCGTAGAGGCTCCACAGGTCGAGCACCGAGTTCTCGAGCGGCGTGCCCGTGAGCACGAGACGATGCGCCGCGCGGATCGATTTCACGGCGACGGCGTTCTGCGTCTGCCGGTTCTTGATGTGCTGAGCCTCGTCGAGCACGACGGTGTCGAACTCCAGCCCGCGGTACCGCTCCGCGTCGCGCCGGATCAACGCGTAGCTGGTGATGACCAGGTCGCTCTGCGGGATCTTGTCGAACAGCGCGTGCCGGTCGGGACCGTTCAGCGCCAACACCCGCAGCTTCGGCGTGAACTTCACCGCTTCGGCCGCCCAGTTGAAGACCAGCGACGTCGGGCAGATGACCAAGTGCGGACCGCGGATCGCGGATCGCGGATCGGTTGCGCGGCCAGCGGTTTGATCCCGCGTCGCGCATCCCGCGTCCCGCATTGCATCAAGGTGGGTCAGCACCTGCAGCGTCTTGCCCAGGCCCATCTCGTCGGCGAGCAAGCCGCCGAAATGGTTTTCGCGGAGGAAACGCAGCCACGCGACGCCGTGCTTCTGATAAGGGCGCAGCACGGCGTCCAGGTCGCCGAGCGGCGGACAGACGAGCTTCGTCTCGCCGGTCTGCTTGCGGACCTGGTCGCGCCACGCGGCCGGTGCCGTCACCGCGAAGCCCTGCTCTTGCAGCGTCGAATCGAGGAACCCTGCCTGCTCCGAGCCCATCCGGTACCGCGTCGTCCCGGCGTCGCCCGCTCCGGTCCGCTGCTGCGGCGCGCAGTCGAGGATGACCTCCTGCAGCTCCTCGACCGCTCCGGTGTCGAGCAGCGCGAACTTGCCGTTCTTCAGCTTGCGCCCGCCGCCTTGGAGCAGTTGCTGGATATCGGCCGGGCTGAAGCGCTCGCCGGCGCCGGACACGTAGCCGACCTCCAGGTCGAACCACTGCTCGCCGCTCGGCAGCACGCGGAACTGCGGCGTGATGCGCTCGAAGTTCTTCTCCGTGCTGCGCTCCAACCGCTCTTCGAGCGACACCTCCCACTCGCGCTCCATCCGCGGATACTCCCGCGAGAAGAAGGCGATCACCCGGTCCTGCCCGGCCATCTGCCACTTGCCCTGCGGATCCGGTCCGACGAACCCTGCCGCCCGCAGGCGCATCAGCGAGTTGTGCTCGGCGAGCAGGTCGCGGGTCGAGTAGCGGCGCGGGTCCGCCGGGTCCGGCAGCCACGCGGATTCATCCTTCGACGTGACGCCGACCGTCATGATCCGCGGGCCGTAGGCGCATTGTAGCGTGCCGGTCAGCTGCGCCAGCCCGCCCGCCAGGTTGAAGATGAACTTCGGCGGCTGCGGCGAGAGCGAGAAATCGTCGAGCGTGAAGTTGCATTCCACCGGGCTCACCGCGGCGAGCTTCGGCCAATCCTGCGAGAGGAACTGCGGCACCTGCGCCCGCGGCACGCGGATCTCCCGGCGCAGGACCTCGCGGAACTGCGGCGCGAGCGCGAGCGGACGGAGCGAACCCGGACCGAGCGCCCAAGCGGCCGTCCCGTCGGTCAGCACGACCGGCGGCTTCACGCCCGGCTTCATCCACAGCGTGATCTCGCCGTCGTCCTCCAGCCCCGCGCGCAACGGCAACGGGGCCGGATCCCGCGAGACCGCCAGCGGTTGGTCGCGGCCGACCGAGATGCGCGGGTGTCCCGCCATCTTGGGAAACAAGGCCAACAGGTCCTTCGTCGGCAACTGGACCATGCCCGGCGTGTCGCCTCCGGCCAAGAGCTCCGCCGCATCCAATAGCGCCGCGTCCTGCGCCGAGAGCGCGAACGGACCGGATCTCGCCAACGCGTTGAGCGGGGAGCGTCCACGCCGGGTCACGCCCTCGAACACCACCACCGCGCGGCCGCGGGCCACGGCATCCGCGAGATTCGGCGGGAAGATCACGTGGACCTCGAGCGGTTCGCCCGCGTCCGAGCGCCGGAGCTGGACGGATTCCTTGGCCGCCGCTGCTGGTGTCACCGTGGCCAAGGTCCCCTTGCCTGCCGCGTTCTGCGTCGCGGGCTTCAGGAGATGCAGGCCGACCGCGACGGAGTGCGCGCAGATGGAACCGTCCTCGCGCGACTGGCGGCAGGTGCAGACGTTCTCGACGTCGAAGCTGCTGTTGATGACCAACCCGGCGCGGTAGCTGGTCTCGCCCGCCAGCACGACGCCTTTGAGCAGCGGTGGCGTCCAGTTGGACGACAAGACCCTCCCCGCGGCGAGCAGCGCTCGGGCAAGTTGCACGGCCTCCCAGCCGGCCGTCTTCTGGAAGAACGCATCGTTGAGCTGAACATCACCCATCGGGACGACGAGCCTAACCAAGGCTCCGGCCCGAGGGCGAGGATCCGTCGAGACTCAGGCGCCTCACCTCGACAGACAGACGTCCGCTCCGCTCGTTGACGCCTCCGGGGGCTTCACTGGTTCGTCGTGCCGTCCACGACCCGGAAGAACCCTGTCTGCGCGGCCAAGGGGAGCACCGCCGTCCGCTCGGGCGTGGTCAGGAGATCGACCCACGCGTCGGTCAGGCTCGGCTTGCCCTGCACGATGAACGGGACGGTACCGCCGGTCCATCCGAGCAGCAGACCAACCGCCGTCACCGATGGGGCCGTGAACACCACCGGCTTGGGCGCGGGCGGTTGGTCCAAGCTCTTCCCGGCGAGACCGCGGAGATAGATGGCAAGGACTTCCGGAGCCTCCAGCTTGCGGCGCCACAGACCGAGGTCGTCCACCACCATGTCGATCTCCGCGCTCCCGAAATCGGTGTAGGTGCCCGTGCCGTCCTGGCCGATGTTGACCGATAGCCCGAGCCCATCGGTGTCGATGTCGCCGAGCACCGGAACGCGTGCGGAAGAAATCGGTAGTCCGTCGACGTAGGATTCCACGCCCCCTTTGCGCGAGACAGAGATCGTGAGGAGATGCCAAGCGGCCTCCGTAAGGCCGGCCTTCGGGCGGTCGACGACCGTGCCGTTGGCGCTGGCGACGTTGACCCGGAACGCGCCGTCTGGCTGGGAGAACAGGCCCCATCCGCGGTTGCCGATGTTGCTCCAGTCCTTGTTGGAGATCAACGCTTGGTCGTCCGCTTGGCTGATGATCTTGACCCACATCGACACCGAGAAATCCGTGCCGGCGGAGCCGTCCCCGAACTTCAGCGCCGCGGGGTAACCCAGGGAGACATAGGCGTCCGCCGTGCCATCCTTCTTGTTCGTGATCCGCACGCCTCGGCCGATCATCCCGGCCTCGAACATCGGCCGGTTGTTCGTCCCTTTCCCGCTGGCGTCGGAACCGTTCCCGGACGCATCGGCGTAGGAGTCGTCGAACTTGAGGTGGGCGACGAGCCCCGGCCGGACATCCGTCGACGGCACGACTTTCAAGCTCGCCGTCCGGCTCGTCGCCACCCCGCCGCTGTTGCTCGCGACAACGGTGTAATCGCCGGTATCGGCCAAGGCGACCGCCGCGATCGCATAGTTGGCGGCCGTCGCTCCGGGAATTGGTTTCCCGCCCAGCTGCCATCGGTACGTCACGCCGTCGCCCTCGGCCGCCGCCGTGAACAGGACGCCGTCGCCCTCGAGACGCGTCACTCCGACCGGCTCCACCGTGAAGATCGGCGAAAAAGAGACCACCCTCAACCTCGCCACTTGGCTCTTCACCGAGCCGCCGCTGTTTCTCGCGACGACGGAGTAGTCGCCGGTGTCGCCCGACGTGACCGCCGCGATATCCAAGCTGGCGTTCGTCGCCCGGGCCAGTGGTTTGCCATCCAACCACCACTGGTAGGCCACGCCGTCCCCGGCCGCCGCGGCCGTGAACAGCATCGGCGAGCCGACACGTCGCGTCGCTCCGACCGGTTGCGTCGTGAAAACCGGCGCCGGCACCACCACGATCAGCTTCGCCGGCTGGCTCGTCACCGACCCGCCGCTGTTGCTCGCGACGACGGTGTAATCCCCGGAGTCGGCCAATTCGACCGACGTGATCACGTAGCTGGAGTTCTTCGCCCCCGGGACAGATATGCCGTCGAGCCGCCACTGGTAGGTCGCGCCACTGCCCTCGACCGCGACCGTGAACACGACCGGCGAGCCGACGACCTTGGTCGCGCCGACCGGCTGGGTCGTGAACACCGGTGCCGGCACCGCGACGGTCAGTTTCGCCGCTTGGCTCGTGACCGACCCGCCGAGGTTCCTCGCGACGACGGTGTAGTCCCCGGCATCGGCCGCGGAGACCGCCGCGATCTCGAGACTGGGTTTCGTCGCTCCAAGGATCGGGTTGCCGCCCCGTTCCCACTGGTAGGTGACCCCGACACCATCGGCGGCCGCCGTGAACACCACCGCTGTGCCTTCGGGACGCGTCACGCCGACCGGTTGGACCGTGAAGACCGGTGCCGGCACCACCACGGTCAGCTTCGCCGCTTGGCTCGCCACCGCGCCGCCGGGGTTGCTCGCGATGACGAAGTAGTCGCCGGCCGATGCCACCGTGACCGACGCGATGGTGTAGCTGGCCTTGGTCGCGGCGGCGATCGGCCTCCCGCCGAACCTCCACTGGTATGCCACGGCGGTGCCCGCGGCCGCCGAAGTGAACACGACCGATGCGCCAAGGGCACTCGTCGCACCGGCGGGCTGCAATGTGAAGACCGGCGGCGCGACGGCCACGGTCAATCTCGCCGCCTGGCTCGTCACCGACCCGCCGCCGTTGCTCGCGACGAGGGTGTAGTCACCGGCGTCGGCCAAAGCGACCGCAGCGATGGTGTGGCTGATGTTCGTCGCCCCGGGGACCGGCTTCCCGCCGAGCCTCCACTGGTAGCTCACGCCGATGCCATCGACCGCCGCGATGAACACGACCGATGTGCCGACGAAGCGTTTCGCACCGACCGGTTGCGCCGTGAAGACCGGTGCCACCACGACCACGGTCAGCCTCGCCGCTTGGCTCGTCACCGAGCCGCCGCTGTTGCTCGCCACGACCGTGTAATCGCCGGCGTCGGCCGCGCTGACCGCTGTGATCGTGTAGCTGGCGTTCGTCGCCCCGGAAATCGGCGTCCCGCCGTTCTTCCACTGGTAGGTCACGTCGCTGCCGGTCGCTGCCGCGGTGAACGTGACGCCGATGCCTTCGAGACGTGTCGCGGCGACGGGTTGCACCGTGAACACCGGCGCCACGACCACCACCGCGAGCTTCGCCGCCCGGCTCGTCACCGAGCCGCCGCCGTTGCTCGCCACGACCGTGTAGTCGCCGGCGTCGGCCAAGCCGACCGCCGCGATCGTGTACCCGGCGTCCGTCGCTCCGACCACCGGCTTGCCGTCGAGCTTCCATTGATAGATGACGCGGCTACCCGTGGCTGCCGCGGAGAACGTGACACCGGCACCTTCGGGACGCGTGGCGCCGACCGGTTGCAACGTGAGCACCGGCGCCGCGACGTCGACCGCCGTCGCCGCCACCGCCGAGGAAAGCGGCCCTGTCACCGGCGTGCCCGCAGGTCCGAAGCCCGCGGCGTCCCGGGAATAGCCGACCGCCAGGACCAGCCGGGACGCGGGCGGGATCACGAGGCCTCCGAGGGGCACCTTGAAGGCGTCGGCTGCCGCATCCAGATCGACCGCACCGTTGTCGCGGAACGACATCAGGTAGACGCCCGGGAGCGCCGGGCCGTTCGTCACCGACGCGGGGTCGGCGAGATACACGTCCACCTCCGAGAGCGGATAGGAATCGGTGAGCACCGCTGGAAGGGTTCCCACAAGGAACCCGCCCTCCGTCGAGGTCACGACCGGAAAAGGGCTGAAGGCAGCGGCCAGCACGTCCGAGTAGGCGTCGGAATACAGCCCGTTCACATCGCCGTCCGCGAACGGGAACCCGGCGAACCCGCA
>JBBRQL010000218.1:0-7097 GCA_038226425.1 Verrucomicrobiota bacterium
ATGGCGCAGACGAGGAAGCCGCCGGTGCCGCAGGCGGGGTCGAGCACGGATTCGCCGAGGCGGGGATCGACCTGATCCACGATGAACTGGGTGACGGCGCGCGGGGTGTAGAACTCGCCCGCGTTGCCGGCGGACTGGAGGTCCTTGAGGAGTTTTTCGTAGATGTCGCCGAACATGTGGCGGTCATCGGAGGCGTTGAAGTCGATGCCATTGATCTTGTTGATGACCTGGCGCATCAACGTGCCGTTCTTCATGTAGTTGTTGGCACCGTCGAAGGCGGACTTGATGAGCACGACGATGTCGCCGCTGCCGGAGAGGACTTTCAGTTTTGGCAGGAGGTCGTTGTTGGCGAAGTTGAGCAGGGCGTCGCCGGTGATGCCTTCGGCGTCGGTGGCCCAGTTGCACCAGCGTAGGTTCTGCGGGAGCGGCGACCTGTAGCCGTCGCGGAGGACCTCCATCTCCTTTTCGCGGTCGTCGAAGATTTTGAGGAAGAACATCCAGCCGAGCTGGGCAAGGCGCTGGGCGTCGCCATCGACACCGGCGTCTTTGCGCATGATGTCCTGGATGGTTTTGATGAGGTTGGAGACGTTGGGCATGGGCTAGGCGAACAAAAGATTTGAAAACACGGTGCCGATGGCGATGGTTGCGGAAGCGACGAGCGAGGCCGCCCCAAAGGCGACCCGAGCCCCGCCGGGGCTCCTCGCCGCTCCTTTCATTTCTGGACCTGTTGCAGCCATTGGATGACGTCGGGAAAGGATTCTTCGCCCCGGTGGACCAGCCCTTGCAACAGCGCGATACCACCGTCGTCGATGGGCTTCCGAGGCAAGCCGATCTTGCGCTCCTCCTCCTTGCGGGCGTGCAGGGCACATAGGTCCGCCAACTGGATCAGGAGGCTCTTCTTCGAGTCGATGAAGAACCCCTTCTCGATGATCCGGTCGAGCCGGAGCGTGCCGGAAGTGGCGCGGAGAAGTTTGAGGAAGCGCTCGATGTCGTCCACGACCTCGCGGTTGTCGTCGGAGATGATGATCCCGAGAGCGTCTTTGGACAGGCTGCGGAGGTAGTTGTTGGCGACGTGGGCGACCAAGGGGAACGCCGCGAGGTGGGGATTGACCGAGATGTTCTGGCCGAAGGCGGACTTCATCCAACGCTCGTAGCGGGACTTGGTGATGGCCCGGTAGATGAACCGGAGGCCATGTTTCGCCGCCACGCGGAGCCAATCGTCGCGGATGGCGAGCCGCTTTGCGACGGGAACCCCCTTGAAGTGGCCGGTGCCTTGTCGGAGATCGCCGGCGTGGATCTCGAACCCGGTTGCACGTGGAGGCGGCAGGTCCCGGTCCAGGATGGATTCCAAGTCGGCCTCGACCGCCTGCCACAAGTTCTCCGGAATGATCAGGGCACCCAGAACAAACACCGGCTGCTGCGGGTCCGCCAGATTGGTCCCCGAATTGCCCGATTCGTCGAAGTAGATCAGATACATAGGGGGCCGATGGCGACCGCGCGGTCAGGCCGCCTGCTGGTAAAGAGCGGTCTCGAGCTCGCGGATGGCGGCGAGGTAGGCCGGCTTGCCGCCGAAGAGGGTGATGATCTCGACCGGTGTGCCGAACTGGGTGAGCGGGTCCACCTTGAGGATATCCAACGACTCGACGCTGGTGATGCCGGTGTCGGCGTACTTCTGGAGGAGCGCTTCGAGCACCGCCCGGGCTTTGGCGCCGTATCTGGCGAAGACATCGCGCTTCTTCACGTTGTCCGCGCGTTCCTTCCGGGTGAGCGGCGGCGCGTCGAAGGCGACGTGGCAGAGGAGGTCGAAGGCGTCGTAGTCGCGCCCGACCTGCTCGGCGAGCTCGTCGAAGAAGACGCCCTTGGCGGCGAGCTCTTCCAAGATGGCCTGCTTGCGCTCCGCGTCGTTCCAGACGGTGAGGAATCCGTCGAGCGAGGCGTAGGCCTTGCGGACGGTCCGGCGGGAGTAGTCCTTGAGCGACTCGGTGATGAGCTTGCCGTGCTCGTCGAGATACTGGACGCGCTCGGTGGCGACGCGCACCTCGACGTTGTCCACGAAGTAGCGGGTGGCACCGGGTCCGGGCGGGTCGCTGATGACGACGGAGCCGTCATCATAGGGTGGCGGGTCTTCGTGGGCCGCGTCTCGTGTCCCGTCCGGCCCGGTGTCCGGCGGCACGACGGTCTCGCCGTTCTCGGGTTCGTGGATCTGCACCGGGTCGCCATCGAAGTCCGGGTCCGCGAAGAGCGCGGTGGCCCGCTTGAAGTCCATGATGGTGAAGAACAGCTTGCCGTAGTCCTCGTTGATGCGGGTGCCGCGCCCGATGATCTGTTTGAACTCGGTCATGGAGCCGATGCGCTTATCGAGCACGATGAGGTGACAGGTCTGCGCGTCCACGCCGGTGGACATGAGCTGCGAAGTGCAGGCGATGACCGGATAGGTGGACTCGGGGTCGATGAAGTTGTCGAGCTGCGCCTTGCCCTCGTCGCTGTCGCCGGTGATGCGCATGACGTAGCGGGCGTTGGCGGCGGCGAGGTCGGGGTTGGCGTTGACCATCGCCTGCCGCATCCGCTCCGCGTGGTCGATGTTCTCGCAGAAGATGATGGTCTTGGCGAAGCGGTCGGTCGCCTTGAGGAATTCCGTGACCTTGGCCGCGACGAGCGCGGTGCGCTTCTCCAGGATGAGGTTCCGGTCGAAGTCGCGGTCGTTGTATTCGCGGTCCTCGATGAGCTGGCCGTGCTTGTCGGTCTGGCCGTCCTCGGGCCGCCAGCCGTCGAGGTCTTTGTCGAGGCCGATGCGGACGACCTTGTAGGGCGCGAGGAAGCCGTCGGAGATGCCCTGCTTCAGCGAGTAGGTGTAGATGGGTTCGCCGAAGTAGCCGATGTTCGAGATCTCCTCGGTCTCCTTGGGCGTGGCGGTGAGGCCGATCTGCGTGGCGGACGTGAAATATCCGAGGACCTGGCGCCACGCCGCGTCATCGGCCGCGCTCCCTCGGTGGCACTCGTCCACCACGATCAGGTCGAAGAAATCCGGCGAGAACTGCCGGTAGATGTTCTGGTCCGCCTCGGTGCCGGTCACGGCCTGGTAAAGGCAGAGGTAGATCTCGAAGGCCTTGTCCACCGTGCGGTTGGTGATCTTGGTCATCGCCTGCCCGAACGGCTTGAAATCGTTCGTCTTGGTCTGGTCGGCGAGGATGTTGCGGTCGACGAGGAACAGGATCCGCTTCTTCCGGCCCGACTTCCACAGCCGCCAGATGATCTGGAAGGCGGTGTAGGTCTTGCCCGTGCCGGTGGCCATCACGAGCAGGACGCGGTCCACGCCGCGGGCGATGGCGTCCACGGTGCGGTTGATGGCGACGAGCTGGTAGTAGCGGGGCGGCTTGCTGGTGCCGGCGTCGAAATAATCCTGCGTGGCGATGGCTTCCTGCTCGGCGGTGAAACCTTTCGCGGCGCGGTAGCGGGCCCAGAGTTCGGCGGGCGACGGGAACTGGTCGAGGGGGATCTCGCGGGTGACGGTGCCGCCGGTGGCTGTGCGGTCGTGCTCCAGGAAGCCGTCGCCGTTGGAGCTGTAGGCGAACGGCACGTCGAGGATCTCGGCGTATCCGAGGGCCTGCTGCATGCCGGCGCCGATCGGATGGTTGTTGTCCTTGGCCTCGATGACGGCGAGCGGGAGATTGGGTTTGTAGGAGAGGATGTAGTCGGCCTTCTTGGCCTCGCCGCGCATCACCATCTTGCCGCGGACGATCACGCGCCCCTTGGTGAGGTAGGCCTCCTCGCGGATCTGCGTCATCAGGTCCCACTTGCCGGCGCCCGTCCCGACCAGCGCCGGCGTGATGAACTTGGTGCGGATGTCCGCCTCCGTGAGGGATTTCTTGTTCATGAGGCGGGATGGCAACCGTGGAAGCAGCGATTTCCCGCACTCGCCCGCGGATCGCCTCCGAACAAGAACGGACGCTCCTGTCCGTTTGTGGGTTCGGGAAGGGGTGCCATGGCGGCGCAGCATGGGGGAAAGACCCAAGGCAGGGGAAGGCGGAAGCGCAACCGGGCGACGCCGGGCTGGTAGCCCGCCCAAACGAGTCGTTGGCCCGTTCCCTCCGGCCTTTGACCGTATGGTTCCGGCTTAGCCGGCTGGCAGGTCCACGGACCATCGCGGGTCCACGCCGAAGTATCGGACCGACCGCAGACCCGTCTCCGGCGACAACCCGAGCCGGCCGTTCACCACCGTTGCTGGGAGGGTGTCGGCTGGCTGATGCCCGTCGCCCGCGCCGCCGTCGTCCCCTGGCCGGGGAGGGCGCCCCACCGTCCGCATCACCGCCGGCAAAATAGGTGCATGGACACGGTCCTCCACTAGAGTCCCGAAAATGAACATGCCTGCGTCCACGACGACTTCACCGCACCTGCTTTCGCCCTTCGACCTTGCCGGGCTGGCCCTGCGCAACCGCGTCGTGATGGCGCCGCTGACCCGCGGTCGCTCGGGAACCGCTCGGGTGCCGAACGATCTGATGGTGGGATACTACACCCAGCGCGCCTCGGCGGGGTTGATCATCGCGGAGGCCACGACCATCTCCGAACAGGGCTTCGGCTGGGTGGATTCACCGGGCATCTACAACGACGCTCAGGTGGCGGGCTGGTCGAAGGTCACTGCCGCGCTGCGGGAACGCCGGACGCCGTTCTTCCTCCAGCTCTGGCATTGCGGACGCGCGTCGCACAGCAGCTTCCACGGCGGACAACCGGCGGTGTCGGCCTCGGCCATCAAGATCAACGGGGACCTCATCCACACGCCCGTCGGCAAGCAGCCGTACGAGACGCCGCGCGCGCTGGAGACGGCGGAGGTGGCAGCGGTGGTGGAAGACTACCGGAGGGCCGCGGAACGGGCCAAGGCGGCGGGATTCGACGGCGTGGAGATCCATGCGGCCAACGGTTACCTGATCAACCAGTTCCTCGACTCGAAGACCAATCATCGGACCGATCGCTACGGCGGGAGCGTGGAGAACCGGTACCGGTTCTTGAAGGAGATCGTCGAGGCCATCCTGACGGTCTGGCCGGCGGACCGGGTCGCGGTACGGCTCTCACCCAATGGCATCTTCAACGACATGGGCGCACCGGATTTCCGCGAGACCTTCACCTATGTGGCAGCGCAGCTCGACGCCTACGGATTGGCTTTCCTGCATGTGGTGGACGGCCTGGCGTTCGGATTCCACGAGCAGGGCAAGCCGATGACGCTTCCGGAATTTCGCGCGGTGTTCGCAGGTCCGTTGATGGGCAATTGCGGCTACACGCAGGAGACCGCCGAGGCGGCCATCGCCGGCGGCCAAGCGGACCTCATCGCTTTCGGCCGTCCTTATCTGAGCAATCCGGACCTCGTGGAGCGTTTCGCGAACGGCTGGGAGCTCAATCCACCGGCGGACATGAAGACGTGGTCCGCGCCGACGGCAGCGGGCTACACCGATTTCCCGTTCCATGCCGGGAGCTAAGCCGGAACCATGCAGATGGATCAGGGTGGAACGGCCAACTTGGCCGTTCTCGGCGGCAACTTGCCGCCGAGCTTCGGCACGAGGACGCACCCACCGAAGGTTGCGTTCCCGGCGCACCCAACGTGCCGGGCTGGTAGCCCGCCCAAACGGGCCGGTGGCCCGTTCCCCCCGGCCTTTGACCTATGGTTCCGGCTGAGGGGATGTCCCCGTCATCAGCGCTGACAGCGCGCCTGAAGACAGCTTGGGGTGGAGCGAACGCAGTGAGCGAAGCCCCAAGGACAAACCCACCCACGTGACCAGGGCTGAAGGCCCGACACCAAGCATCGACCGGTTGGCACGCGCTTACAGCGCTGGTACAAATTTCTCACCGCCCACCTGGGCCTGCGCTCGCCTGGCTCGCTCCAACCCAGGCTGTATTCGGATGGGCTTTCAGCCCTCGAAACGATCGCCGTCCGGCGTTCAACGTTCGGCGTCCGGAGTCCGGAGTCCGGAGTTCAACGTCCCGGATGCGGCGACCGACTTCCAACCTTCAACCTTCAACTTTCAACCTTCAACCTTCCCGGACCCTCCGCGGCGATCGCGGGGCCGCGGCCCGGCACGGTTCAGAACAGGTCGCCCTGCGTCTGCGTCCCGGGCATGGGTTCTTCGCCGAGCTCGGCGAGCAGGCTGCGGAAGTTCCATCGACGGTACAGCTCGCGGAGCGCCGGTTTATCGGCGGGACGCGGCGCGAGGTCCGGCAGCGCGTGGCCGCCGGCGAGCGCGTCGCGGAGACGGATCATCATCTGGTTGCGGCGCAGGGCGTCGGCGCTCGCTTGGACCGAGTTGCGCTGCGACTCGGACTTGAGCTCGCCCGAGCGGGCCAGGAGCGTGTCGATGTCGCCGAAGCGCTTGAGCAGCTCGGTCGCGGTCTTCGGGCCGACGCCGGACACACCGGGGATGTTGTCCACGCTGTCGCCGACGAGGCTGAGCCAGTCCACGACCTGGTCGGGGCGCACGCCGGTCTTCGCCTCGACGTCGGCGGCGGCCCAGATCTTGTCCGACTTGTCGTTCGGGTTGAACAGGCCAACGCGGTCGTTGACGAGCTGCATGAAGTCCTTGTCGGCGCTCGCGATGATGCTCTGCCAACCGGCGGCTTCGGCGCGGCGGGCGTAGGTGGCGAGCCAGTCGTCGGCCTCGGTGCCTTCCTCCTGGTGCGAGGCCCAACCGGCTGCGGCGAGCCATGTCTGGAGCTGCGGGAACTGCTCGACCAAGGCCTCCGGCGTGGGCGGCCGGCCCTCCTTGTAGCCGGGCAGCGCGGCCACGCGGTCCGCGGCAAGGCCGGCGTCCCAGACGACGAGCCGGTGGGTCGGCCGCAGCGTCGCCTCCATCTTCTGCAGCATCTTCACGAAGCCGAAGATCGCGTTGGTCGGTCGCCCGTCCGGCGCGTTCATCGAGCGGATGGCGTGGAAGGCACGGTACGCGTAGGCGTGGCCGTCCACGAGCAGCAGTCGCGGCAGGACTCCGGCAGAAGACATGCGCGCAGCCTGCGGAACGTCCCGGGGAGGGTCAGCGAAAAACGAGCGGAGAAGGAGGAGCGCACAGGGCGCATCTGGACACCGTGGCGGCGGCGCCATCCGGTTGTAGCTGCGG
>JBBRQL010000219.1:0-7057 GCA_038226425.1 Verrucomicrobiota bacterium
AAGGCCGCCGACGGCTTCACGCTCTCGCACGCGGATCCTGGGATCCGCGGTTTCTGGATCGAACATTGCCGGCGGTCCCGCGCGATCGGCGCGGCGATGGGCAAGGCACTAGGCTCGCCGTGCGTCACGAACGTGTGGATCCCCGACGGGTTCAAGGACACGCCGGCGGATCGCCAAGCGCCGCGCGAACGCCTCGTCACCGCGCTGGACGAGGTCTTCAAGGCTCCGCTGCCGCAGAAGCATAATCTCGACGCGGTGGAACCGAAGCTCTTCGGCATCGGCGCGGAGAGCTGCACGGTCGGGTCCCACGAGTTCTACCTCGGCTACGCCATCACCCGGCGCAAGCTGCTCTGCCTGGATTCGGGGCATTTCCATCCGACTGAGGACGTCGCCGACAAGATCTCCAGCGTGCTGATGCACGTGCCGGCCATCCTGCTCCACGTCAGCCGCGGCGTGCGGTGGGACAGCGACCATGTCGTGACCTTCACCGACGCGCTCCAATCGATCGCCCGCGAGGTGGTCGCTGGCGGCCAAGCGGACCGGATCCATCTCGGTCTCGATTATTTCGACGCGAGCATCGATCGCATCGCGGCCTGGGTCATCGGTGCACGGAACCTGCAGCGCGCCTTGCTCCTCGCGTTGCTCGAACCGCCTTCCATCCGTGCAGCCGAGATCGCCGGCGACCGGACAGCACGGCTCGCGCTGCAGGAGGAATCGCGGTCCCTGCCGATCGGCGCGGTCTGGGACCAGTTCTGCGAGAAGCAGGAAGTGCCGGTCGGAGCAGGTTGGCTCGCCGAGGTGGACCGCCATCAGAAAGCGGTGCTGGCTTACCGGAGCTGATGTGCGGTCCGGCGGCGGGCTCAGAACCGCGGCGCGACGAAGAGTTCCCAGACCGAGCCGATCGCTCCGCAGGCGACGATGCACGGGATGGGCCGGACCTTGCCCCAGGTCATCGCGGCGAACGCGGCGACGGTGAGCGCGCAAGCGAACGGGTCGATGCCGGAGCCGCCGGGGCTCGCGAAATGGAACGCGAGCTGGCCGGCGAGGGTCGCGATCACGCCCACAACGGCGGCGGTCACCGCGCCGAGCGCCGCGGTGAGGTCGGTCCGGTGCCGGAGATTCTCGATGAACGGCGCACCGGTGAAGATCCAGAGGAAGCTCGGCGCGAACGTCGCCCAGGTCGTGGCCGCGGATCCAAGCGTCGCCGCGAGCAACGGCGAGAGGGCTCCGGGCTTGTGCCAGCCGCCGAGGAACCCGACCCATTGCAGCACGATGACCAGCGGTCCCGGGGTCGTCTCGCCCAATGCCAGACCGTCGAGGAACTGCGCCTGCGTGAGCCATCCGAAGTGGCCGACTGCTTGTGCCTGGACGTGGGGCAACACAGCGTACGCGCCTCCGAAAGTGACCATCGATGCCTCGCTGAAGAACACTCCTTGGCGGGCGACCGTGTGGTCCCAGCCGAGCACCGCACCAAAGGTGATCAGCGGGATCCACCAGATGGCGAGCCATATCACGGCGGTCCCGACCGCGGTGGCCATGGGTCCGCGACCGGCGGCGGTCGGGTTATCGGCGGTCCTCGGCGGGATCCCGCTCCGGTCCGGATGCCAAGCGACAGCCCAACCGATGATCCCGGCACCGAGCACGACGATCGGGAACGGGACCTTCGCCACCGCGACCAGCAGCAACGCGGCAGCGGCGAGGCTCAAGCGCAGCCGGCCCACCAGCGCCCGCCTCCCGATGCGCAGCATGGCCGAGACGACCAGCGCGACGACGGCGGGCTTCAATCCGTAGAAGATCGCCGCGATGCCAGCGATCTGGCCGTAGGTGACATAGATCCAGCTCAGGACCCATAAGAGGATCGCGGCGGGCAGGAAGAAGAGCGTCCCCGCAATGACACCACCTCTCCAACCGTGGAAGAGCCATCCGAGATAAGTCGCCAATTGCTGCGCCTCCGGACCGGGCAGCAACATGCAGTAGTTCAGCGCATGCTGGAACCGCGCCTCGTCCACCCAGCGCCGTCGCTCGACGAGCTCTTCGTGCAGGATGGCGATCTGCCCCGCCGGACCACCGAACGAGATGAACCCGAGCTTCAACCAGAAGCGCGCCGCCTCGGCGGCCGTCGGGCGGAGCAGAGGCGTATCAGACACGGGGAGTCTTCCGTATGATATCAGTGTCCGCCTCGGCGGCCGAGCGCGGCGGCGGCGCGTTGAGCGATTTGTAGAGCCAGGTCTCCAGCGGTCGCAACGGTCGCAGCCACGAGTAGAACGGCGAATAGAGCAGCCGTAGCCGGACGAGCGAGAGCAGCATGTTCAGCGAGGTCTTCCCGTTGAAGACCACGTGCGAACCGGATTGGTCGTTCCATTCCGTCGCGACCTCCTTGACCGAGAACCCCGCGCGCGTCAGCGAATACAACAGGTTCACGTCGAAGGCGAGATCGGCGAGGCGGAGCTTCGGGTGGACCGTCTCCATCGCGCGCCGCGTCATCACCTTCGCACCGCATTGCGTGTCCTTCAGCCCCATCCAGAAGAAGCCCTCGACGAACAGATGGAACAACCGGCTGGCGAACCGGCGCTTCTCCGGCTGGGCGTGCGCGACCTTGGCGCCGGGGACCCATCGCGAGGCCACCACACAATCTGCCTCGCCGGCGCCGACCCGGGTGACGAGATCGAGGAACGCCGCGGGCGGGGTCGCTCCGTCAGCGTCCACATAGCCGATGAGGTCGGCGAGCGGCGCGAGCCTGAGGCCCTCGATGAGCGCGCCGCCCTTGCCGATGCGCCCCGGGAATTCGAGGTGCGAGATGCTCAGGTACTTCCGCTCGGCCGCGCGGACAACGCCGATGGTGTCGTCGCGGCAACCGTTCAGCACCACCACGATGCGGATCCGTCCGGGATAATGGTGGTAGAAATGCTCGGCATAGCGCGCGAGCACGGGACCGATCCGCTTCTCCTCGTTGTAGGCGGGGACGAGCAGGACAAGGCTGGGGGCGGAGGCTGTCACGGACCGCAGGAATCCTCCCGTGTCCCCGGTGCGAAGTCCAACGTCCATCGGGCCCCGCTTCGCCGCGCCGCTGGAAGGCGGCCTCAGGACAGGCAGAATCGGGAGTTTGGGCTTTGGACATCGGGCCTGTGTCGGGGTAGGGTCCGCCGCCATGAACTGGAAACGCTTCGTCCTCGCGCTGCTCGCGGCGGCGGCTTTCGTGCTCCCGACACGCGCTGCCGGGACCGAGCTGTTGAACGGTGTCGCCGCCATCGTGAACGAATCGGTGATCACTTTCGACGACGTGAACCTTTTCACGCGCCGCGCCATCAAGGCGATGGAGAACCAGCTGCTGCCGCGGGGCAAGATGGCCGAGTTCGAGCAGCGCCGGCAGACGGTCCTGCGCGACGGGTTGGAGCAGCTCATCGAGCGCGACCTGATCATCCACGAGTTCAAGACCGCGGGATACAACCTGCCCGAATCGATCATCGACGATGTCGTCGGCGCGCGGGTCAAAGAGGAGTTCGGCGACCGCCTCACGCTCACGAAGACGCTCCACGAGCGCAACCAGACCTACGAGAGCTTCCGCAAGGACGAACGCGACGCGTTCGTGGTCAGCCAGATGACCATCAAGAACATCAACCAGAACCTAGTCATCTCGCCCAAGAAGATCGAACGGTTCTACTCGGAGAACGAAGAGAAGTACCGCGTCGGCGACCGCGCCAAGGTCCGGATGATCCTGATCGACAAGAGCCGCCACGCCGTGGGCGAACCGAAGAAGATCGCCGACGAGGTCTTGGCCAAGGCGAAGACCGGAGCCGATTTCGGGAAGCTGGCCGACGAGTCCTCGGACGACGCGCGTCGTTTCAAGGGCGGACTCCGCGGCGACCAAGGCTGGGTCGAGAACAAGGACAGCGACCTGCGCAAGGAGCTCCGCGATTTCGCGTTCAACGCCGCTGCCGGCGATCTGAGCCCGGTCATCGAGACCGACGGCGCGGTCTTCTTGGTGAAGGTCGAGGCCCGTGAACAGGCGCGGGTACGCCCGCTCACCGAGGTACGCGACGATGTGGAGGCGACCCTGAAGGGCGTCGAACGCGAGCGCCTGCGGAAGAAATGGATCAGCAAGCTCCGCGCGAAAGCGTTCGTCCGCTATTTCTGACGCGGCACCGGAGAGAACGCTCCGGATACAAAAAAGGGCGCGGCCACCGGCCGCGCCCTTTTTGTTTCCACCGACCCGGACCGGTTCAGGCGGGGATCTCTTCCGCACGGAAGAACCGCTTCACCTCGAGTTCGGCGTTATCCACGGAATCGGATGCGTGCGCGATGTTCTCCATGCTGCCGGTGCCGAAATCGCCTCGGAGCGTCCCCTTGGGCGCCTTACGGGAATCGGTGGGCCCGAGCAGATCGCGCACCTTCAAGACCGCGTTGTCGCCGGAGAGGATGACCGCGACGACCGGCTGCGACTGCATGAAAGCTACGATCTCCGGGAAGAACGGCCGGTCCGCGAGATGCGAATAGTGCTCGGTGAGCAGCGCCGGCGTCAGGCGAAGCATCTTGGTGGCGGCAATCCTGAGGCCCGCCCGCTCGAACCGGTCGAGCACCGTGCCGACGAGGTTGCGGGAGACACAGTCAGGTTTGCAGAGGATAAGCGTGCGTTCCATGTGGGCCGCAGAGCCTGCCAGAAGGCCGTGCGAGGTAAAGCCTCAGTTCCCCGACGAAAGGCCTCGCAACAGGACGTGCAGAGCGAAAAGCCCGATCATCGCGAGGCAGCACGCCAGCTTTCCGAGCGTCCCGGCAAGCACACCGAGGGTCGCCCCGATGCCCGCCTTCCCGGCCTCCCGCCATTCACGTCCGCCCAGCATCTCGGCTGCCGCCGCCCCGATCAATGGCCCGAGCAGCAGACCGACGGGAGCAAAGAAGAGGCCGATCATCGCACCTACGCCGGCTCCGGCCATACCACGCCAAGTCGCCCCGAGCTTCTTCGCTCCGTAGGTCGTCGCCAAGAAATCCAACAGAAGTGAAGCGCCAGCCATCAGACCGAGCGCGACCAAGACCCAACCCGCGGCACCTTTGTCACCGAAGTAGAGACGGTGAGCGATAGCCGCGACGAACACCAATGGCGTTCCGGGTAGCGCCGGCAAGACCGCGCCGGCCAACCCGACCAGCATGGCGAGCAGCGTCAGGACAAATCCGGTGATCTCGGTCGCGGACATCAGTGGAAGACTAGACCCACGATCCAGGTCGGCAACCGGGACGTCTCGGGGCGATTTTTCGGATTTGCAACCTGTCTTAATTACGTACACGTATCAATATTGACGCTCTACGATTCGTTCTGGCGCACTTTGATTTTCTGGGAGGGTGTCCACACCCCTTTTTTCAGTTCTCTCCTTGATCCGACCGATTCTGAGAGTTCGGGCAAGATGTCCCTAAGAGACATGTTTCATTATCATGTTGATATTCAACATGATGCACATCGATTTAACCGGGTTCCGACAACCGGACGCGTCAGAAAATCAAGCCGGGTGGCTGTAGGCAAGGTCGCTGTCGGGATCGATGCCCCAGCGGCGGCCGACCGATTCGAGATCGGGAGTGATACCCCATTGGTCGGCGATCGCGGCGGCAGTATGCCCGCGGCTGGCTCCTTTGAGGTGCATGCAGCCTTTGTTGTCGCCGACCTGGGCAATCAGCTCGAGTTCCTCCGGACTGAAGGTCACCTCGGGCAATGCCGCCAACTCATCCACTTTCGCGAGGACGGTCTTGGCGCTATCGCCGATTTCTTGGATGAGTGTCGGCACGACGCTCCGGACCGCGGGCTGGCTCAGGTTCCACGCGCACGCAAGCTGAAGGGAGGTCAGGCCGTGTCTTCTAGCGATAGGCCGGAGCTGGTCGAGTTTGGTGTTGCCGGATTCCACCCAGCCGGCGGGTCGGAACGAACGGTGGTCGCTCTGGCCAAATTGGTGCCCGGGTCGGACGTCGTCGTGGAAGATCCCGCCATAATCCACGACCCGCGTCAGGACCTTGATGTCGTGTTTGGCCGCCGCAGGCAACGCAAGGCCACCCGGCCAGGGTTCGAAAGGATTGAGGATGACCATCGCCCAATCAATCAGTGCTCCGAAGCGCTCGAAGCAAAGGATCATGTCCAAGGTGAACCCGTTGGCCGGACCGGGAGCGACTCCCAGTTGGTCCGTCAGACCGGCATCCACGAGTTTCTGCATTCCTTCCCAGACGCGGTCGTCGGTGTAGCCCAAGGAATCCGGGTTGTGGAGGAACAGCAGGTCGAATTTGCTCATCCCGCAGCGGCCCAGGGATTTCTCGGTCGCCATGCGGAGATAATCGGCGTAATCGCCGGGGCTGCGGAGCTGCGGATTGGTGAACCGCGGGAAGCCTTTCGCGCCATCCCGTTTGGCGCTGTAGAAGTCGTGACCGACCGCTCCGACCAGCGAAAAGGAATCCCGCGGTAATCCTGCGAGCGCTTTTCCGAGCAAAATATCGGCTTCGCCGTTTCCGTAGACGTCCGCGGTCAAGAACGTGCGGACACCCTGTCGGTAAGCATGTTGGGCCAAACTGATCCACCGGGAATCGTCCAACGGTTGGCCGTAGTGCATGAAGCGGCCACCATTCCAGGCGCCGAAAGCGGTTCGCGTGACTTCCATACGATTACGAAGCCGACCGTAGCGGTCCCGGGCGTCCACCGGCAACCGTGCAATTGGCCTCGGGAGCAATCCGAAGCAGCGGACACCGCAGCCGGCGCAGAGTTCCACTTCGTCTGTAGAAACACCGACGGAAAATTGAATCTGGAGAACAGGAAGGCAGGAAGACTGAGGCATTGCCGGTTCCGTTCCTGTTTTCCTGCTTTCCAGATTCAACTCTTTTTACAGAGCAGGCCGCACTCCGCTGCATCGCGGACCTGAGGTTTGCCGATGCCACTTCTTGCTGGTCGTCCGAGCCTCTTCGCATGCCGAGGCCGGTGTAAAAGTCTTTCTGTAAATTGCTTTCCTGGTGCTCCGGCCCAACCCCTTCGGGGGAGGTGGAGCGAAGGCGAGCGTAGCGAGCCGAGCGCAACCGACCCCGAAGGGGTTGG
>JBBRQL010000220.1:0-7019 GCA_038226425.1 Verrucomicrobiota bacterium
ACGACACCATGCTCGCGCCGTTCATGCAGAACTGGTCGCGCGCGAAGTGCCGGCCCCGCGCCGCCGCCGGGATGAGCTCCATGATCCACGGCAGCCACGCGCAGCTGGCGATGCCGCGGATGGTGTTGAAGACGAAGAGCAGCGCGAGCACGAGCACCAGCCGCGTCGGCGCGTCCAGGAACCCGCTGGTGAGCGGCACCGCGGCGATGAGGAAAACGACCCCGACGCGCGCGCTCCATCCGTTGAGCACGAACCGTCGGTAACCGATGCGGTCCACGAACCGCGCCGCCGGCAACTGGGTGATGACCAGCAGCGGCATCATCCCCGCGAGGATCCCCAGAACGGTGGCGCTCGCGCCGAGCGATTTCGCGTAGAGCACCATCGGGCTGCTCAGCACCGGCTGGAACGACAGCGCGTTCAACGCCGAGAACCAGTAGAGAGCGCCGAGCCCCTGGGGGATCTGGCCGGGGCCGGGTGCAGCGTTCGGGGCGCGGTCGTTCACGCGCGGCCAGTGTGGGGAGCGTCGATAGGCATGCAATGGCACAGCGCACCGCCGGCGAGTAGGACGGTGCCGCTGGCCCGTCCTCCGGCCGATGCGGAGGGAGATCGGAAGACGGGCGGGCCGCCCGTCCTACTTCAGAGCGTGCCGGGCTTGCGGTCCTATTCCTCTCCGCCAAGGCTTCGGCCATGCCTTCACCCGTGCGGCTCGCCATGGCCCAGATGCTCGTGGAAGGCGGGCGCAAGGAAGCCAACCTCGCCCGCGCCTGCGCCCGCATCGCCGAAGCCGCGGCGGCCGGTGCCCACATCGTCGTGCTGCCGGAAGCGCTCGACCTCGGCTGGACGCATCCTTCGGCGCTCACCGAGGCGGAACCGGTCCCCGGCGGCGCGCCGTTCGAGCGGTTGCGGGATGCGGCGTCGCGCCACGGTCTGTTCGTCTGCGCTGGATTGACCGAACAAGCCGGCGAAAAGGTCTTCAACGCCGCCGTGCTCATCGGGCCCGACGGCGGCCTGCTGTTGCATCATCGCAAGATCAACGAGCTGGATTTCGGCCGCGCTTTCTACGCACGCGGCGACCGCCTCGGCGTCGTCGACACGCCGCTCGGTCGGATCGGCGTGATGATCTGCGCGGACGCCTTCGCGCCCGGCCTGGTCGTCGGCCGCACGCTCGGTCTGATGGGCGCGGAACTCATCCTCTCCCCCTGTGCGTGGGCCGTGCCCGCCGACCATGACAACACGCGCGAACCCTACGGCCAGTTGTGGCGGGACAACTACGGTCCGGTCGCGCGGGATTTCCGGCTTTGGATCGCCGGCGTGAGCAACGTCGGCCCGATCACCGGCGGTCCATGGGCCGGCCGCCGCTGCATCGGCAACTCGCTGCTGGTCGGACCGGACGGAGAGCCGGCGCTCACCGGCCCGTATGGAGCGGACGCCGAGGCGCTGCTCTTGGCGGATGTGACGTGGGGAACAAGGGCCTGACGGCCAGGATGGACATCTCCAATCCTGTCCATCCTGTGGATCCTGTCCGACCCCGGCAGCCGTTGCCTACTTCTCTGCCTTCTCCTTCGCGAGCGGCTCCATCGTGAGCGGATCGCGGAGCGGCAGCTCGGTCAACCGGCCGCTCGCCAACTGCTTGAGCTCGACCGGGTGCGCGGCATTCCCTTTGAGGATCTCTTCTTTCTGGCCGACGACGAGGATCACCGCCTTCTCCGGATGCAGATGCTTCTGGGCGACGCGCTGCACGTCTTCCTTGGTCACGGCCTCGATGCGGCCGCGCCACTGGGCGAAGTGGTCGGGCTTCTTCGCGTAGCGTCCGGTGAACTCCTCGCGGGCGAACAACCCGGCGACCTTGCCCTTGGTGTTGAAGTTCTCCGGGAAGGTGTCGATGAACGAGCGCTTCGCCGTGTCGAGCTCCTGGTCGCTCACCGGCGTGGAGCTGATGCGGTTCATCTCCTCGAGCACGATGCTCGTGGCGTAGGCGACGGTGCCGGACTTCGAGGCGAAGCCGGCCTGGAACGCGAGCGGGTAATGCACGCCGGCCGGGAACGCGCTGCCGGCGCCGTAGGCGAGGCCCTCGTCGGACCGCACGCGGTTCATGATGCGCGAGGTGAAGCCGCCGCCGCCGAGGATGTCGTTCATCACCATGACGGCCGGCATGTCGGGGTCGTCGCGATGCACGCCGGGCAGCATCACGGAGACGCGGCCTTGGTTCACGTCCTTGTCGACCATGTAGACGCCGGGCTTGGCCATCGCGATGTCGGTCGGGACCGGCGGCGGGACCTCGCCTTTGGACGGCCAATCGGCGAAAAGCGTCTCCAGTTTCGCGACCATGTCGGCGCGGTCGATATCGCCGCTCACGGCGACGACGAAGTTGGCCGGATGGAACCACCGCTGGTGGAAGGCGCGCAGGTCGTCCGCCGTGATCGAGGCGACGCTCTTCTGGGTGGTGTAACGGCAGGCCCAGAAGTTGGTGCCGTAGGCGAGCATCTCCTTCTCGCGGCCCTCGATCGCGGTCGAGTCGTCGTTCCGCTGCTTCATCCCTTGGATGTCCTGCTGGCGGTAGAGATCGAGCTTGTCCTGCTGGAAGCGCGGCGCGGTGAGCACCTCCCGGAGGATGGCGAGGCCTTCGGGCAGATCCTTCGAGAGCAGGTTCAGGTTCACGCTGCCCTGGTCGTCGCCCACGCCCGAACCGAGGCCCGCCGCGAGGAAGGCGAGGCGCTCCTCGAGCTCCTCGGCGGTCTTCGACTTCGTGCCACCGCGGGTCAGGAGATAGCCGGTGAACTCCGCGACGCCCTCCCGGCCCTGCGGGTCGAGGTAGTTCCCCGTCCGGACGAGGATGCTGATGTTCACCAACGGCAACGTGCGGTCGGGAACGACGTACGCGACCGGCCCGGCCTTGAGCGTCACGCGGTACTGCGCGGCGCTCGGCGGCTCGAAGGTGAGCGGCGGGAAGGCGAGCTTCTCCGGCCGGTCGGGGATGTCAGCGGCGAAGGCGGCGGTCGCGAAAACCGTGAGCACAACCGCAGCGCGGAAGAATCGGGGCAAAGACATATCAGGTGAACGTTTTGAGCAAGGTCTGCGGACGGAGCGGATAGGCCGGCTCCAGATCGGCCTCGGCGAAAACTTTGGCGAGCGCTTCATGCTCGATGTGGAGCAGATGCCGGTCGGACGTGACGAGGAGCGGGATGCCTTCGACCGCGGCCTCGCCGAGGACCACGCCGTCGTTCCATTCAGCGGCCGGGAGCAGCCCGGCGTGGATGAGCCGGTCGCTGAACGATCCGGCGATGGCGGAGTTCACGTCGGAGAGCGAGAAGGTCTGGATGCCCCACTCCTCCAAGTTGTCCAAGGCCAACCCGGCCAGACGCCGCTCTTCGGGTTCGCCACGCTCCTCGATGAGCTGCAGCTCATCGAGTGCCGTGGGGGCGAGACACAAGGTCCAACCGCGCTCCTGCAAGACCTCGCGGCACGTCAGCACGAAGTCCTTCTTCGCCGCGAGGTCGAAGACGAAGTTACTGTCGAGCGCAAGCCTCTTCAGGGAGTTGGCCGCCATAGATCCTCACCATCGCCTTCCGGAAAAGACGCTTCCGTTCCTCGCGGCTCAACCCATTGGCCATCTGCCGGGCTTTTGCCGCCAACCGGCTCCCTTCGGTCTCCTCGGGATAGGTCATCGCGACCTTCAATTTTTCCTCGAACGTCATGCCCGCAGCATAGCTTTCCGTTTCCGGCTGTGAAGCCCTGTCCGACTGGCTTCCCGCCGGCACGCCACCGTGGATCATCACCATCGCCTCCCGGAAAAGACGCCGGCGCTCTTCACGCGAAAGTCGGTCCGACAATCGTCGCGCATCGGCCGCCAACCGGCTCCCTTCGGTCTCGTCGGGATACGCCATCGCCACCTTGAGCTTCTCGTCGAAGGTCATGGCGGTTCACTTCTTCTCCAGCTCCGCGATGCGTTGCCGGACCTTCTTCAAGATGAGTTTCTGGAGCTGCTGCTTCTTCGGGTCGCCGGTGGCGGCCTGCGCCTCCATCTTGGCCGCGGTCTCCTTGAGCTTCGCCGCGTCGGTCTCGCCCTTCAGCGATTCGGCGATGCGCCGGACGACCGGCTTCTGCTCCGCGCTCAGGCCGACGAGGTCGGGGTCCTCGTCCTTCGCTCCGGTGCCGGCCTTGCGGTTGTAGGTGGCGACCGCGCGGTTCTCCTTGGTGAAGTACTTCTTCACCACCCGCTGCACGTCCTCGGCGGTGACGGCCTGGATCTTCGGTCCGCCCTCGTTGACCTCGCGCCAGCCGCCGAGACCTTCGTTGAAGAGCACCTGCTGGAAGATCGGCATGTTCGCCGAGAGCTTGCGGTACTCCGCCGCGGCGAACTGGTTCTTCACCTTCTGCAGCTCCTCCACCGGGACCGGCTCCGCCTTGAGCTTTTCCAGCTCCTCGTAGATCGCCGCCTCGACGTCCGCCGGCGTCTTGCCGTCCTTGGCCTCGCCGCTGATGTCGAAGGCGCCGCCCCACTTCTGCGAGTTCTGCTGCGCGCTGGTGTCGGTCGCCACCTCGCGGCCGAGCACGAGGCCTTTGTAGAGGCGGCCGGTGCGGGTCGAGAGCAGTTGCTGGAGGACGTCCAACGGGTAGCTGTCCTTGTGGCCGAAGCCGACCGTGTGCCACAGGACGTCCACCTGCGGATTGGTCTCCGCCTCGGCATCCATGCGCTTCTCGGCGAGCTGCGGCGGTTCGAGCGTGCCGACATCGGGCGCGGGCTGCGTGCCCTTGGGGATGCGCCCGAAATACCGGCGCACCATCGCCTCGGCCTCGTCGGCCTTGAAATCGCCGACGAGGATGAGGGTGATGTTCTGCGGCTGGTAATAGAGCGCGTAGAACTCGTCGGCCTGCTTCTTGGAGATCGCCGGGATGTCGCTCGGCCAGCCGATGACCGGCCAGTGGTACGGATGCGCCTGCCAGAACATCGAGTTGAACTGCTCGGCGAACTTCCCGAGCGGCGTCGATTCGGTGCGCATGCGGCGCTCCTCGAACACGACGTCGCGCTCGGCGTAGAACTCGCGGAAGACCGGGCGCAACAACCGCTCGCTCTCCATCCACGCCCACAGCTCCAGCTTGTTCGCCGGGACGTTGATGAAGTAGCCGGTCATGTCCTCCGTCGTGAAGGCGTTCATGCCCGACGCGCCGGCCGTCGTGTAGATGCGATCGAACTCGTTCTTCACGAGCAGCCCGCGCTGTTCGTCGATCAGTTTCTTGAAATCCGCCTCCAGCTCCTTCCAGCGCTCGGTCTTCGACTCCGGCTTGGCCACGTCCTCGAGCTCGCCGCGGCGCCAGGCGTCCCGCATCTTGGCCTCCTCGGCGCGCATCGCGTCGCGGACGTGCTCCTGCTCGGCGATGATCTCCAGGTCGCGCTTCGCGTCCTTGGTGCCGATCGTGGGCGTGCCCTTGAACATCATGTGCTCGAAGAGGTGCGCGATGCCGGTGATGCCGGGGCGTTCGTTGGCGCTGCCGACGTGGGCGATCCATCCGCCGGCGATGCGCGGCTCCTCGTGGCGTTCGACCAGGAGGAGCTTGAAGCCGTTGGGCAACAGCTTCTCGACGACGGGGATCTGCTGGGCGAAGGCGGGCAGCGCGGCGGCGACCAGCAGGAGCAGCAGCGACCGGGAAAGGAGGCGTTTCATGCGCGTGGACGGACAAGAGCAGCGGAACGGACGGACCGCAAGGGGCAGGACTCCGAAGCTGCATAATCTTGGCGTCAAGGGCAGCGAATCCGAATTAGCGTGGAGTTCGGGATTGACTCAAATGCCGTTCCACCTTTACCAGACGCGCCTAATTTCACCATCCAAAGGCTGCGTGTTGAGCCCTGGGTCCGCCGCCAATCTTGCTGTGAATCAAAACGAAACCTTTTTAAAGCTATTTTATAGGGCGAATCAGGGAATCTTGACCAGGATTCGAAGAGACCTACGTGCATTAGCTACAGCCTTAGAAAGTGACTACGACAAGAACTCCCTAATTGTTTTCGTGCCAACCACGGTAACGGCGTTCGCTGAACTACGGGGCGGGATTCAACTCACTGAGCTAATTGCAAAGCAAATTGAATCTCAAAATGACCCGCACTCAGGTTCCCTCCTGCGCGAAGTACGCCAGCTTCAGTCTGCCGGAAACAAACTTGTCTCGTTCTTAGAAATTGATGGCTCTACGGTCACAGAAATTGAGTTCGCTGAGGCTGTCGTGCTAACGAAACAAGCCTTGACGCAGGTTTCAAGGATTGAAATGCTCTTGAGGCTTTAAGCGGCAGACATCAACGATTTCCACTGACCTAGATGACTATACAAGATTCGTTGGACAACCCTGTCGGGACCGTTGATGTCGAATTCGAGTTCGCCATGAGGGGGTTGAACAGATTTCTGCGGCGCCTGAGTGAGTCCCCGCACAATTCAGATTTTCAAAAAGACGTATGCCGCGGCCTACGTCGGGCCGAAATGCTCTTCGAAACAAAGGTGAGCCCCTACTATGGCAAAGATTACCGGAACGGCGAAGGGGGCGAATTATTATTACAACTTGGAACATTTGCGGTGAAAATTCTTTCGCAATATCCACCAAATGACCGTCGAGTGCTTGACAGTGTCAACGCTCATCTAAAAGAAATACAGAGGATTCAGTCGTCGCTAGTGAACGATTCGTTAGCGTTTAATGACTGATTGCAGTATAGAAAATTGCGATGATGGCAACATTTAATGCTGTCGCAAAGTGGTTTTCTTATCGTGGCTGGTTCGCGTTCGCCGCTAGTTGGATTTTTATCTTTGTATTCCTTCTAGCGGTCACCAGTCCGTTTTTCTGGGCCGAGCCATTAAAGGTTGCCTTCGAAAAGGCATGTACCCGAATCCCGAATCCGCTTCCTAGCAGCCTGTCGGACTTAGAAGCCTGCTATTTTTGGTGAAGTGATTGAACCCGCCCGCGGGGCGTGCGTCTGACCTGCATGTCCGCCCGCTTCATCACGATCGACCGCGACACCCCGCTGCTGCTGCCGCCGGATC
>JBBRQL010000221.1:0-7010 GCA_038226425.1 Verrucomicrobiota bacterium
GGCCGCGCAAGCGCTCCGCTTCGGCGAGCGATCCGAGCTTTCGTGCGACGATCACCTCCGCGAAGAACTCCAACCGCAGCGTCTCCGGCCCCGGCAGCGTCGGGGCGATGGCGTCGTAGCGGGCCTGGGCCGCGGGCACGATGTTCTCTCGCTGTTGGTGGAACAGCGTCGGGAAGAGCAGGAACCGCTCGTGGCCGACCTGGAAGCCGTCGCGCCCTTCCGCGATGCCGCCTTTGCGCAGGATGAGCAGTTGCTCCCCGCGCCCGAGGGCGTCCACGACGACGGCCCATTCCTTGAAGGCGATGCGCATCGCGCGAGGCTCGCGATCGGTCCGGCCGGAGGCAAGTTTGCGCTCCTTCTCCGAAGGTGAGCCTTCGGCAACATCCACCGAGGTCCGGATGCCGGCGCGAAGTGTAGAGTCTCCATGAGCCACCAAGCCCCACGGGTCGTGCCTATCGGCCGGAACGGGGAGCGAGCGTGGGCGGCCTGCCCGCGCGTTGCTGGCCGCCACGGGATCCGCGCGGGCGAGCCGCCCGCGCTCCTGTCCGGTTCATGGCTAGGGCCGCGGATAGTTCCGGCTGACGTCCCGGGGCGGATCCGGCATGCTGACCGCATGGAATCGTTCCGCATCGGCCGCAGTTCTTTGGAAGCCTCCCGCTTGGCGTATGGCTGCTGGCGCCTTGCCGGCTCAGAAGGCCGGCCGCCGGAGCCCGACAGCGTCCTGGGCAAGCGCGCCGTCCATGCCGCCGCGGAGGCGGGCTACACGCTCTTCGATCTGGCGGACATCTACGGCGGCGGCCGTTGCGAGCAGATCTTCGGAGAGGCGCTGCGCGAGGCGCCCGGTCTGCGCGACCGTGTCGTGGTCGCGACGAAGTGCGGGATCCGGCGGGCCGGCGAACCGACGGCGTCGGCGCCGGTGCGGTATGATTTCAGCGCCGGGCACATCGTGCGCAGCGTGGAAGCTTCGCTGGAGCGCATGGGCATCGCGACGATCGATCTGCTGATGCTGCACCGTCCGGACTATCTCATGGACCCTGCCGAGATCGCCGGTGCGTTCGTCCAGCTTCGCGATGCGGGCAAGGTCCGCGAGTTCGGGGTGAGCAACTTCCGTCCGTCGCAGGTCGCCGCCTTGCAGCAGGCGTGCCCTCTCCGTCTGGCGGTCAACCAGGTCGAGCTGAGCCTGCTCCAGTTGGCGCCGCTCGAGGACGGCGTGCTGGACCAGTGCCTCGCCGATGCGCTCACGCCGATGGCGTGGAGCCCGCTGGCCGGCGGGAAGCTGGGCGACCGCGTGCACGGGGTGTTGTCCTCGCAGCGCGGATACCAGCCCGAGGCGGTCGTGCGTGAGCTGGACGCCTTCGTCGCAAGTGCCGGCACCAACCGGGCCAATGCGGCTCTGGCATGGCTCCTGAAGCATCCGGCGCGCATCCAACCGGTGGTCGGCTCGACCGATCCGGCATCGATCCGCTCCGCCGCGAAAGCCTGCGAGGTCGAGATGAGCCGCGAGCAGTGGTACCAGATCTACACGGTCGCCCGCGGGACGCCGTTGCCCTGATCGCGGGAAGATCGCCGGTTCTCTGCGCTTTCCGCAGATGCGTATTGCCGCCGTCGCCGTTCCCGCGTAGAGGCAAGGGATGTCCGCGGTGGTCGTCGGGTTGCTCGTCTCGCTCCTGGTGGTCCTGGGGCTGACGCTGGCCTTTTTCTCGGTCTACCGCCGGGAGCGCCGGAAGGTCGTCCGCGAAGCGCCCGGACTCGAGCCGTTGTTGCCGTTCAACGCCGGCCGGCGCCGGCCGGTCCCGTTCCTCTTGCCTCCCCGTTGGCTCGCCATCCGGAGCAGCAACACCGCGGTGGTCCGCGATTCCATCGGCGGCGATGCCGGCGCGAGCGTGCCGTGGTCCGAGGCGTTGGCCCGGTTGCGCGAGCGCAAGGTCTTCGTCTCACCGCCGGTGGACGGCTGGACGCTGGTGATCGGCGCCGGTCTCCCCGATCCGGCGGCGGACGTGGATGTCGCCTACCGTTTCCTCACCCGCTTGAGCCGGTCGATCGGCGAGGTCCACTTCTACAGCGCCGATCGGGTGCTGAATTTCCATTCGTGGGCGCGCCTCGATTCCGGCCGGGTGACGCGTGCCTATGCTTGGGCGGGCGAGACCCTGTGGAACGAGGGCCGGTCGACGCTCGAGGAGCGGTTGCTCGGCATGCGTTGTCGCGCCTACGCGGAAGAGCCGCCCCCGATGCGCTTCGGCGAGGTCCCGTCGGAGCTCCACAACACCGAGCGCGTCGTGCTGCTCGCCCGCCGCTGGAGCGTGGACCCGATGGCGGCCATCGAGATCCTGCTCCAGCAGGAGGCGGTCGGTTCCGAAGAGGACGAGAGCCCGGAAGGCTGAGCGTCCCCGCTTCGGGCGGCGCGGAGCCGCGGGCCTCCCGAGAGGCTTCGGAGCCTTCGCCTTGATATTTCTTCGATCCCGCGGCTGGCGAAGTCCTCGTCCGTGCCTATCCTGCCGGACGTGCTGGCCGTCATCACACCGTGGCATTGGGCCGGGTTCACCGCGTTCGTGCTCTTCGCGCTCGCGTTGGACCTGGGCGTGTTCCACCGCGATTGCCGGAAGACGACTTTCCGCGAGGCCATGGGTTGGACGGCGCTCTGGGCGGCGTCGGCGTTCGCGTTCGCGTTCCTGGTCGCGCCGCGGGTGATCGACGGCTGGGATGCCGGCCACACGGCGACCTTCGTGACCGGCTATCTCGTGGAGCTGTCGCTCTCGATGGACAACGTGTTCGTGATCGCGCTGGTGTTCCGCTATTTCGCCGTGCCGCAGGAATGGCAGCACCGGGTGCTGTTCTGGGGAATCGTCGGCGCTCTGGTGATGCGCGGGCTGATGATCGCCCTGGGCGCGACGCTGATCCAGGAGTTCCACTGGATGCTCTACGTCTTCGGGGCGTTCTTGGTCTATTCCGGGGCCAAGATGATGTTCGCCGGCGACGGCGAGACCTCGGTGGAGCCCGACAAGAACCCCGCGGTGAAGCTGGTCCGCCGGTTCTTCCCGGTCTCGCCGGCGTTCGACGGGCAGAATTTTGTCACCCGCCACGAGGGGCGGCGCATGCTCACCCCGCTGGCGCTGGTGCTCGTGGTGGTGGAGACGACGGATGTCGTCTTCGCGCTGGATTCCATCCCGGCCATCTTCGGGGTCACGAGCGACGCCTTCCTCGTGTTCACGTCGAACGTCTTCGCGATCCTCGGGCTGCGGTCGCTCTACTTCGTGCTCGCGAGCGCGATGGGATACTTCCGGCTGCTGAAGTACGGGCTGTCGCTCGTGCTGGTGTTCATCGGCGCGAAGATGCTCGCGGAGCATTGGCTCAAAGCTTGGTTGGGTGATTCCCTCATGAACGTCTCCCTCGGGATCGTCCTCGGGATCATCTTGGTCTCGGTGCTCGCCTCCTTGGTGCTCGCCTGGCGCGAACGACCGGGCAAGGAGCGCGGATGAAGCACCGCTGGATCGTGGCGCCCGAGCGGCCGTTGCTCACACGGGCGCTCATCGGTGAGCTGGGTGTCAGCCCGTTGCTCGCCCAATGCCTGGTCAACCGGGGGCACACCTCGCCGGCAGAGACCAAGGTCTTCCTCGATCCGAGGCTCAAGGCGCTCGCCGATCCGTTCCTGTTGCCCGGGATGGCGCTCGCCATCGACCGGCTCTTCGCCGCCCGCGAGGCCGGCGAGCCGTTCGTCATCTTCGGCGACTACGACGTCGACGGCGTCACCGCGACCACGATCCTGAAGACCGGCCTGGCCGCGCTGGGATGGACGGCGCACCACTTCCTCCCCCACCGCATGGACGAAGGCTACGGCCTGAGCCAGGCCGGTGTGGAGCACTGCATGGAACGGTTCGCCGTGCCGCTGCTGCTCGCGGTCGACTGCGGCTCCACCGCCGTCTCGCAGGTGGCTTGGCTCGGCCGGCGCGGCGTGGACGTCGTGGTGCTCGACCATCACCAGGTGAGCGAACCGGCCCCGGCGGCGTTCGCGTTGGTGAACCCGCAGCTCGCGGGACCGGCCGGACCTGATTTCCGAGAACTCTGTTCCGCCGGGCTGGCGTTCAAATTCCTCCACGCGGTCGTGAAACGAGGACGGGAGCTGGGGCTCGAAGGGTTCGGCAAGTTCGACCTGAAGCCTTTCCTGGACCTGGTGGCATTGGGCACCATCGCGGATCTGGTCCCGCTCGTCGGCGAGAACCGCATCCTCGTCGGCGCCGGACTCGAACGGCTCGGATCGACCACCCGGCCGGGTTTGGTCGTGCTGAAAGAGGTAGCGCAGACGAAATCTCCTGTAGGGGTCTACGAGGTCGGTTTCCAGCTCGCTCCGCGGTTGAACGCTGCCGGCCGCCTGGAGACCGCGGAGGCGGCGCTGGAGCTGCTGCTCGCTCCGGATGCCGAGACCGCGATGCCGCTCGCCCAGGCGCTCGACGCCACGAACCGGGAACGCCAAGCCATCGAACGTCGCATGGCCGAGGACGCCGTCGGTCAGGTGCGGTCGAGCTTCGATCCCGCGCGCGACTTCGTCATCGTGGAAGGGCAGCTGCTCTGGCACATCGGCGTCGTCGGCATCGTCGCCTCGCGCGTCCTCCGGGAGTTCTACCGTCCGACGGTCATCTTGGGCGGCGACAACGGGAGCTGGCGCGGCTCGGGCCGGAGCATCCCCGGATTCGATCTAGCGGCCGCCTTGCGGGGATGCGCCGACCTTCTGGTCAAACACGGAGGCCATGCGATGGCGGCCGGCGTCACGCTCGCGCCGGAGAACGTCGCGGCGTTCCGGGAACGACTGAACGCCGCAGCGCGGGCAGCGTTGTCGGCCGACCTGTTGGTGCCGGAACTGAGATTGGATGCCGAGGTGCCATTGCGCGAACTGACCTTGGAACGGATGGCGGAGCTCGGCCGGTTGGAACCCTTCGGCCAACAGAACCCCCCGGTGCAATTGGTCGTGCCCAAGGTCACGCTCGCCGCGCCGCCGCAGAAGCTAGGCCGCGAGCAACGACACTGGAAACTGCGCCTCACCGACGGCCAAGCCCATGCCGATGCCCTCTGGTGGGGCGCCGCACAGGAAAAGCCGCCCACCGGGGTGTTCGATGTCGCGGCGGTGCCGCAAGTCGAAGAGTACAACGGACGTCGCAGCGTCCGGCTGAAGTTCTTGGACTGGCGTCCGGTGAGCGGTTGACCCGGCCGGAACCGAGAGTTTGCGCTGTCTGGTCCGCTGGCTTCGTCGTCTCCAGGCGCAGTTTCTCTCGCCGCCGATGTTGCCCAAGTGTGCCTTTGCCAGCGAACAGGTCAGGGCGTAAAAGGGTTGGTGTCGGCTCGGCGACGTCCTCGATCCGGTGACGGGGTGGTGCATGTCCTGGAGAACCCCGAAAAGAGGCCGGTCCGCGGCTACAGACCGGTTTGCGACAAACGCCGTCCCGACCGCCTGTCCGCCTGAGCATCCACGGCGACCCACGAGTGCCATCATCGCCTTCGCTGACAATGGCTCGGATCAAAAAATCTGTGTCAAAACTCTTTAGAAATGTCCCCATAATAACTCACGCGAAAATGTCCCCTTGGTAGGTTTTGGTTTCCACGCTTCTGCTGCTTCTCTTGCGCCTGGTGGCGGGGGGCGCAGGGAGGCCGGAGCGCAGCGCAGGCCGACCGGAGTCCCCCGCCGCCGGGCGCACCGCGCCACGTCGCCGCCACGGATGGTCCGCCGTTGGTTTCCTTGCCTTGACCGGCTGCGCCGGCCCCGCCCGTTTGACGCTGGCCCGCTCAGGGCGCGCTTTCAGCGCTTTCCATCTGAGCTTCACCCCGCCCCGTTCCAGTTGCACCTGCCCGTCGCGCAGGGTCCGCACGATCACTTTCTTCCCGGCCAGGCTCATCGCCTCGTGTTGCCGGTCCAGTTGATACCACTGCCCGCCACACGCCACCGTCCAGTCTCGCTGCACCACCCGTTCCTCCTCCCAGCTCAACACTTCCGCCAGGTTCCTCGGCCCGGACCGATGCACGTCCGCCTTGCTGGCGGGCTCCACTTGGAACTTCCCGTTGAACTCCGGCAGATAGTCCTTCGCCAAGAACTCGTTGGCCTTGGCCATGTCTTTGATCCCCGCCAGCCGCAGGGCTTTGACCAACCGGTCTTGCAGCACGCCGTTCATCCGTTCCACCCGGCCCTTGGCTTGCGGGCTGTGGGCCAGGATCAGTTCCACCCCCAGTTGTGCCATCGCACGCCCAAACTGCGTTCGCGGCGTTTTCCCTGCTATCTGCTCCGCGATGCTGCCCGACCCTTCGCACCGGTAGATGCTGTCCCGGTCCACATACAGGCTTTGCGGCAAGCCTTCCCGCCCGCACCAGCCTTCCAGCACGTCGTAGCTGGCCCGCGTCGTTTCCTCCTCGAAGAACTGCGCCCATACCCGGTTGGTCGCGTCGTCCACCATCACCATCAGCACGCACTTGGCGCGCCGCCCTTCAAACCAGTCGTGGTGCGAGCCGTCCAGTTGCACCATCGCCCCAAGGCAGGGTCTACGCTCCCGCCATTGCCGGTGCTGCTGCCGCCGCCGGCGCACCGTGCGCTGGCCGGTCGCCAGCAACCAGCGCCGCAACGTCTCGTGATCCACCACCATGCCCTCCTTGGCCAGATGCTCCGCCGCCAGGGTCGGACCAAAATCGGGATACCGCGCGGCATACCGCGCCAGGATGCGCGCCCGCAGCTTGGGCGGCTTGCGCCGCACCCCGGGCACGCCGCGCCCCCGATGCACCAGGCCCGCATCACCGGCCACCCGATACCGCTGCCACACCCGTTTGGTCTGCCGATAACTCAGCCCCAGCACGTCCGCTGCCGCCACCAGCGGCAACTCGTCGTCTTTGACTCCAACCATGATGGCCATCCGCTTCCGTTCCTTTTGACTCATCGTTAGCCGCTCCATTGTTCCCAAGGCTGCGCCCGCAACCCCGGCTCCAATGGGGACGTTTTCAGCGAGTCAGATAGGGGACATTTTCAGCGAGTCGCGACA
>JBBRQL010000222.1:0-6987 GCA_038226425.1 Verrucomicrobiota bacterium
ATCGCGTGGAACCGTCCGTCGACGTTGACCAGCGTCAGGCGGCGACCGCGGGCCTCCACCGTCCTGGCTTTCCCGGGTGCGAGGCTGTCGGCTTCGGCGATGTCGTATCCGTTCGGCATGGCGCGAGTCTCCCGCCAAACCCGCCGCAGGCAATCTCCGGATCCATCGACGACGCCGGCAGGAAAACGCGAAGAATCGCGAGAACGTCCGTGGCATCGAGCACAACGCCCGGTAGCCTGCACGAGTGGACGACACGCCGGACGACCGGACGCAGGGCCTCGGCACATCGGAGACGTTCAAGACGACGTGCTGGAGCGTCGTGCTCTCGGCCGGGCACGACCCGGCGGACGTCGCGCGACAGGCGCTCGAGCTCCTCTGCCGGGCCTATTGGTTCCCGCTCTACGCCTACGTGCGGCGGTACGGCCATTCCCCGGAGGACGCACAGGACCTCACCCAAGAATTCTTCGCGGTGTTCATCGCGCGCGGCGCGTTCGCGCGGGCGGACCGCGAGCGCGGACGCTTCCGGACGTATCTGCTGACGTCGCTGAAGCATTTCCTGCACGAGGAATGGCGCCGCGCGAACCGGCAGAAACGCGGCGGTGGCGTCACCTTCGTGCCGATGGACGCGGACACCGCCGAGTCCCGTTATGTCGAGGAGGCTCGCGACGGGCTCTCGCCGGATCTTCTGTACGATCGGCGCTGGGCCGAGGCGTTGCTGGGACGCGTCATGGCGAGACTGCGCACGGACTACGATTCCACAGGCCGGGCATCGGTCTACGAGCAGCTCCAGCAGTTCTTGTGGGGCAGGCAGGCGGAAGTCTCGTACGATGAGATGGGCAGCCGTCTCGGCATGACCGAAGGCGCCGTGAAGGTGGCGGTCCACCGGCTGCGGAACCGCTTCCGCGACCTGTTGCGCGAAGAGGTCGCCGACACCGTCGGTTCGCCGGACCAGGTCGAGCTGGAGCTGGGGCATCTGCTCGGGGCCTTCGGCAGTTGATCGGTTACCTTTCCGGGTTTCCGGCATATCCACGCCGGGCACGGCGCGATCGGAAGACGATGCAGACTTGCGGGAAATGCGGCAGGACGCTGGCTTCGGCCGGACTGGGAGACCTGTGCCCGCGCTGCCTGATGGCCGAGGGCCTCGGCGAGGGAGAACCCGGATCGCACGACACGGACCGGTTGAGCAATCCGTTCTTCCTCCGCTCCTTCGGCGACTACGACCTCGTCAGCGAGATCGCTCGCGGCGGCATGGGAGTGGTCTACAAGGCGCGGCAGCGAAGCCTCGGCCGCGTGGTCGCGCTGAAAGTCCTGTCCTCGGGCGAGTTCGCCAGCCCGGAGTTCGTCCGGCGGTTCCGCGCCGAGGCGACGGCGGCGGCGCGCCTCCAGCATCCGAACATCGTCGCCATCCACGAGGTCGGCGAGCACGAGGGCGTGCGCTACTTCACGATGGATTTCGTCGAAGGGCCCGACCTCGCGCGGTCCATGGACGGACGACCGCTGCGGCCCGACGTCGCGGCGACGCAGCTCCGCACGATCGCCGAGGCGATCGAGCACGCCCATCGCCAAGGGATCCTCCACCGCGACCTGAAGCCGTCGAACGTGCTCATCGATCCGTTCGGCGAACCTCGCGTGACCGACTTCGGGCTGGCGAAGGAGCTGTCGGTGGAATCCGACCTCACCGTGACCGGGCAGGTCCTGGGCACGCCCGGCTACCTGCCGCCCGAACAGGCGGACCCGTCGCTCGGACCGCTCACGCCGGCGGCGGACGTGTATTCGTTGGGGGCGATCCTCTACTACATGCTCACCGCGCGGGCGCCGTTCGTCGCGGGCTCGTTGCAGGAGATCCTCCGGCAGGTCGCGGTCGAGGATCCGGTCGCGCCGCGCCTGCTCAACCCCGCGGTCCCGCGCGATCTGGAGACGATCTGCCTCAAGTGCCTCGAACGGTCGCCGGAACGGCGTTATCCGAGCGCCGCCGCGTTGGCCGACGACCTCCGGCGCTTCATCGCCCGGGATCCGATCGTCGCCCGGCCGGCGTCGGCGACGGGGCGCTTCACCCGTTGGTGCCGACGACGGCCCGCGATGGCGACGGTCTGGTTGCTCGCGGTCGCGCTGGCGGTCGGTTCCACATCGTCCGCGGTGGTCATCTCCCAGGCGCGCGTCCGCGCGGAGACGGCCCTGGTCCAGGTCCGCGCGGCGGAATCCATCGGCCGCGAACGCCTCCGCGACGCGAAGCTCGCCGAGGCGCGCGCCGTCCGCCGCACGACGTTGCCCGGACGCCGCTCGCAGGCGTTGGCGGCGCTCGCCGAGGCCGCGAAGATCCGGCCCGGTCCCGACCTCCGCGACGAAGCGGTGGCGGCGCTGATGCTGATGGATGTCCGGGCCGTCGACCATTGGGACCTCGGCAGCGAAGGCGTCGAACGCATCTCATTCTCGCCGTCCGGACAGCAGGTGGCCTTCGAGTCGATGAACGCGATCGGCACGGAACGAGGCGACGTGACGTTGCGCCGATGGGGAAGACCCGAGGCCGTCGCCCGCATCGAGCTGAAGGCGTCCGAGCGGATCATCGGACCGTTGCGCTTCAGCTTGGACGGGTCGCTGGTGATGGCGCGCCGCCTGGACGAGACCCTGCGCATCGCGCGGACGGACCTGGCGGGCGAGGTCTCCCGCATCTCGGGACGGCCGCTGCCAGGAGGCAGGATGCTCACGGTGGACCGCAACTCCGACTACGACTTCACCCCGGACGGCGCCTTCGTCGCGCTCGGCATCCCCGGGGGCGGCGTGTCGCTCCATCGCGTCGCCGATGGTTCCGAGGTCGCGCGATGGAAGGGCGGTCCGGTGTCCGACCTGATCGTCGTGGCGCCCGACGGAAAGCGCCTCGCCTCCGCGCGCACGGCACCCGGCGGCGAGCAGCGGATCTCGGTGCTGACAGTCCCGGGGCTGGAGCTGGAGCAGACCTTGGATCCCGGCGCGGCGCCCGGCGCGTTCGCGTGGACGGCCGATTCGAGGATCTTGGCGGTGTCGACGGCCGACCAGAAGGTGGCGGTCTTCGACATCGAGGAGCGGCGGATGTCGAGCCAACTGCTGTGCCCGCGGATCGGCGCGGGCGAGGCGCTGTTCGTCGGTCGCGACCGGTTGCTCGCCCTGCGCGGATCCGGGACCACGCTCCAGTTGTTCGACCCCGAGCTCGCCCGCGAGGAGCTCGTGCTCGGCGGGGTCGGACCGGCCGACATCGCGGCACTGCCGGGAGGATCATCGTTCATCGTCGCCTCGAAGGAAGGCGCGATGACGCGCTGGGAGGTCGTTCTTCCGACGGTGTTCCACATCATCCCGCCGCCACGGTCCGCGAACTGGAGGTTCGCCTTCAACAACTGCTGCCTCGACCTGAGCCCCGACGGACGCCGGGTGGTGTCGAGCCACGGACGGTTCACGCTGCTGCGCGACGTGGACACGGGGCGGATGCTGGACGAGATGGATTCCGGACCACCGGGCGAGGTGGAGTTCTCGACGATCGCGTTCACCGACCAAGGCCGGTCGGTGCTGCGCTGCTCGTCCAGCAGCGGACTCCAGCGCCACCCGCTGACGCCGGGCGCCGACGGACGGATCCGCTTCGGACCGGGGACGATGCTGGATCCCGAGCCCGGTTGGATGATGACGGACCACACCGTTGAAGGACGCCAGATGGCATTCGTGAAGCAGGGCACGGGCAAGGAGGTCAAGGTCACCGACATCACCCAGGCCGGCGCGACGACGCGTCACCGTTGGACGACGGTGGACGCCTATTCGGCGGCGCTCGATCCTTCGGGCGAGACGCTGCTGCTCAACTGCGGCGGCGACGAGGCCAGCGCGAAGGATGCCTTCCTCCGCGTGTTCCGGACGAAGGACGGCTCGCTGGTCACCGACCTGCCGGCGCAACCGGCCGGAGAAGCGGCCTGGAGCGGCGACGGGCGGTTCGCGCTCACCTCGGACGGCAAGCGTCAGAGCGTGATCTGGGACGCGCGGACATGGAAGCCGACCGCGAAGCTCACCGGTGCGTTGGGCGGCAACGCCACGACCTTCGCTCTCTCACCGGACGGCACCTCCGCGGTCATCGCGCAGGACCAGCGGATCCAACTGGTCTCGACAACCGATGGCACGTTGTCGGTCGCATTGGACAGCCCGGGCGCGTCCGGGCTGGCGTCCGGCATCCGCTTCTTCCCCGACAGCGGACGCTTCGCCGTGCTGTGGCGTGACGGCCGGATCGACGTGATCGCGCCGGCGCGCATCAAGGGCGAACTAGCCGCGCTCGGGTTGGCGTGGTGAAGGTCTACTTCGCCGGCGGCGAGGCGGGTTTCGGCGGGAGCAGCGCGAGGAGGTCCTGCTGCTTGAGGTACCACTCGCGGAGGGGACGCGAGAGCATCGAGTCCTTGAACTCTTTGAAGTTCGCGATGTTCAGCGAGCCGTCGACCTCGTCCTTGAGCTGCTTGTTGAGATCGCCCTTGGCGTCGACGGACCAGCCGCGGAAAGATCCGGTCTTGTCGTTCAGCATCTTGGCGGCGGCCAGGCGCGTGTCGTGGTCGTACTTGAAGTCCACGACCTCGACGATGCTCTTGTCGACCTTGCCCTTGAGGTGCTTCGTGTCGTCCTTCGCGGTCAGGACCAGCTTCGCCATGTCGACGATCCGCTGCTCGAGCTTGGCCGTGGAGTCGCCGTCCTCGAGCGTCTCGTTGGCGGCAGGACCGAGGTCGCGACCGGCGTTCTCCAACCGTCGGGCGACCTGCTTGACCAGCTCGGTCTCGAACTCGGCGAAGAACCGTTCACCGCGCTTCAGGACCACTTCCTTCTCCGCGGGCGTAAAGGAATAGCGCTTCTCGTCGAGGCCGACGAAGTTCGTGTAGGCGGGCGCGTCGAGCAGCTTCTTCAGGCGGGCCTGCAGATCGGCGGCGGCGACCTTGCCGGCGGCCGCGACGCCCTTGGGTTCCTCCTTGAGCTCCAGCTTCCAATCGAACGGCAGAAAGCTGAACAGGGCGCGGTCCACTCCGCCTAGCTTCTCGAGCTGGGCGTTGAGGTCCTTCCAATGAGCCTTTGCGCGGTCCTTCTCGTTGAGCTCGCCGATGAACTCGAACTGGTTCTCGACCCGGAGCGACCGGGTGCCGGCGCGGAACCACGAGAGCATGTCGATGAAGAGCGTCGCGACCTGCTCGGCGTTGCGGGCGGGGCGAAGGTTGACCTCCGCGACGGGCGTGCCGTCGCGCGGGTCGCGAGGGGCCTTCGCCGCGATGAAGGTCTCGACCAGCGAGTTGGGCAGCAGGCGGATCTCGTCGCCGAGCCGGGCGTAGGCGCCGACCACGGGCTCGACGCCCTCGTCGAAGCGCTGGAGGTCGCCGTAGGTGGCGACCAGCTCGTCGGAACCGAAGAGCATCTTCTGGTCACGCGGCTCGGTCATGCCGAGATAGCCCCAGCGGATGGCCGCGCGATCGTGCGGCAGCGCCTCCGTCTGCGTGCGGATGAACCAGCCGACCTGCACGGCGGAGCGGAAGACCGTGTACTCCATGATGGAGGACGACGCGTAACGGTTGGTGTAGGCGGAGAGCGTGTTCGTGCCGCTGATGTAGGCCTTGAACCAATCGTCGATATCCTGGCGTCCCATGGTGGCGGCAAGGCTGCCGGCGAAGTTGTGCCGCAGGCCGAGCACGTGGCCGACCTCGTGTGCGACCACCTCTCGCACGTAATCCTGCGAGGCGCGGAGCGTGGCCTCGTCGGTCAACGTCTCGTTGGCCAGCAGGTCCTCGAGGCCTTGTGCGTATTGCTGGGCGAACTCGGCGGTGCCGATGTGGCAGAGGCCGTTGGCGGTCATCCACGGGAAGCCCTGCGCGGCCTCCCCGCCGGTCTGGGCGACGGCGCCTTTCTTGTCGTCGATGATATCGCGCATCGAGCGGAGCAGCGCGCGGGCGCGGGCGCGTCCGCTCAGGGCGAACACGCTGGTCATGTAAGCCTGTCCGTGCTGGGACTGACCGTTGCGCGGGTCGACGAGGATGTCGGCGTAGGCGAAGCCGGCGTTGTCCCACGGCACCCATTGCACGATGTTGTAGCGCGAATCCGGCGCGGTGACGCCGGCGGGCGCCTTCTCGGCGCGGACGATGTTGGTCCCGAACGCGCGGTTCCAGTAGAGGATGCCGTCCTTCACCGCCTGCACGTACGGCTCGGGGGTGTTGGCGCTGTAGTGGAAGGTGACCGGCTTCGTCATGTCGAAGCGCGCCATCAAGGGCGAGGGGCGCCCGGTCGTCTCCTCGAGCCGCGCCTGGGTCTCGAAGAAGCGGGCATAGCGGAGGTCGGACCCGGTGGCCTCGCGTCCTTGGTAACCGCCGGCGAAGTACGGCGTGAAGAAGTAGCGCACCTCGAACTGCTGCTCGACGTTCGCCGCCGCCTGCCGGTCGCGGACCTGCACGCTCTGGCGGATCACGATCTGGTCATCCGTCTTCTCGGCCAGGAACACGCGGGATTGCGGGATCTCCAGCGACTCATCGCGCGCCATGGAGTTGAAGGATCGGCCGCCGCCGTACCAGATCTCCGTGTAGAGCCGGCGCATGCCGCGGTTGAAGTCGATCACCACGCGCTGTGCGTCCTGCTCCACGATCGGGAAGGTGGTCAGCAGCCGGCGCGCGGGCAGGTCGCGGGTGACGACCAGTCCGTCCGTCGATTCATAGAGGTCCACGCCGTCGTGGTACGCCTCGAACTTCACGATCTTGCCGGAGAGCCCGGTCGACGTGGCCGCCAGCGCCTGCGGGATGCGCGACGCGGACATCAGGTGCTCCTTGCCCAACGCGGAGCGCGGGATGACCAGCGTGTTGTTCGTGCCGATTGAGATCTCCAGCGTCGGGCGCTTGGCGGCCTGGGCCCGCGCCGCCGGAACAGCAAGCGACAGGAGAAGGGCCGAGGAGAAGAACAGAACGGTCGTGCGCGAGACGGCTCGGCCGGCCAAGGAGCGGAGTGCGATCATGGGATGCATGC
>JBBRQL010000223.1:0-6972 GCA_038226425.1 Verrucomicrobiota bacterium
AGCTTCATCTGGGCGAGCGGCGGCTGCTTCAGCGACTTCTACATCCACCACATCGACCATTGCTGCTGGATGAAGAACGCTTGGCCGGTGAAGGCCCAGGCGGTCGGCGGCCGGCATTATCGCGGCAGCAACGTGGACCAGAATTTCGATAGCTACGGCGTCGAATACACCTTCGCCGACAACACCAAGTTCCTCATGGACGGCCGCTGCATGGTCGGCGCGGTGCCGATGTACCACAGCTTCGCGCACGGCTCCAAGGGTTGCGCCATCATCGCGAAGAACAACGACTGCGGCACGCCGTCCAGCATCTACACCGGGCAGAGCCCCGACAAAGACAAGATGACCTGGAGGAGCACCGACACCTCCGATCCCTACCAGAACGAATGGGAATCGCTCACCGCCGCGATCCGCGACGACAAGCCCTACAACGAGGTCAAACGCGGCGTCGATGCCAGCGTCGCCACCTCCATGGGCCGGATGGCCGCGCACACCGGACAGGAGATCTCTTGGGACGAGATGCTGAACTCCGACCATGAATTCAGCCCGGACGCGGACAAGTTCACGATGGACTCCGCCGCTCCGGTCGTAGCGGACGCGACAGGCCATTATCCGGTGCCGATGCCCGGGTTGAAGGGCCGCCGCGAGTACTGAGCAGCCCGTCCCACGACACGAGAAGCCCGCCGGAAGGCGGGCTTTTTCGTGCCGGGCCCGGACCGTCGCGGCAGCGGCGGCTCCGACCACGACCCAAGCCTCCCACGGGAAGCGAAACGGGGTTTCTGTCCGCGGCCTGATTTAGGCGCCGACAAAGTTTGAACACCACTTCGGCGCGTGCTGTCATGCAGATGATCCTGCGGTTGCCGGCCAGACGGCCCGCGCCCTCTTGACGAGGCCGCGGGCGTTTGATTTTGCTGTCTGGCCGTCACGGCGGATCACGCGGTGCCAAGGCAAAGTTCCTGTCATGATCACAGTCGAGAATTTGGTGAAGGAGTTCGGCCCCAAGAAGGCCGTCAACAACGTCACGTTCAGCGTCCAGCGCGGCGAGATCCTCGGGTTCCTCGGGCCCAACGGCGCGGGCAAATCCACCACGATGCGGATGATCACGGGGTTCTTCCCGCCGACCTCCGGCCGGGTCGCGGTCGGGGGCCATGACCTCGCGGAGGACCCCATCGCCGCCAAGAAGCTCATCGGCTACCTGCCCGAGAGCGCGCCGTGCTACAGCGACATGACGGTCGCCGGCTTCCTCGGCTTCGCCGCCGAGATGCGTGGGCTGCGCGGAGCCGCGCGGGACGCCGCCATCGAGAAGGCCGTGGGCCTGTGCTTCCTCCGCGACGTGCTCCACCAGTCGGTGGACACCCTCTCGAAGGGCTACCGCCACCGGACCTGCTTCGCCCAATCGATCCTCCACGACCCCGAGGTGCTCGTGCTCGATGAACCGACCGACGGCCTCGACCCGAACCAGAAGCACGAGGTCCGCCAGCTCATCAAGCGGATGGGCGAGAAGAAGGCCATCATCTTCAGCACGCACATCCTCGAAGAGGTCGAGGCGGTCTGCTCGCGCGCGATCATCATCGACCGCGGCACGGTCGTCGCCAACGGGACCCCGGCCGAGCTCAAGGCCCGGTCCGAGGTCGCGGGTAGCGTCAGCCTCCGCGTCCAAGGGGTCGCGGTGGAGGTCGTCCGCTCCAAGCTCGGCGGCCTGATGGTCGCCGGCCGGGTCTACGCGAACGCGACGGGGCAATCCGTCACCGCGCGGATCTTCCCGCGCGACAAGGGCGTCAACGGCGAACTGGCCAAGGCGGTCGCCGAGCTCACCGCGAAGGAAGCGTGGCACTTCGACGAGCTGCACACCGAAGAAGGACGCCTCGACGAGGTGTTCCGCGCCATCACTTTGCCCGACACCGTCAAGGCCAAGGAAGCCTGACCGGCCGGAGCCCTGGGTGCTTTTCCTGGCCGGCAGCACCCCTCCGCGCTCCAGCACCTCGCCACCCGAAACTCTCACCTCGAAATCGTTCCCATGTCTCCTGATTCCTTCCGCAACGTCTGGACCATCGCCAAGCGCGAGCTCACGGGGTATTTCAATTCGCCGGTCGCCTACGTGTTCATCGTGATCTTCCTGCTCCTGAACGGGTTCTTCACGTTCATGCTGGGCGGCTTCTTCGAGCGCGGCGAAGCGAACCTGAACTCGTTCTTCACCTGGCATCCGTGGCTCTACCTGTTCCTCGTGCCGGCCGCGGGCATGAGGCTCTGGGCCGAGGAGCGCCGCGTCGGCACGCTGGAGCTGTTGCTCACGATGCCCATCGCGCCGTGGGAGGCGATCGTCGGGAAGTTCGCCGCCTGCTGGGCGTTCTTGGCGCTGGCGTTGGCGCTCACCTTCCCGGTGGTGTTCACCGTCGGGTTCCTCGGCGCTCCGGACTTCGGCACCATCCTCGCCGGCTACGTCGGCAGCCTGCTGCTGGCGGGCGCCTATCTGGCGGTCACGGTGATGACCTCCGCGCTCACCCGGAACCAGGTGATCAGCTTCATCCTGTCCGTCGTGATCTGCTTCTTCCTGATCCTGTGCGGATGGGAACCGGTGACCAACCTGCTCGTGCGCTGGGCGCCGGACTGGTTCGTGAACACCGTGGCGGCCTTCAGCGTGATGCCGCATTTCGCGGGCTTCCAGCGGGGCGTCGTCGACCTCCGCGACCTCGTGTTCTTCGCGAGCGTGATGGTCTTCAGCCTCTTCAGCACCAGCGTGATCCTGCGCGGCCTCCGCGGCGCCTGAACCTCTTCCTCCCCGAGCGACCATGAAACAGTCCAAGCTTCAGACGATCCTCTTCTCCGCCGGCGGTGTGGCGCTGGTGGCCGTCGCCGTCATCGGCGCGAACCTCATCATCAGCCAGGTCCGCGCCCGCGTGGACCTCACCAAGGACAAGCTCCATACGCTCTCCGACGGCACCAAGGCGATCCTCGCCAAGATCGATTCGCCGGTGCAGGTGCGGCTCTACATCAGCCAGAGCAAGGACCGGATGCCGGCCGCGCTGAAGACCTACGCGCAGTCGGTCGAGGACCTGCTGGCCGAGTTCAAGGCGCAGGCCAAGGGCAACCTCGAGATCAAGAAGTTCGATCCCGAGCCCGATTCCGAGGCCGAGGATTCCGCCAAGCTCGACGGCATCGAGCCCCAGATGCTCCAGACCGGCGAGGCCCTCTACCTCGGTGTGGCCATCGAGTATCCGCCGCAGAAGGCCGCCTTGCCCTTCCTCTCGCCCCAGCGCGAGAAGCTGCTGGAGTACGACCTCGCCCGCGCGCTCTCGCAGATCCTCACCACGACCAAGCCGGTCGTCGGCGTGATGTCGCCGCTGCCCATCTTCGGCCAGCCGGTGAACCCGATGATGATGCAGATGGGCCGTCAACAACAGGGCAGCGAGCCGTGGGTCTTCATCAACGAGCTGAAGCGCGACTTCGACGTGCAGCAGGTCGGCATGGACGTCGAGTCGATCGACGAGAAGATCAAGGTGCTGCTCGTGCTGCACCCGAAGGACATCTCGGACAAGGCGCAGTTCGCCCTCGACCAGTTCGTGCTGCGCGGCGGCAAGCTCGTCGCCTTCCTCGACGCCCTGTGCCTCGCCGACAACCGCCAGCCGAACCCGATGGGTTTCAACATGGGCGGCGGTTCGTCCCTGCCGAAGCTGCTCAAAGCCTGGGGCTATGAGTTCGACACCGCCAAGGTCGTGGCCGACCTCAATTTCATGCGCCAGCTCGGCGGCCGGAACGGCCAGCCGCAATACGTGCCGTCGTTCCTGTTCATGAACGCCACCGGCATCAACAAGGACGATGCCGTGACCAGCCAGAGCGACGACCTGTGGATCCCGTTCGCGGGCGCCTTCACCGGCAAGGCCGCCGACGGCCTGACCCAGGATGTGCTGCTCAAGACGACCGACAAATCGCAGATCGTCGACGGCGTCACCGCCCAGCTCAACGGCCAGAAGGTCGTGGACGACTTCAAGCCCAGCGGCGTCAACTACACCTTGGGCATGCGCCTGAGCGGCAAGTTCAAGACGGCCTTCGCGGACGGGCGTCCGGGCGCGACGAACGCCCCCGCCGGGACCAACGCTCCGGCCGCCGCCGACTTCCTGAAGGAATCGAAGGGCCCGGGCGTGGTCTATCTCTTCGGCGACGCCGACTTCCTCTACGACCCTTACTGCGTCGAGGTGAACCCGATGTTCCGCATCTCGGTGCCCCGCAACGGCAACCTCAACCTGCTCCAGAACCTCGTCGAGCAGGCCGCCGGCGACTCCAACCTCATCGGCGCCCGCGGCCGTGCCTCGCTGCGCCGGCCGTTCACGGTCGTGCAGAAGATGGAGACCGACGCGCGCCTCCGCTACCAGGCGAAGATCGAGTCGCTCGACAAGAAGCTGACCGACCTCCAAGGCAAGCTCAGCGAGATGCAGGTGAAGAAAGAGGGCAACACCTCCCGCGTCATCCTTACCCCCGAGCAGCAATCCGCGCTCAAGGAGTTCAGCAAGCAGCAGGCGGAGACCAAGAAGGAACTCCGTGTCGAGCGTCGCAACCTGCGCCAGGACGTCGATGCCCTCGAGAACCGGCTGAAGTGGGCGAACATCGCGCTGATGCCCCTGTTCGTGACCGCGACCGGCATCGCGCTCGCCGTCGCCCGCCGCAAGAAGGTCGCCGCGAAGTGATCCTCAACCCCTCTCCCCTCGCGCTATGAAGTCGAAGCAATTCCTCGTGCTCCTGGCAGCCGCCGTCGTCCTCGGCGGAGGCGGCCTGCTGGTCCTCAAGTCCAAGAAGGCCGATTACCAGGCGTCGTCCGGCCAGATGGGCGGCAAAGTCCTCGGCGAGATCGATGTCAACGCGGTCGCCGGGATCCGCCTCACCCAGGGCACCAACTCGCTCAACGTCGCCAAGTCGGGCGACACTTGGACCGTCAAGGAGCGCGGCGGTTATCCCGCCAACTTCGGCGAACTCGCCGATTTCGTCCGCAAACTCGCCGACCTGAAGGTCGCGCAACCGGTGCGGGTCGGGCCGTCGCGCTTGCCCATGCTCGAGCTGACCAAGGACACCGCGACGACGGTCGAGCTGATCGGGGTGGACGGGAAGACCTTGAAGACGCTGACGGTCGGCAAGAAGCACGTGAAGGGCGGCGGCGCGGCCGAAGAAAGCTCGCCGTTCGGCGGCGGTGGCGCGTTCCCCGACGGCCGCTACGTCATGGTCGGCACCGATGTCGCCACCGTGGCCGTGGTGGGCGATCCGCTGACCGGCGCGAACCCGAAGCCCGAGGACTGGATCGCCAAGGAGTTCATCAAGGTCGAGCTGCCGATCGCCGTGACTGTGACCCGGGCCGAGGCGACCAACAGCTTCCGTCTCACCCGCACCAACGAGTTCGGCGACTGGGCGTTGGCCGATGCCAAGGCCGGCGAAGAGCTCGACAAGAACAAGGCCGCCGGCTTCAGCAGCATCCTCAGCGGACCGAGCTTCAACGACGTGGTCATCGCGCCCGATCTCAAGGCGCTCGGCCTCGACCAGCCGGTCGAGACGGTCGTCCAGACCGCGGCCGGCTTCACCTACAAGCTCCGCGTCGGCAAGGCCGGGGCCGACGACAGCTACCCGGTGCAGATCTCCGTGGACGCCTCGCTGGCCAAGGAGCGCACGCCAGGCAAGGACGAGAAGCCCGAGGAAAAGACCAAGCTCGACAAAGAATTCGCCGACAAGCTCGCGAAGCAGCAGGAGAAGCTGAAGGCGGAACAAGCCTTCTCCGCGTGGACCTATAGCGTCAGCAAGTGGTCCATCGACGCCTTCCTCAAGAACCGCGGCGACCTGTTCGCCGACAAGAAGGCCGACGCGCCGCCCGGAGCCGGAGCCGGTATCGGCGGCGATGCGGTCGGCGGTGCGGAGAACCCGCTTAAGTTCGAGCTGCCCGGAGCGAAGTGAACCCCCGGGGCGGCCGCCGCCGTCCCCGGATCAGTTCCCGCCGCGCTTGGGCAGGGAGCCGGAGCGCTGCATCTCCCGCATCGTCGAAGGATCCACTTTGAGCGCGGCGCCCGGGACGGAGTTCGTGGAGCCGTCGTCGTCCACCTCGACTCGGCGGGGCAGGTGGCTGCCCGTCTCCGACGGAAGGTAGACGTAGCGTTTTTTCTTCGACGCAGCAGCGGCGGCGCCCGGCTGCGCCGTCGAGGAGCAACTGACGACCAAAGCCAAGCCGAACAACGCGGCGACCATCCCGGCACGGCGATCAAGATTCATCATGCGCAGGGAACCTAGGGACCCGCCCGAGCGCGCGGCAAGCCGCAGTTCCGCGCGTGTCGGCGGGAGTTCAAAATGAGACTTGTTGTGGGAGCAAAAGGAGACTGGTTCAGAGGGAGAACTTGGCGAGGACGTCGGACCCGCGGTTTTCGGGAGGCTTGGGAGGCTGTGAGACGACCCAGAACTGACGGTGAGGATGGTGGATGAGGGTGACGGAACGGCGCTGGGTGGGGCCGATGGGCCAGCTTCGGCCGAGGAAGTCGATCTGGTGGTCGGCATTGCAGCGGCGAGCGAAGTGGAGGGCCAGATGGAGGTCGAGCAGGCTGGAGGGCGGACAAGGGCGCATCGCGTTGCGCTGCTCGTCCTGGGCCTTGGCCCAGGCGTCATCTGGAGAAAGGCCTGTGGTGCGGCAGACGGTCTGGTTCTGTCGTTCCAACTCTTGGTCGAGGAGAGCCTGGGCGGGGGCGTAGGCGGTGATGCGCTCGAAGAGCAGGAGGGTGACCAGGCGCTTCTGGAAGGTGCCGAAGCGGCGTTCGATCTTTCCTTTGGCCTGAGGGCTCGGGGCGACCGGATGGGAGACCCCCAAGGCGGTGAGGGCGCGTTGGAACTCCGAGCGGGGATCCCCTCCGTCGGTGGAGGACCGGTGGCCGAAGAGAGCCAACCCATCGGTGTAGAGGGCCAGCGGGCAGCCGTGGCGGAGGAAAGCGGCGCGGAAGTGCTCGAAATGGTTCC
>JBBRQL010000224.1:0-6948 GCA_038226425.1 Verrucomicrobiota bacterium
CCCCGTCGATGATGGCGATGCGTCCGCCGAGAAGGGCGATGATCTCGCCGCCCCGGGTGAAATCTTCAGCACGGAAGGAACTCATAGATTCTTGCGGGAAGGCTAGCCGGGCGGTGTCGCGGGACAAGTCTCAAATCAACGCATCTTGATTCGTTGATATGAACGATGATCCTGCGAAACGAGGACTCCATGGGCCGGACCGGAGCGCAGGCGGCTCGCCTGCGCATCACCGTCCGCGGCAGATCCTGCGCAGACGGGCCGCAGGCGCCCCGGGCTTCGCCCCGCCGAGAAGTCACCCTGCCGCCATATTCCCGTAACATCCGAGGGTTCCACTCTGGGGCATGGACTTCGAAGCCGATCCGTCCCGGTCCGTCGGCCCCAAGAACCCGGCCCTGCCCGCCGACCTCGCGGAGTGGCACGGGGCCGTGCGCCTGACGCGGTTCGCGCTGGAGGCGGTCGGCGCGGCGGAGATCCCGGCACCGTGGTTCAAGGCCTCGCCGGAGCACCGGTCGTTCGGGATGCGCGGCCTGCTGACCACGATGGCCTACGCGTTGTCGCGCGGCATCTACGGCTCCGACGAGCTCGAAGAACGCCTCCGCGAGCAGCCCGACCTGCGCTATCTCTGCGCGAACAACTTCCCCGATTCGTTGACGCTCCGGCAGTTCCGGCGGCGCCATTGGACCCTGCTCCGCGCCACCTTGGCCCGCCTCTTGGCGATGGGCGCCGGCTCGGTGGCGACCGAGAGCTGGTTCGATGCGGAGGCCGAGGCCGACCTCCGACTGGAACAGGCCGCCGCGGCGGACAGTTTGGCGCTGGATTGCTGAGCCGGGCGCGGGAGATGGCTTGAAAGAATCGCGCGACCGGCCCTCCGCAGACGCCTGCTCCCTGCGGGTCCAGCTCAGAGTCCGGGGTAGCACAGTGCATCCCTTCGTCGGCACCGTGATCCGCTCTGTGCGGCTCGGCGACCCGGTCCAAGACAGCCTCTCCGCCGAGCCCTCCGGCACCGGCATTAGCCCGGTCCTTCGGGGCCGAGATCCGCACCATTGACCGGACCGGCGCTGGACGGGGGGATTCTGGCGCCGCCGCATGGGCTGGATCCGGCTCCGCGCCGCGTGGTGGATAACCCGTGCCACGCGGCTCTTGCCCCACGCGCGGCAGGTTCCTAGCTTCGGCGTCGCCATGAGACGTCTCGCCGCTCCGTTGCTGCTCTCCCTTTCCCTGGCCTCCGCCATACCGGTCGTCCGCGCCGAAGTCACCGAGGAGGACCATCGCCGGCTGGAGTCCGAGGTCCGCGCGCTCACCGAGCGCTGCGACCGCTCCGACGCCCGCGCCACCCAGCTCAACGAGAAGATCAACCAGCTCCGCGAGGAGAACGCCCGGCTCCGCAACGACATCGGCCTCGCCGGCAAGGACAACGCCTCGCGCGAGCAGCTCAAGAAGGTCGTCGACCAGATCGAGGAGGTGGACCGCAAGCGCGTCGCCGACGGCAAGCTCGTCCGCGAACAGCTCGAAAGCATCGCCAAGCTCGCCAGCAAACCGGTCGTGCTCCCGCCCGTGGACGAGGTGAAGACCCCGAAGCCCAAGGCGCCGGTCGTGAAGAAGGACGAATCAAAAAAAAACGAAAGCGCCCCCCCGGAAGCGAAGCACGCTGACGACGGCCCGGAACTCCCCGCCGAGTACTACGAGCACGTGGTAGCCGAGGGCGAGACGCTGGGCGCCATCATCGCCGCCTACAACAAGGAGAAGGGCCTCAAGGTCCGGCTGGCCCATGTCCTCAAGGCCAACCCGAAGCTCAAGGACCCGAAGAAGATCTTCGTCGGGATGAAGCTCCAGATACCGGCGGTGAAGTGACGGCAGGTTTCGCGTGCTTCGTCCGGTACGTTCGACGACCGTGGGTCACCTTGGACCGCGCTCCTCGGAACCATGAAACGCCTTCGCCAGCTCCACCTCTATCTCGGCGTCTTCTTCACCCCGCTGCTGCTCTTCTTCATCGGCACGGGATGGTTCCAGACGGTCGACCATGACCGCCTCAAATCGCCCGGCGAGGCCGAGACCTGGACGCAGAAGCTCCGGGTCGTCCACACCGACCAGATCTATCCCGAGACCGGCGTCATCCGGCAAGGCGGTTCGCCCAAGCTCTTCCAGACGCTGGTCGTGGTGATGTCCGTCGCGTTGATCCTGACCACTGTGCTGGGCCTCGTGCTCGCGTTCCGCTTCAGCCGCAGCTTGTGGCCGGTGGTCCTTTCGCTCGTGCTCGGCGTCCTCGCCCCGGTGCTCGTGCTCTGGGCCGGTCAGCACCGCTGAACCTCCCCGCGGCCTCTTCCCTATGCCTGTCATCAGCCCGCTGCTGGCCGTCATCCTGACGCTGGTCGGACTTTTCGTGCTCGCCTGGATTTGGGCGTCGGCCAAGCAGCACATGAGCTACCAGATCAGCCGTGATGCGTTGCGCGTGCGTCTTGGCAAGCTGGTGCTCCGGCGGATCCGCTTCGACGACATCGACCGCGTGAGCAAGCCCCACAGCGAGCTGCGCTGGTCGCAGACCGAGAACTGGCGGAACACCTTCGGCGATTCGCGCCGCCTGCTCGTCGTGCATCGCCGGTCGGGATTGTTCCGCCGGTTCGTCATCACACCCAAGCATCGCTACGAGTTCCGCCGCCAGCTCCGGGCCGCCATCGCCGCGAAGACCGGCACCGCGCCCGCATCTGACGAAGGCGACCGCGACGAAGCCGAGGACTGAGCTGTCGGCGCCCCGACGCCTTGACCGATAGACGTCGTTGCCATCCGATGCCGCTGGAAAAAATCCCCGGCAAATGAATGGACGTTTCTACCGGCCGACCCGGGCCCTGCACCTCTACCTCGGGCTGTTCATCAGCCCGCTCGTGCTCGTTTTTTCAGTCAGCGGAGAGATTCTCCACATCGATGGTGTCCCGAAACCAGCGGTTGATGGGCGGCTCCCTTGTTCCGAACGGTCGGATCGCGAATTCCAATGGTTCTCGGATGGCTCCGATCCGCCGTGTCACCACGGCGTAGACTATCGCCGAAAAGACGGGCCGATATTCAACGCCAGTCGCCCGAGATGGATTGATCGCGGTGGAGAAGAACAGGATCGGCACCGCGCTCCCTGTGGATAAAGGCCGGCGGCGTTCGATCATCTCCAAACAGTGCCCATGCCTTGAGCGCGATCGGCGACCCGTTCGGCGGTCCGCGTCTCCGCCCGCACAAACAAGCTGACAGGGAGGCGACGGCTGACACGCTCCGCACCGCACCCATGAAAACACTTCTGGTTTTTGCACTCATCCCGCTGCTTGGCTGGCTTTCGCTCTCGTCCCGCGCCGCCGACCTGGTCGTGCCGGACGGTGTCCGCTTCGAGCGGGACATCGAGTATGCTGCCGCCGGCGGCGCGCACCTGCGGCTCGACCTCGCGAGGCCGAAGACCGCCGACGGCCCGCTGCCTGCGGTGCTGTGCATCCACGGCGGCGGGTTCCGCGCCGGTAGCCGCGAAAGCTACGACCCGCTCTGCGTGACGCTCGCGCAGCATGGGTTCGTGGCGGCGACCATCAGCTACCGGCTCGCGCCCACCAACCCGTTCCCGGCTGCCGTCCACGACACGAAGGCGGCCGTGCGCTGGCTCCGCGCGAACGCGGCGCGCTACGGTCTCGATCCGGCGCGCATCGGCGTGACCGGCAGTTCGGCGGGCGGGCATCTCGCGCAGTTCCTCGGCGTCACGGCGGGCGTGGCGGAGTTCGATGGCGCGGACAACCCCGGCCACTCAAGCGCCGTGGCCTGCGTGGTGAACGTGTACGGGCCGAGTGATTTCACCAAGTCCTACGGCAAGAGCGTGGACGCTCACGAGGTCCTGCCGCTCTGGCTCGGCGGGAACCTGGAGACCGCGCTCCCGCGGCACATCCGTTCGAGCCCGTTGAACTGGGTCACGCCCGCCGCCGCGCCGACGCTCATCATCCACGGCACCGAGGACAAGTATGTGGCCTATGAGCAGGCGCTCTGGATGCGCGACCGTCTTGCCGCCTCCGGTGTGCCCGTCGAACTGCTGACGTTGGAGGGCGCGGGCCACGGCTTCCAAAGTGCGGACGCGGCGAAGGCCGAGGCCGCGCTCATCGCCTACTTCGAACGACGCCTGAAGCGGTAGGCGGACCTCCTCCTGCCGCTGTCCCGCAGCGCCTTTGGGGTTGCGGATGCTGGCGGTTGCTCCAGAAATCCGTCCTCCCATGAAGCTCCGCCTGCTCCCTGCCCTGCTCGGTTGCGCGGCCGTGTCCGCCCTGCTCGCGCAGTCCCCGGCCACCGCTCCGGCCACCAACGCCCCGCCCGTGCGCCGGCCGCCGATGCCGCCCGTGCGATCGCCGGAGATCGGCGCGGATCGCAGGGTCACGTTCCGCCTGCGCGCGGCGAAGGCGACCGAGGTCGTGCTCAACGGCCAGTGGCCGGATGGACGCGCGAACCTCGTCAAAGGCACGAACGACGTGTGGAGCGCAACCGTCGGCCCGATCGGGCCGGGCGTCTGGGAATACAGCTTCGCGGTGGACGGCCTCGGCATGATCGACCCCGGCAACCCGGCCATCAAACCGATGCGCGAGCCGCGCACCAGCATCCTGCACCTGCCGGGACAACCGCCGTTGCTCACGGATTTCCAGGACGTGCCGCATGGCGTCGTCCGCACGCACACCTACCGCTCGAAGTCGCTCGGACGCCTGCGCGAGCTGACCCTCTATACGCCGCCGGGCTATGACCAACATCCGGACACCCAGTTCGTCACGCTCTATCTCCAGCACGGCTCGGGTGACAACCAGGCCACCTGGATCGCGCACGGCAAGGCGCATTGGATCCTCGACAACCTCATCGCCCAAGGCCGCGCCAAGCCGATGGTCGTGGTGATGATGGACGGCCATGCCGCGGTCCCCGGCGGCGTACCGGGCGACAACACGGAGCTGTTCGGACGCGACCTGCTGGAGGACGTGCTGCCGTTCATCGAGGCGAACTACCACGTCCGCTCCGATGCCGCGGGCCGCGCCATCGTCGGCCTCAGCATGGGCGGCGGTCAATCGCTCACGCTCGGCCTGGACCATGCCGACACGTTCGCATGGGTCGGCGGCTTCAGTTCGGCACCGCCGTCGAAGGAGACTCTGGCCCGCGCGCTCAGCGATGCCCCGGCGATGAACCAGAAGCTGAAGCTGCTCTGGATCGGCGTCGGCAAGGACGACTTCCTGCTCAAGCGCAACGAAGAGTTCATCGCTTCGCTCAAGGAGAAGGGCATCCGCCACGAATGGCACCTCACCGAGGGCAACCATAGCTGGCCCGTCTGGCGGACCTACCTCGCCGAGTTCGTCCCGAAGCTGTTCCAGTGAACCGCGGCCGGGTTGCCCGTCCCGGTAGGGCGAGCCTCCTGCCGAGCCGCTGAGCAAAGGGCGGCCCGTCAACTCGCACGGGCTCCGCAGGAGCGTCGCCCTACCACGCGATCGGAAGAAGGAACGCAACGGCGATTCTCAGCCGACACGGAGGAACACCAGGTCATCTCCGATAAACTCCGCATCCAGGTGGGCAAGACTCCTGCGAAACCACGGACTCCACGGACTGCCCGCGTTGCCGGCCGGCTCTGGAGGTCGGACGCACCGGGCTTGAGCCGCAGCGCCCGGCCCGTCACGGGCTGACCGGCTTGATCTGGAACCGGTGCGACCGGGGTTTCCGTGCGGCCTCGATCTTGGCCTCGTCGTCCGCGATCTCGCCATCGATGCGGCTGAGCTCTGCCGTCCGGCGGGCTTCGGCATCGGAGCCTTTGGCCCACTCGGGAAAGGAGTAGAGCTGGACCCCGCGCCAGCGGTCGAAGTAGCGGTTGTTCTTGTGGAAGACCAACGCCAGCAGCTCCCGGGTCTGTCGGGTCACGGGGCCGTCGGCATTGCTGAGGTTGACCCCCGCGGCCAGTTCGGCGGCGCTGGCTTTCCGCGCCGATTCGCCGTCGATGATGATCTCGTAGTTTCCTTCGGTGAGGCCGTTCACCCGCAGCGTGTAACGGCTCAGGTCATCCAGGACCGGGGCGAGTTTCAGCGCCGGTTCCGCCCGCTGGTCGATCGGCAGCGGCAGAGCCTCGTCGAGGCGGTCGAAAGCGACACCGTCGCCAGCGACGGACAGGTTCGCCACCGTGCATCCGATGGCGGTGACCGTCTTGGCGGGGAGTTTGATCTCCGCTTCGGACACCGGAGCCGTGGCTCCGAGACCTTTCAGCACGGCCCAAGCCATCAGCGTGTGCCCGGCGGGTCCGGGGTGGACCGCGTCGCCGCCGCCGATGAAGGCGGCGGGATCGTTCGCCCGCGCCGCCATCATGAGGCCCAGGTAGGGTGCGAACTGGTCCACGAACGACGCTCCGTTGTGGGCGGCGACGTCCTTGAGCCCGTCCGAGAACTGGCGGAGGGACAGGTTGCGGTCGTCCTTGTCCGGGTCGGGCCGGCGGTCCTCGATGGGTTGCGGCGTGAGGAAGGCGACCCGCGCACCGGCTCCGCCGAGGACCTTGGCGATCTCCGCTTGGCTCCGCGCGTAGGCGCGGAAGATGTCCGGCCGGAACTTCTGGTAGGAATGGTCGTTCATGCCGAACTTCACGGTCACGAAGGTGGGCTTGAGCGGCAGCACATCCCGCCCCAGCCCGCGGCCGACGGAGTCTTCGACCATCTTGTCCAGCGCGCTGTTTTCGGCGGCGAAAAGGGTCTTCTCGTCCGGATGGAAACGCTGGCGGAGCCAGGCGGTGTCGCCGCCCCAACCGACGTTGCGGAAGCTGAGCTTCCAAGCCGGATGCCGGGCGAGGGCGTAGGCCTCGATGTAGGTGGTGTAGAGGCGCTGCTCCGTGATGCTGTCGCCGAGGAAGACGACGCGGTCGCCATCGCGGATCGCGAAGTCCGCGGCCAGTCGGCCCAACGAGACAAACCAGGCGAGGGCGAGCGATCC
>JBBRQL010000225.1:0-6869 GCA_038226425.1 Verrucomicrobiota bacterium
ACACGACGAAGACGCAGCCGACACCGACCGCGCAGACGAGGTCGAGGCTGGCCAAGCCCGCGTTGCTGCTCCACGCGAGCGAGCCGAACCCGGCGATGTTCGCGCCCGCGCAGAGCAACAACGCCTTGCGGGTGGAAGCAATATGGGAGCGCAGGGGAGCAGGGGAGAAAGGGGGCGGGGGAGAAGTCCCGTCCTTGTTCTCGTCCTCCTCTTCTCCCTTTCTCCCTTTCTCCCCTGCTCCCCTGCTCCCCTGCTCCCCTGCCCCTCTGCCCGCACGCCGGACCCGATCGCGCCGGAGCGCGAGCTGGATATGGATGGTGGAATCGACGGACGAACCGAGCAGCAGCGGGAGCGCGACGAGGTTCAGCAGGTTCCACGACCATCCGAGCAACGCCATCACCGCGACCAACGACGCGAAGCTCAGGCCGAGCGCCGCGAAACCCAGCAGCACTTCCTGCCAGCGGCGGAACGCGAGGCAGAGGAACCCGACCAACACGCCGCCGATGGCCGCGGTCAGCCATACCACGCGATGCGAGACATGCGCCAGCAGCGCGCCGCCGAGGGAATCCCAGCTCGTCGCCAGCACGCCGTCCGGAAGCCGGAGATCCACATGGCGCGACATCGCCCCGGGAAGCTTCTCGACGATGCCCAGCGCGAGCCATCGGCCGTCCGGAGCCCGGGCGGCGAACTGCGACGTGAGCCAACGCGCCGTCGCGTTGGTCGGCCAGCCCGATGCATCGGCAACGGATCCGGAACGCCACGCCGCGAAGATGCCGTCCGCCAGTGCGAGCGAGTTTGCCGTGAAGCCGGCAGACTCCGCCGCGCGACGGAATCCGTCAGAGCGACCGGCCAAAGCGTCGACGGTCGCGCGGTTCGCCACCGAGTGGTCGGGCCGGGGCCAGAACGCCGACGGGAGATTGAAGGAGCCGATCTCGCCGCGCTCCTGCGCGGCCGTCAACGCCAAGTCGGTGGCGGCGAGTTGTCGTCCGACCGTCGTCGCATCGACACCGCTGAAGATCAGCCACGACGGTTCGTTGGTCCGGCCGAGCCACGTCTTCAGGACATCCATCGCCGCGTACGCCGGGCTCTGGCGCGGACGCAGCGGCTCGGTGCTGGACGTGAGCCGCGGGACCCCGCGCCACACCAGCGCGCCCCCGACCAAGGTCACGAGCAGCAGCGTCGGCCCGATGTAGGTCAGGCGTCCCGGCGGCTTGCGGCTGCCTGCACCGGGTCGGGCAAGAGGCGGACGGGATGCCTGCGCCACGTTCGCCACCCGCGGCAGGTAGAACCACAGCATCACCACCGCGCCGATCAACAGCCCTAGAGCCGTCAGCACCCCGAGCTGCGCCAATCCCGGCAAGCCGGCACAACCGAGCAGCAGGAACGTCCCGGCCGTGGTGACCGCGGAATATCCGATCCCAGGCGCGACCTCGTGCCGGACCCGGTGGAGTTGGGATGCGATCGTGCCGGGGAGGGGGCGAGCAGGGGAGCTGGGGAGCCGGGGCGCTGGGGGGCTGGGGTGAGAGGCTAGAGCGGCGCGCCCGCTCTGTGGTTCCTGCTCCCTTTCTCCCCCGCCCCCTTTCTCCCCTGCTTCCTTGCCTGCTTCCTCCCCCGCCCCGTCGCGGGCTTCCTGATAGGCGACGAGTCCGTAATCGACCGCCAGGCCCAGCAGGATCGCCGCGAATCCGAGGCTCACCACGTTCAACGTGCCGAAGATCAGACCTCCCGCCGCGAGCGTCAGCCCGAGCGTCAGTCCCAGCGACACCACCAGCCAGCCGAGCGGACGCCAGCTCCGATGGGCGATCCAGAACAGCACCGCGATCACCGCGATGGTGCTGATCACCGAGCTCCGCAGATCGCTCTCCATGCCGCCGGCGATCTCCGCGAGGAACGCAGGACCGCCGGTGAAGGAAACGTGGAGCGCGGAGGGCGGAGCGCCGGACGGGGCGAGCGAGGAGCCCGTCTCGCGGCGGACCGATGCGACCCACTCCGTGGCCTCGCGGTAGTTCATCCGGTCCTTCGCCGGCGTGACGAAGACGACGCGGAACGTGCCGCCCGCATCGCTGAAGATCCCCGTGCCGTTGTCGAACCCGGGCATCGCGCCCGTCGCGGATCCCGGCAGCCGCGTCAGACCGAACGGATCGTAGCTGCGGCGCGCGATCTCCTGCGGATCGAGCGAGCTGGCCAAGGATTCCCGCGCGGCGTCGAGCTCGCCGGCGATGTTCTCCGGGGCGAGGCGCGCGGCCAGCTGCGCCACGGCTTCCGGCGGTTGCTGGAGCCAGAGCCACGCGAGGTTCTCCGCGGCATCGGCGGGATGCCCGAGCCACGGCGGCTCCCATCGTGCCTCGCGCACGAGCTCCGGCAAGGCCGAGAGACACGCCGCCAAAGCATTCGCGGCCTCGGCGACCTTGTCCGCGTCGTCGCCCTGCAACGTGACGAGCAGCTCGCGGGCGTTGGCGAAGTGCCGCTGGTGGAGCTGCAATCCGCGCACCTCCGGCAGGCCCTCGGGCAGGAGGTCGAGCACCTCGACATCGAAGCGCAGCCGGGCGAGCCCCGCGACGAGCGGGACCACGAGAAGGAGCCAGAGCCAGCGGCGACGGGACATGCGAGCGGCGCAGTGATACCGGCAAACCCGCCCGAGAAGCGGAAAAATAAGAGGTCCGGAATCTTTGAACAGTAGGTAGCGAAGGAAACGAAGGCGGACCGGCTTGCCTCCTCCCTTCGTGTCCTTCGCGACCTTTTTTTCAGATCCCCGTTCAGGGTGCGCCCGCTTCCAACACCTCCCCGGTCCGCGGATTGCTCAGCTTCCAGCCGCCCTCGGCGGTCCGGGTCAGATCCCATCTTGGCGACGTCGTCGCGTGCGGCGGCAGCGCGTCGAACTGGAACCAAGGCACACGGTCGGTCGGTGACGAGGTGCCGGCGTAGGCTCCGGCCCGCAGCGGCGAGGTCAGGCGCCAGCCGTTGGTCGCCGATTGCGCGGTGACCATCGGCAGCGATTGCTTGCTGAACTGCACCACCCTCGAGCCGTCGTCGCGGACCGCCACCAGCAGCTCGCCGACGAGTTCGGGCGCGTCGCGCCGCGGACGCCACACCGCCTGCGTCTCCTGCACGCGCCAGCCGGGCTGGGCGAAGTCGGCGGGCGGAAGCCGCGGCGTGGCGCAACCGGCCCAGAGGCAGAGCGGGCCGGTGAGCCAGCAGGCGAGCGGGCCGGAAGATCTGCGCGCGGTGTTCATCGCCGGGATGACGCGGCCGTCGGACGGAACGAGATCCGCGGGACGATCGGATGCTTCGACTGGATCCTGACCAGCCAGAAGAAGACGCGCATGCGCCACTTCAGCCGCCATCCGCCTTCCAGTTCGCCGGCGAGCACGGCGTTGACCGCGGCCGGGATGTCCCACTTCGGACGCGGTTCGAGGAACAGCTCCATGAACGGCGTGGTATAGAATTGATCGACCATCTCCCGGTAGATCTGCATCGCGGACCGGATGCGCTTCTCGTAGGCCGCGAAGGCCCGCGTGCCATCCGTGCCCGCCGCGAGCGATCGCAGCACGGCTTCGGTCGCGATCTTGGCCGAGAACATCGCGAGGAAGACGCCGCTGGAGAAGATCGGGTCGATGAACCCGGCGGCGTCGCCCACGCGCACGACCCGCGGCGAAGAAAAGGTGCGGTTGCCGTAGCTGTAGTCGCTGACGAGATGGAACTCGCCGACGACCCGCGCATCGCTCAGCCGCGCGGCCACAGGGGGGGTCGACGCGATCGCCTCGCGCAGCGTCTGCTCCGGCGACCGCTTGGTGGCGGCGAAGGCGTCGCGGTCCATCACCAGCCCGACGCTCACCTTGTTGTCGTCGCCGCCCGAGGGGTCGCGGGCCAGCGGGATGAGCCAGAACCATCCGTGCTGGAGCCGCACGATGACGGTGTCGCCGCCCTTCTCGCCGGGGTCGAGCCGCACGCCCTGGAAATGGGCGAAGACCGCGAGCTTCTTGAGCTTGGGGTCGGGGACGCGGAGGTCCTCCTGGTTGCCGGTCAGGTTGCCGCGCCCGGAGGCATCGATGACGAACCGCCCGCGGAACGTCCGCGCCACGCCCTCGTCGTCCTTGGTCTCCACGGTCACGCCGTCGGGATTCTCCGCGAAGCGTGTCGCCGAGGTGCCTTCGCGCACATCGGCCCCGGAGGCCTCGGCATGCCGGAGAAGGATGTCGTCGAACTTTGCGCGCTCGACCTGGAAGGCCTCGGTGTGCCGCGTGAACGCGCCGTTCCGGAAGATGAACGCGGTACCTTTGCTGCCGTTGCCGAGGTGGAACTGCGCGCCGCGCTTCACCGGGAACCCGGCGGCCCCGAGTTTCCCGAGCACACCCAGTTCCTCGAAGATGGGATGGTTGTAAGGCAGCAACGACTCGCCGATGTGGAACCGCGGGAACCGTTCCTTCTCCAAGACCAGCACGCGCCGCCCGGTCCGCGCGAGCAACGTGGCGGAACAGCTGCCGCCGGGCCCGCCCCCGATGACGATGGCGTCGTACGTCTGATCGACCATTGGCTTACAATCGTGCGGGACCCCGGACGAGGCAAGCGGCCACGCGATCCGCGCCGAGGCCCCACGAGGCTCCGGGTGCGATTAGAAGTGGCGGTCTGAATTGGAGGAGCTGGGAAGCGTTCAATCTGGAAAGCAGGAAAACAGGAACGGAGCCGACAAAGCCCCGGTTCTCCTGCTTTCCTGTTTTCCAGATTCTCTCTCCGGCCGGTGTCTTCTACAGAGCAAGTGCCACTCTCCGCTGACCGCCACTTCGGATCGCACCACAAGGCTCTACGCCGGTTGACCCGGGGCCGCGGGCTTGCCTAGCTTCGCGGCATCCCATGAACGCTCCGCACGTCTTCGCCGCCCTTGTCGCGGCCACCTTGGTCGCCCACGCCCAACAGGATGTCCTCGTCCGCTCGCGCAGCTCCGCCGTCCCCGGCGCCGCGACGACCTCGGTGCCGAAAACCGCGACGGCTCCGGCGCACAAGGCGTATCCGTCGTACGGGTCGGTCGAGCGGCTCTCACCGGCGTTCGACGCGCTCGTCGCGCCCGGCGCGCAGATGGAGAAGCTGGCCGACGGCTTCACGTGGTCCGAAGGGCCGACGTGGCTCAAGCGCGACGGCGCGCTGGTGTTCTCCGACGTGCCGAAGAACCGCGCCTACCGCTGGTCGGAGCGCGACGGCGTGTCGGTCTTTTTGGAGCCGAGCGGCTACACCGGATCGGCGCTGCAGTTCCGCGAACCCGGGTCCAACGGGCTCACGACCGATGCCGCGGGGCATCTCTACCTTTGCCAGCACGGCGACCGCCGCATCTCGCGCCTCGACGGGAAGAAGTTCACGCCCTTCGCCGAGTTCTTCAACGGACGCCGCTTCAGCTCGCCCAACGACCTCGTGTTCGCCCGCGACGGCCGCCTTTTCTTCACCGATCCGCCCTACGGCCACGCGCTGCTCGACGCGAGCCCGCTGAAGGAGATCATGTTCAACGGCGTGTACGTGCGCCGGACCGACGGCTCGGTCGGCCTCGTCACCAGCAAGCTCACTTTCCCCAACGGCATCGGCCTCTCGCCCGACGAGAAGACACTCTACGTCGCCGTGTCCGACCCGAAAGGACCGGTGATCATGGCCTTCGAGCTCGCCCCCGATAGCTCGGCCGGCAAGGGCCGCGTGTTCTTCGACGCCGCGCCGCTCGCGCGTCCGGACCGTCCCGGCAATCCCGACGGACTCAAGGTCGACGCCCGCGGCAACTTGTGGGCGACCGGTCCCGGCGGCGTGCTCGTGATCGCGCCGGACGGCACGCATCTGGGCACCTTGGTCACAGGGCAACCGACCGGGAACTGCGCCTGGGGCGACGACGGCTCGACGCTCTACATCACCTCGAACCACGACCTGGTGCGGATCCGCACGTTGTCCAAGGGCATCGGTTTCTGAACTAGGACCGCGCTCCGTCGGGATGCACGCCCCGCTTTGAGGCACCACCAAGAGGTCAAGGTGCCGGCTTCTGGCCGTAGGCAGGATTGGGCAGGCTGACCCGGCGGATGACCTGGTCCTGCAGGTCGAGGATATCGAAGTCCAACCTGCGGTCCTCGAACGAGACCAGGTTCGTCTGACCGAGGAACTGGGCGCTGCCGTTCTTCAAAGTCCATCCGATCAGGTAGAACGTGTCGTCGCCCCACTGCAACCGGCCGTACGCTCCGCCTCCGGACATCGTCAGGTCGCCTTTCACCGGACGCAGCTTGGCCGGACCCGGCGTTTCCAGATAAGTGCGTCCGTCCGCGGCGATGTGGCTGGACCAGATCGTGACGACCGGAAGCATCTCTTCGCCGAGCGTCCAACTGCTCGCGAGCGGGTCGTTCGGCGGCGGGAGCATCCGCTGCAGCTGCGGCGGCAACCACGACGCGATGCGGTCCGTCCATGTGGAACGGAACCGCGGCTTCGGGGCGGACTTGATCCCGAAGGTCGCGCCGTAGAAACGCAACCGGCTCCCATCGGAGAGCCTGACCTCGCGACGATCGCGGTCGGACCAAGCGATCAATGCGACGACGACGAGCCACAGCCCGACGATTGCTGCCCAGGTCCGCTTCCTCATGCCGGAGACCTGACCGGGCGGTATCGGCACAAGCAAGCCCGATGCCTTCGGATGTCCTGGGGCAAAGATCATTGGCATCGATTTGCGATGCCGATCCGCTACTTTGCCCGCGCAATGAACGTCCGCCTCGCCTACGGGCAGGGTCATCTACCGGTCGAGTTCCCAGAAGGCCGGACCACGGTCATCGAGCCGTCGCATCGGCCCGCGCTCGCCGATGAGCGCGCCGCCTTGCTGGCGGCGTTGGAACAGCCCATCGGCGCGCGACCGCTGA
>JBBRQL010000226.1:0-6729 GCA_038226425.1 Verrucomicrobiota bacterium
CGCACGAAATGGGCGTCCGTGGCGTTCTCCCTCACCCCGTCCCTCTCCCGCTGGGAGAGGGGGCCATGCCGTCCGCGCCCCGACCAACGGATGCGTGCGGATTCACGAGCCGGCGACGCGGCGCTTCCCTCTCCCAGCGGGAGAGGGCTAGGGTGAGGGAGAGCGCCACGTTGCACCGGAAGGCTTGAGCATGTTGAAGCAGTCTCCCAAACAGACCGCCATCGCCCGCAAACTGCGGAAGGCCGATACTTGGGCCGAGCAACTGATGTGGCGCTGGCTGCGCGACCGCCGCTTCTCCGCCCACAAGTTCCGACGTCAACAGCTGATGGGGCCGCACATCCTGGATTTCTACTGCGCGGCGGCGCAGGTGAACATCGAACTGGACGGCTCGCAGCATGGCCACCCCGAACATCAACAGGCGGATGCGGCACGCGACGCCTGGCTGGGCCAGCGCGGGATCAAGGTGCTGCGGTTTTGGAACGGACGCCTTCGCCGGGAGAAGGAGGTGGTGCGTGAGGCGGTCTGGCAGGCGCTCCAGGAACGTGTGCCTCAGCCTGCTCCGGAGCATTGCCGGCCCGGCGTGGTGGGAGAACGGAGCGGGGACGTGCTGAAGCCGGCGGGTTGAACCGCGTTTTCTCCCTCACCCCGACCCTCTCCCGCTGGGAGAGGGGGTTACGCCGTCCGCGCGCCGACCAACGGACGCCTCGTAGCAGTGGGACAAATTCAGGCGCGCACCCGCCAAGAGCGGTTGGGTCGGCAGACTCCGGGGGGAGGTCCACTGGGGCCGTGAGCAACCCTGAAGCGATCTCGTCCGCGCCCGTCGTCCCGGTCGCCGACACCCATGCCACCGTGGCGTCGAAGCTGTCGACGGCCCGGCCTCGTGACACTTCCGCCGTTCCGGCGGCAGTCGCGGACGGACATGACCATGACCACGAAGAATCCGGCTGCGTCTGCCGCAACTGCTCGGGCAACGGTGCCTGCGGACGGGATCGCGAAGTGCAGAAGCGGGGTTGAACAGAAGGGAACGAAGACAACCCAGGGCAGCAAGTGTCCGGACACACCGGCCGGGAGGTTTCTTCGTCAATTCTGACGGCGGAAAAAGCCTCGCGCCCTTGTTCCCTCCGCTTCGTTCTGTGAGGCAGCTTCAACCAGCCCACCTCAGTGGCAGTGGGCGCAGGTGCCGGTGGCGAGGTCGGGGCTGAGGTAGGGGATGCCGAGGGCGAGGCCGCGCAGGATGAGCAGTCCGCCGACGAGGCCGAGCGAGAGGGGCACGAGCTTTTGGAGCTTGAAGCGGAGGGCCACGGGCAACGCCTTGCCGGTAAGCCCGAGGCCGAGCATCAGCGGCACGGTGCCGAGGCCGAACAGCGCCATGTGGATCGTGCCCAGGGCGAGGCTGCTGGTCGCGGCGGCCCCGGCGCACGCGGCATAGACGAGGCCGCAGGGCAGCAGCCCGTTGAGCAGGCCCATCAGGCCGAGCGAGGCAAGCGTGCGCCGGCGCAACAGCGCGCCGAAGCCGGATTTCAGCCACACGACGGCCTTCACCATCGGGGTGCCGAGGCCGGCACGGGTCGAGAGAAAAAGGCCGGCGAGGATGACGGTTCCCGCGCCGACGGAGAGCCAGCGTTGGACGCCGATCAACGCAAGCGACTTCCCCAACAAGCCGAAGATGCCGCCGAGCAGCGAATAGGTCGTGACGCGGCCGAGATTGTAGGCGAGACGCCCGCTGATGTAGCCGACCGTGCCGGTGCCGGTCGCGGGCAGCGCGAGCGCGAGCGGTCCGCACATGCCGGCGCAATGCAGGCTGCCGGCGAAGCCGAGGAGGAAGGCGGTCCAGAACATAGGTCAGGGTGCCGCCTACGGGATGATGAGGGTCTCGTCGCGGAAGAACTCGTCGGTGCCGACGGTCCACGACACGCGGGCCTTCCATAGCCCGGGCCGGAGTCCGGGGACGGCGAGCTGCTGCGTGCCGGTCGCATCGATCGCGAGCTTCATCTCCCGGTCGAGCTTGGCATCGCTCGGGCGATAAAGACGAAGGGTGCCGGCGGGATGCTTCGCGGCATGGGCGGCCGGGAGCGTCACGGTGATCCGGCCTGCGTCGTGGACGATGGCGACCTGGCCGCCGAACGCTTGGGCGCGCTTCGTGGAGTCGATGCGCTGCTGGAAGCGCATCTCCTGGTCGTAGTAGTCCGCGCCGACGAGCTCCATGTCCTGGCGAAGGGACCAGGTGACGAAGCTCGCGATCACCGTGATGAGCACGGTGAAGAACGCGATGAGCGCGTAGGGCCAAGGGTTGAAGGCGGGCTTGGGCAGGACAGCGGCGGGGTTCATGGCGTGTGATTATCCAACGAGTGCGTGGCTGTTCTCCCTCACCCCGGCCCTCACCCGCCGGGAGAGGGTGGACACTTGCGGATGCGGGATCTGACCGGAAGTGCCTCCGGCCAAGTCCGCGACGTCGGTTCGACGGACGTTGGCGAAGTCGCTCCCTCTCCCGGAGGGAGAGCAACGGGGTGAGGGAGAAAGGCGAATCTGCTCCGAAACGTCGCGACGGCGCGGGGCGCGGGGCGCAAAAGATGAAAGCATCGTCTGGCGCATGAGCTTATTTGCGCGGGCCGATGAAGGCGGTCTTCACGGTCTCGATGCGTTTGCCGGCGGCATAGACGCCGATGGCCAGTTGGGTGGTGGGGCCGGCGAGCTGCTTCGGGTCGAGCTCCACGAGCACGGAGGTCTCGGCGAGCTGGTCGCCGGGGACGATGAACTCCTTCGCGCCGAGCACGACGACCTTGCCTCCGATGCCGTCGAGCCGGAACTGGACGGGCAGCGCGCCGTGGGTCTTGTTGATGACCTTCACGGTGTAGAGGTTGCTGATGCGGCCCTCGGCGGCCTGCTGGAACAGCGTGCCGGGCGCGCGCAGGAAGATCGCCTGGACGTCGGCGCGGGTGAGCACCAAGAAGACGAAGAGCGAGATGAGGCCCGTGAGGATGACCGCATAGAGCTTCATCCGGTGGGTGAAGCGGAGGGCGCGGCCGTGGTCGATGCCGTCGGACGAGGCGTAGCGGATGAGGCCGCGCGGCCGGCCGACCTTGTCCATCACGGAGTCGCAGGCGTCGATGCAGGCGGTGCAGTTCACGCATTCCATCTGGATGCCGTCGCGGATGTCGATGCCGGTGGGGCACACGGCGACGCACTGGTGGCAGTCCACGCAATCGCCCTTCGCCTCGGCGCGCCGCAGCTCCAGGCGCTGGTCGCGCTTCCACGGGGCGCGCTGCTCGCCGCGCTTGTGGTCGTAGGCCACGACCATGGTGTTCTCGTCGAGCAGCGCGGACTGGAAGCGCCCGTAGGGGCAGATGAACGTGCAGGCCTGCTCGCGGAAGCGCGCGAAGATGGCGTAGAACACCAAGGTGAACAGCACCATGGACCCGAGCCCGGCGAGATGGTTCCTCGGGTCGTCGCGGATGATGTGGATGAGCGGGTCGCTGCCGATGATGTAGCTGAGCAGCGTGTTCCCGATGAGGAACGACAGCCCGAAGAACACGACGTGCTTGAGCAGCTTCTTCGCGGTCTTCGCGGCCGTCCACGGCGCGGCGTCGAGGGCACGCTGCTGGTGGGCGTCCCCTTCGATGAGGTATTCGAGCTTCCGGAAGACCATCTCCATCATGATGGTCTGCGGGCAGGTCCAGCCGCACCACAGCCGGCCGAACGCCGTCGTGAAGACCATGATGCCGGCGAAGAACGTCAGCATCGCGACCGCGAAGATGATGCCGTCCTCCGGCCAGAAGATGTGGCCGAGGATGGCGAACCGCCGCTCCACGATGTTGAACATCAGGAGCGGGTTGCCGTTGATCCGGATGAACGGGCCCGCGAACATCCCTCCGATCAACGCCCAGCTCATCCAGGTGCGCCAACGATACCACTTCCCGGCGGGCTGCTTGGCGTAGACCCAACGACGGCGGCCGTCCTTATGGGCGGTCGCGAGATGCTCGCGGAAGTCCTGCCAGTTCACCTCGCGGGCAGCGGTCTGCGCGGCGGGCGCTCCGGGTTGGTCGACGGGATCGCTCACTCGAACACCTCGGTCGAGACCGGGGCCTGGTCCTCGCGGATCTTCGGGTTGGGCGGATGGGTGCCGCGCAACGTGAAGACATAGCTGGCCACGGCGTGGATGTCGGACGGTGTCAGCACGCCCTTCCAGGTGAGCATGCCCTTCTCGGGCACGCCGACGATGATGGTCTTCAGGTTGTCGCTGAACTTGTCGCCGTGGATCCAGTAGTCGTCGCAGAGGTTCGGTCCGACCAGCCCGCCGCCGTCGTTGCGGTGGCATGGCGCGCAGTAGGTCACGAATACTTGCCCGCCTTTCGCGAGCACGACCAGGTCACTCGACGGCTCCAGCGATCCGAGCGTCGACTCGAACTTCTGCTGCGCGGCGTCCTTGATGGCGTCGCCCAGGCTCATCTCCTTGGTGTAGGCGGCGATCTGGAGGTCGCCTTTGCCGAGCACGTGGTAGTAGCCCATGTAGAGCACGGCGAAGAGCGTGCAGAGGTAGAACAGCCAGACCCACCAGCGGGGCAGGTTGTTGTCGAGCTCCTGGATGCCGTCGTATTCGTGGTCGAGCAGCAACGGGTCCTGGTCCTGCTTCCGGTCTTTGGGGTCATTCATGGCGGGGTTCTCCTTCCGTGGAGGTGAGGGCGCGGTCATCGGCGAGGGGCAGGGCGCCCATCGCGTCCATCAGCGACTTCCGTTGGGCGAAGGTCCAGATGAGCGCGCCGATGAAGACGGCGAAGAAGAGGCAGACCGAGACGACGCCGTAGAGTCCGACGCCTCCGAGGTCGCTGAGAACGTTCTTGATCATGACGGGTCAGCGGACGGGGTTGAGGTTGGAGACGATCGCGGGAGCGGCGGCCGGCAGGACCTCCGCGGTCTTGGGCGCGGTCTTGATGTCGGTGCCGAGGCGTTGCAGGTAGGCGATGAGGCCGATGATCTCGGAATCCGGCGGCGCGTTGCTGATCGAGCCGATGCGGAGGTTCGCGACGATCTTCCGCGCTTGCGCGGCGAGGTCCTTCTGGGCCGGGCCGTTCTCGAAGCCGGCGGGATAGGGCACGCCGATCTTGCGCAGCGCGGAGAGGCGGGACGGCAGCGCGTTGGTCTCCAAGTCCTGGGTCAGCAGCCACGGATACGGCGGCATGATGGAGCCCGGTGAGGTGGAGCGCGGGTTCTCCATGTGGTTGTAGTGCCACGCGTCGGGATACTTGCCGCCCTCGCGGTGGAGGTCCGGTCCGGTGCGCTTGGAGCCCCAGAGGAACGGATGGTCGAACACGAACTCGCCGGCCTTGGAGTATTCCCCATAGCGCTCGGTCTCGCTGCGGAACGGCCGGATCATCTGCGAGTGGCAGCCCACGCAGCCCTCGCGGATGTAGATGTCGCGGCCGAGCACCTCGAGCGGTGTGTAGGGCTTGACGCTGGAGAGGGTCGGGACGTTGTGCTTGATGAGGAACATCGGGATGATCTCGACCAGACCGCCGATGGCGACGGCGACGGTCGCGAGCACGGTGAGGAGCACGGGCTTGGATTCGAGCCAGCGGTGGCCCTTCTCCTTCGGAGCGTCGGAGTCGTCGGCGAGCGACGCGGCCTGGGCCTCGGTGTCCGGCTCGAACACGCCGCTCTTCGCCGTCTTGTAGAGGTTGTAGGCGCCGATGGCCGTGCCGAGGATGTAGAGCGAGCCGCCGATGGCGCGCAGGCGGTACATCGGGACGATCTGCAGGACCGTCTCCAGAAAGTTGGGGTACTGGAGGAAGCCGTCCTTGGTGAACTGCTTCCACATCAGGCCCTGCGTCACGCCGGCCCAATACATCGGGATGGCGTAGAACATGATGCCCATCAGCCCGAGCCAGAAGTGCCAGTTGGCGAGCTTCACCGAGTAGAGCGACGTGCGGTAGAGGCGCGGGATTAGGTAGTAGAGCATCGAGAACGTCATGAAGCCGTTCCAGCCGAGCGCGCCGGTGTGGACGTGGGCGATGGGCCAGTCGGTGTAGTGCGAGAGCGAGTTCACCGACTTGATGGAGAGCATCGGGCCTTCGAGCGTCGCCATGCCGTAGGCCGTGACGGCCACGACCATGAACTTGAGCATCGGGTCCTGGCGGACCTTGTCCCAAGCGCCGCGGAGCGTGAGCAGGCCGTTCAACATGCCGCCCCAGGACGGCGCGACGAGCCTCACGCTGAACACCATGCAGAGCGATTGAGCCCAGTCGGGCAGGGCGGTGTAGAGCAGATGGTGCGGCCCGGCCCAGATGTAGAGGAAGATGAGCGCCCAGAAATGGATGATCGAGAGCCGGTAGCTGAACACCGGGCGGTTGGCGGCCTTGGGCAGGAAGTAGTACATCAGGCCCAGGTAGGGCGTGGTCAGGAAGAACGCGACGGCGTTGTGCCCGTACCACCACTGCACCAGCGCGTCCTGCACGCCGGCGTAGACCGAGTAGCTCTTGAACGGCCCGGCCGGCATCTCCAGCGAGTTGACGATGTGCAGCACCGCGACCGTGAGCGCCGTGGCGATGTAGAACCAGATGGCGACGTAGAGGTGCTTCTCCCGGCGGCGGATGATGGTGCCGAGCAGGTTCACCGTGAATGCCACCCAGATGAGCGCGATGGCGATGTCGATCGGCCACTCCAGCTCCGCGTACTCCTTGCTGGTCGTCAGGCCGAGCGGGAGCGTGATGGCGGCGGCGACGATGATGGCGTTCC
>JBBRQL010000227.1:0-6662 GCA_038226425.1 Verrucomicrobiota bacterium
CCAAGTCGGCCTCACCGCAACGATCCAGCTTCGCTCGGGGTCTTCCCATCCACAGACACTGCTCCATCCCATCAACTTCTACCAGTCTATTCACGGAGTCGGTATAAGTCGGGAGGGCGTCGGTTCCACCCGCGCCCTGATCAAATCGCGAAGAACGCGTCCAGACCTGTCCTGACGGTGATCCACACCTTGCGCCTTCGGGAGCGTCCCGCGTGAAGAATATGGGGCGCGGGTGGAACCGCGCCCTCCCCCACCAAACCGCTCAAGCAGGGAGGGCGTCGGTTCCACCTGCGCCCTGATCCATTCGCGAAGATTGCGTTCGGCTCTGCCCTGACGGTGATCCACGTCTTTCGCCTTCGGGAGCGTCCAGCGTGAAGAAAATGGGGCGCGGGTGGAACCGCGCCCTCCCCCCACCAAACCGCACAAGCCGGGAGGGCGCCGGTTCCACCCGCGCCCTGATCCATTCGCGAAGAACGCGTCCGGACCTGCCCTGACGGTGATCCATGCCTTGCGCCTTCGGGAGCGTCCAGCGTGAAGAAAATGGGGCGCGGGTGGAACCGACGCCCTCCCATGTTCACCAACGCAGCGTGTTCAAGGTTCCTTGGTGCGGCCAATCCTCCGGCCGTGTCACCAATCCGGCCCGCACCGGGTTCTCCTGCACGTAGCGCCATTTCGTCTGGTAGCTCTCCTCCCGGCGCAGGCGGGTGTCCCAAAAATCGCGCTGCCATTCCCACGGCTCGGTCAGATGGGCGCGGCGGAACCGGCTCTTCCAATAGCTCATCCAGCGTTCCAACGTGAACCGCAGATCGTGCGGCGCGCAGAAGAGATGCAGATGGTCGGGCATCAGCAGGTAATGGCCGACCAGCCATGTGTCCGCCTGCCGCCATACCTCTTCCAAGCTCTGCCGGACGACCGTCTGTGCGAGCCACGGACGGCGTTGATGCGTGCAGACGGTGAGGAACACGATGTTCGGTTCGCCGAGCGCGATCCGCACACCGTGGGCCGGTGAACGGCGGCCCGGTTCTCGCGTTGGCTCCGGTTCTGGCATCGGTGAAGAAGAGCCGAAGTTGCCCGCGATCAGGCCCGGAATCCAGCACCTCTTGGGAGGGCGCCGGTTCCACCCGCGCCCCGTTCCATTCGCGAAGAACGCGTCCGGACCTGCCCTGACGGTGATCCACGCCTTGCGCCTTCGGGAGCGCCCCGCGTGAAGAATATGGGGCGCGGGTGGAACCGCGCCCTCCCCCACCAAACCGCACAAGCCGGGAGGGCGCCGGTTCCACCCGCGCCCTGATCCACTCGCGAAGAACGCGTCCGGATCTGCCCCGGCGGTGATCCACGCCTTTCGCCTTCGGGAGCGCCTCGCGTGAAGAATATGGGGCGCGGGTGGAACCGCGCCCTCCCCCACCAAACCGCACAAGCCGGGAGGGCGCCGGTTCCACCCGCGCCCTGATCCACTCGCGAAGAACGCGTCCGGATCTGCCCTGACGGTGATCCACGCCTTTCGCCTTCGGGAGCGCCTCGCGTGAAGAATATGGGGCGCGGGTGGAACCGACGCCCTCCCCATGACGCGTCAAAAAATCCCCTTCCCTCGCCCGCCGGGCTTTCCCAACCTCCGCTCTCTTTATGAGTTCCAAGACGTTGAAGATCGCCGCGCTCGCCGGCGACGGCATCGGCCCCGAGGTGATGCGCGCGGCCATCCAAGTGCTCCGCGCGGTCGAGATGAAGCACGCCCTTTCGTTCGCCATCACCGAGGCCCCGGTCGGCTGGGCGGGCATCGATGCCGCGGGCCAAGCCCTGCCCGACGCCACTCTCGCGCTTTGCCGCGCGTCCGACGCCATCCTCTTCGGCTCCGTCGGTCTGCCCGATCGCGACCCGACCATCCCGAAGGAACAGCGCCCCGAGCGCGCCGCGCTGCTGCGTCTGCGGAAGGAATTCGCCCTCTTCGCAAACCTTCGCCCGGTGCAGCTGCCCAAGGCGTTGTCCCATGCCTGCCCGCTCCGCCCGGAACGCCAAGGCGACGGGCTCGACCTGCTGGTCGTCCGCGAGCTCACCGGCGGCATGTACTTCGGCCAGCCGAAGCGCACCGAGGATGTCGTCGAGCCCGGCGCGCCCGGGACCGAGCCGCGCCGCTTCCAGCGCGCCATCGACACGATGGTCTACACCACGCCGGAGATCGAGCGCATCGCCCACGTCGCCTTCCGCTCCGCCGGGCTGCGCCGCAAGAAGCTCACCAGCATCGACAAGGCGAACGTGCTCGAGAACGGCATCCTGTGGCGCGAGACCGTCACCCGCGTCGGCAAGAGCTATCCCGACGTGGCGCTGGACCACATGTTCGTGGACAACGCGGCGATGCAGCTGCTGCTGCGCCCGACGCAGTTCGACGTGGTGCTCTGCGAGAACATGTTCGGCGACATCCTGAGCGACGAAGCCGCGGCCTTGGCCGGATCGCTCGGCATGTTGCCCAGCGCCAGCTTGGGAGCGACCCAGGACGGCGTGACCTTCGGCCTCTACGAGCCGGCCGGCGGCACCGCGCCCGATATCGCCGGCAAGGACCTCGCCAACCCCATCGCGCAGATCCTGTCCGCGGCGCTCATGCTCCGGCACAGCTTCGGGCTCGAGGACGCCGCGCGATCGATCGAGGCCGCGGTGGGCAAAGCCATCGCCGACGGCCTGCGCACGGGCGACATCTTCAGCCCGGCCGAACCGGCCGCGAAGAAGGTCGGCACGCGCGTCATGGCCGACGCCATCACCGCCGCGGTCTGATCCGTGGACGATGGCGGCCGCGATCTGGGATGGCGGACACGGCTGCCGACGAAGCGCAGCCGCCGTACGCGGGTGCGCTTGCCCGGTCCGGCCGAGGTCATTAGCTTCCGCGTGCTTGAAAAGAACCGCCCGCCCCGAGATCCCGCGCAAGACCATCTACCGGCTTTCGGTATATCTGCGCTGCCTCCAGCGGCTCCGGGAGAACCAACTCCAGACGGTCAGCAGCGAGGCGCTCGCCCGGGCCGCGGGCGTGAAGCCGACGCAGCTGCGCAAGGACCTGACATACTTCGGGCAGTTCGGCACGCGCGGCCTCGGCTACGACGTCGACCAGCTCGCGAAGATGATCTCGGACCTGTTGGGCACGAACCGGCTGCAACCGGTCGTGCTCGTCGGTGTCGGCAACCTCGGCACGGCGTTGCTCAGCTACCGCGGGTTCGAGCAGGAAGGTTTCGAGATCGTCGGCGCGTTCGACCAGGACGCCAAGCGCCCGCGCGACAAGATGCCCAAGACGCCCCTCTACGGCATGGAGCAGCTCGCCGGGATCATCCACGACCGCACGGTGCGGATGGCCCTCATCACCGTGCCGGCCGACGGGGCGCAGAGCGTGGCGAACCTGCTGGTCGAGCACGGCATCACCGGCATCCTCAACTTCTCGCCGGCCATGCTCGCCGTGCCCGAGCACGTGATGGTCAACAACGTGAACCTCGCCATCGAGCTCGAGAACCTCAGCTATTTCATCCAAGAATAGCCTGCCCCCGGATCTCGGCGCTGCGCTTCGATTTTGGCAGTTCCCCCCGCTAGCGCTCCCCTGTCATCCTGCTCGGCTCCGGCATGGCTGACGTCCGAATCGAAGAACTGAAGGCGCTGCTGCCGCGCTGCATGACGCACGATTGGGTGCGGCTCGGCTCGCGGCTCGTCCGTCTCTTGCGCGACCGCCACCACGCGGACGCCCATGACGCCGTGGTCGAACGGCTGCTGGCCCAAGCGCGGCAATCCGCCGAGCTGCGCGAGTTCCGGCGGATCAGCGTGCCGGTCGTCAGCTATCCGCCCGAACTCCCGATCACCGCGCGCAAGGACGACATCGTCGCCGCCATCCGCGCGAACCAGGTGGTCGTGATCGCCGGCGAGACCGGTTCGGGCAAGACGACGCAGATCCCCAAGATGTGCCTCGAGGCCGGGCTCGGCATCGAGGCGAAGATCGGCTGCACCCAGCCGCGTCGCGTCGCCGCGTTGTCCATCTCCCAGCGCATCGCCGAGGAGCTCCAAGTCCGCTGGGGCCGCGAGGTCGGCTGCCAGATCCGCTTCGACGACCGCTCCAGCCCGGAGACGTACATCAAGCTGATGACCGACGGCATCCTGCTGGCGGAGACGCAGGGCGACCCGGACCTGTCGGGCTACAACGCGATCATCATCGACGAGGCGCACGAGCGCAGCCTGAACATCGACTTCCTCCTCGGTCACCTGAAAGGCCTGCTCGCTCGTCGCGCCGATCTGAAGCTCATCGTCACCTCGGCGACCATCGACACCCAGGCGTTCTCGAAGCACTTCGGCGACGCGCCGATCATCGAGGTCTCGGGCCGGATGTTCCCGGTCGACGTGCGGTACGCGCCGTTCGGCCAAGGTCGCGGGGAGGACGAAGAGGAAGACGGCGACATCACCTTCATCGACGCCGCGGTCCGGGCGACGGAACAGATCCTATACGGTTCGGACGACGGCGACGTGCTGATCTTCATGCCGGGCGAGCGCGACATCCGCGAGACCGGCGACCAGCTGGAAGGCCGTTTCGGGGGCGACGCGGAGATCGTGCCGCTCTACGGCCGGCTCAGCGCGGGCGACCAGCAGCGCGTCTTCGCGCCGTCCTCGCGCCGCAAGGTCATCATCGCGACGAACATCGCCGAGACCTCGCTGACCATCCCGGGGATCCGTTACGTCATCGATTCCGGGCTCGCGCGCATGAGCCGCTACAACCCGCGCACGCGGACCAAGCGCCTGCCGGTCGAACCCGTCTCCCAGAGCAGCGCGAACCAGCGCAAGGGCCGCGCCGGTCGCGTGAGCGACGGCGTGTGCATCCGGCTCTACGCGCAGGACGACTTCGAGGCCCGGCCGCCCTTCACGCAGCCGGAGATCCAGCGGGCCAACCTCGCCGAGGTGATCCTGCGGATGAAGGCCTTCCGCCTCGGCGACATCGAGACGTTCCCGTTCGTCAACCCACCCGCGCCCGCGGCGATCACCAGCGGCTTCATCCTGCTCCAGGAACTCGGAGCGCTCGACGAGCACCGCGCGCTCACGCCGCTGGGACAGGACCTCGCGCGCCTGCCGATCGACCCGACGCTCGGGCGCATGCTGCTCCAGTCGCAGCAGGAGCATGCCACGCGCGAGCTGCTCATCATCGCCGCCGGCCTTAGCATCCAAGACCCGCGTGAACGCCCGCTCGAGCAGCGCGCCGCCGCCGATGCCGCGCACAAGCGCTTCAGCGACCCGCGGTCGGATTTCCTCGCGCTGCTGAACATCTGGGACGCCGTCCACGACCAGTGGGAATCCCTCCGCACCCAGGGCGCGCGGCGGAAGTTCTGCAAGCAGCACTTCCTCTCCTACCTCCGGATGCGCGAGTGGCAGGACCTGCATGCGCAGCTCAGCGGCGCTCTCGGCGACATCGCCACGGTGAAGCTCAACGAGAGCAACGCCGCGTACGACGCCATCCACCGCTCCATCCTCACCGGGCTGCTCGGGCACGTCGCCTGCCGCGAGGAGCGCAACTTCTACAAGGCCGCCGGCAACCGGCAGGTCAACGTCTTCCCAGGCTCGGCGCTGTTCGAGCGCGGCGAGAAGCCCGTCAAAGGCCGCGACGCCAAGCCGGCGAAGGAGGCCGGCCCGAAGCCGAAGTCGTCGCAGCCGCCGTGGATCGTGGCCGGCGAGATCGTGGAGACATCGCAGCTCTTCGCGCGGACCCTCGCCGGGATCGACCCTCTGTGGATCGTCCAGCTCGCGCCGCACTTCTGCCACATCCGGCCGCAGCAGCCGCATTGGAGCGCCAGCGCCGGCCGCGTGCTGGTCGAGGAGGTCATCTCGCTGCACGGGCTCGAGGTGCATCGCCGCAAGGTCGCCTACGGGAACCAGAACCCGAAGGAAGCCACCGCCATCTTCATCCGTTCCGCGTTGGTCGAGGAGGACCTCTTCCCGAAAGCGCCGCGCGGACGACATGACGACGACGACAGCACCGGCCGCGACGCGACACGGGTCCTGAACCGCGCCGCCGAGGACCGCGACGGCGACGACCCTCGGCTTCCGGGTTTTCTCCGGCACAACCGCGCCATCCGCCAGAAGATCGAGACCTGGCAGACGCGCGTCCGCCGTGCCCGCCTCGGCGACCCGGACCAAGGGCTCTTCGATTTCTACGCCAAGCACATCGTGGACGTCTCGTCGGTCCACGAATTGAACCGGCTGCTCGGCCAACATCCCGGACCGGGTTTCCTCTGCGCGACCGAGGCCGATCTTGTCGGCGACGAACCGCTCGACTACGACGCCGACGCGTTCCCGGACGCCGTGCCGGTCGGCGGACAACCGGTGCCGCTCGCCTACGCCTACGCGCCCGGCGAGGAGTGGGACGGCGTCACCATCCAGCTCCCGCCCGAGCTCGTGCGCTCCGCGACGGCTTCGAGCCTCGAATGGTCCGTGCCCGGTCTGCGTTCCGAGCAGGTCGCCGAGCTGGTCCGCTCGCTGCCCGGCGCGTTGCGGCGCGCGTTGCAGCCGGTGCCGCCCAAGGTCGCGGAGATCGTCCGCGATTTCCGTCCCGACGGCCCGTCGCTGCTGCAGGAGCTCGGACGCTTCATCCGCGCGCGCTACGGCGTCGAGATCCCGAAGGACGCGTGGAAGCCCGAGACGATGCCGGCGCATCTGCG
>JBBRQL010000228.1:0-6635 GCA_038226425.1 Verrucomicrobiota bacterium
GCCGGTCGGGCAGGACGCCCATGGCCGCGAGCAACCGCTGGCCCACGTCGACGGCCAGGTCCCGGCGGCGTCCGCTGGCCAGGGCCTCGAAGTAGTTGGCCCGCGTCGGCTGATAACCGGAGCCCGGGCCGTGTCCCTGCAAGAAAACCCGGCCGCTCCCCACCTGTTCCAGCACGCGCCGGATCCCCAGCCGAACCAGTCCTCATCGCTGTGCTCCGGGCACCGGCGTAAATGCGGCGAGGTCGCGACCAAGCCGTCCAACGGTTGATAAAATGCGTCGTTCTCGCGGGGACTATCAGGACAAGAGTGCATCAGGTCCGGATTTTTCCTGCGAAGCCCCCTGCAAGTCCGTTCCTCGGCCGCAGATGCCCCGCCACGCCGATTTCATCACCCTGGAGGCCGTCGCCGACATCACGCAACCCAGGCCGCGGATACGCCTCCGGCGCGCTCCCGACGCCTTTCACGCCTCCTTCACACGCCTGATAACACGGACACTGTTGGGTCTGAGGTCTCAGGTCTCAGGTCGGCGTGAGGCGTGAGGCGTGAAGCGTTGGACGTTCAGCTTCCTTCTTTAGCCTCACCTGCTTCCCAGGAACCGCACTTCTCCCCCGAACTCCAGTCGCAACAGGTCGGCTTTCTTCTCCGCCGCGGCGAGCTCGGCGACCGCGCCGTCGTCGCTGGCGACATGGAACTGCAGGAGCCGTTCGTCCCAGGAGATGCCGACGCTGTGGACGCGCTGGAGATGCCGGCGGTCCAGCGCGTCGCCGATCCGCAGACAGGCAGCCAGGACGCGGACGCGCCGTCGGTCGGCCGGCGCCAGCGCGGAGTAGCCGTCGTGCTCCGGCATCGGGATGGACTTGCGATGATACCGGGCCACGAGCGCGACCAGTTCGACTTCGGCCGGGTCCAGGCTGGTCCATGCGAAGGCTCGTATCAGGCGGGCCGATTCCTTGTGGTGACCGTTGCCGTCGGGTTGGGTCACGGCCCAGCCGATGTCGTGCAGACGCGCGGCCGTCCCGAGCAGCAGGCGGTCGACCGGAGCGAGCTTGTGCCAATCCGCGAGCCCGTCGTAGAGGCGCGACGCGAGGGCGGCGACATGCAGCACGTGCTCCGGCTCGGTCTCGTACCGCTCCATGAGCACGCCGGTCTCTTCGAGCAGGGCAGGGCGTTCCATCGGGATCCGTTCGCCTAGGGGTCCATCAACGCCGCGAACCGCAGCCCGCGGGTGCTGACGCCGAGCTCGGGCAGGTCGAAGACCTCGAGCACCGCCTCGTAGATCACCGAGCCGGTGAGGATGACGTCGGCCCGCTCCGGCGGCAGGCCGGGCAAGAGCCGGCGTTCCGCGAGGGGCAGCGACCAAAGACGCTCCACCAGGGCGGAGAGTCCGGCACGCGGGAAACGCGTGGACTCCACGAGCTCGCGGTCGAACTCCGGGCAGGCGTGCTTCACCAGCGCAAGCAATGCGCTGCTGCCGCCGACGCCGAGCACGCGCTCCGGCGTCCCTTGCTCGGCGAACGCCCGGCGAAGGTCCGGTGCGACCAACTCCCCGAGCAGCCCGCGCACCCAGTCCCGGCACGATGCCAGGTCGGCCCTGCTCGGCGCATCGCCTGGACGGAGCCGTTCGGACATCCGGACGCTGCCGAGCGGGAAGCTCCCCCGGAAACCGATCTGCCCGCGGGTGCCGAGGATGAACTCGGTGCTGCCGCCGCCCACGTCGAGCACCAGCAGCCGCTGCTCCGCGAGGCCCGGTGCCGAGCAGACCCCGGCGAACGCCCACTCCGCCTCCGTCCCGCCCGAGATCACCTCGGTCGTGAGCCCGGATGCAGCGTGGATCGCCCCCAACAGCTCGTCGCGGTTGACGGCGTCGCGTGCCGCGCTGGTGGCGACGACCCGGACGGACTCCGCTCCGCGCCCGCACGCAGCTTCCGCGAAACGCGCCACCGCCGCCGCGGTCGCCGCGATCGGCTCCGGCTGCAGGCGGTTGTCCTCGTAGAAGCCGCGTCCCAAACGAGTCTGTTCGCTGGTCTCCCAGAGCGGTGTGACGATGCGTCCTTCCACGTCGGCCACGAGGACCTTCACGGAGTTCGTCCCGACATCGATGACCGCGCGGCGTGGCATGAGGCCGTGGATTGGAAGGCCAAAGCTCCGCGCGTGGAAGCCAGGAATCGGCGGGCGCCGATCCGACCGCCGGTCCGGCGGAGCCGTTCTCCGTCGGTGCGGCCGGACGGTAAATCTTTCCGCGAGACCGCGCGTTGGTTAAGGGAAGCGCATGCATCCCTTCCGGTCCGGACTCTTCCGCGCTGCCATCGTTGGTGCCGTCGGTTGTCTGCTTTCGGCGCTCTCTCTCGGCGAGGACCCGTTGCCCAGCGCGGACCGCCTCCGCACGAGCCCGGTGCTGCGTCATCTCCGGCCGAACCCGGTCGCGTCACCGGCCACGTCCGGGCCGGAGCGGACGGTCGCGCAGATGCACGTGTCCGAGGGCTTCCGCGTCGAACTGGTCGCCGGCGAACCCGACCTGCACCAACCGGTGGCGTTCGCGTGGGACGAGCGCGGACGCATCTGGGTCGCCGAGGCGTACAGCTATCCCACGAAGCGGCCGGCCGGGCAGGGCCTGGACAAGATCGTGATCTTCGAGGACCGCGACGGGGACGGGAAGTTCGAGACGCGGAAGGTCTTCGCCGAAGGGCTCAACCTGGTGAGCGGGTTCGAGGTCGGCCACGGCGGCGTGTGGATCGGCGCCGCGCCGGAACTGCTCTTCATACCGGACCTCGACCACGACGACGTGCCCGACGGCTCGCCGCAGGTGCTGCTCGACGGCTTCGGATACCAGGACACCCACGAATGCCTGAACAGCTTCCTCTGGGGTCCGGACGGCTGGCTGTACGGCAACCAGGGTGTCTTCAATTTGGCCCACATCGGCAAGCCCGGCACTCCCGCGGATAAGCGCACGGAGCTCCGCGCCGGCGTCTGGCGGTACCATCCGGTGCGGCACGAGTTCGAGGTCTTCGCGCACGGCGGCAGCAATCCCTGGGGCCTCGATGCCGACGAGCACGGGCAGCTCTTCATGACCCATTGCCGCAGCTACTGGGGACGCGGCCTCACCACCCACGTCATCCAAGGCGGCCACTATTGGAACCAGGCCAACGCGAACCACGCGCCCTTCATCGTCGCCGAGCCGCCGGCCGATTTCCTCGGCTTCCGCAACTTCCTCCTCGCGTCGGCGCGCTACGACCACGGCGCGGGCGGCGCGGGCGCGCGCGGCACCGACGCGATCTACGGCGGGCACTCGCACGTCGGCACGATGGTCTATCTCGGCGACAACTGGCCCGACGAGTTCCGCGGCCGCCTGTTCACCCACAACCTCGGCGGGCACCAGATCAACCAGCAGGTGAACGGCCGCGTCGGCTCGGGTTTCGACACCGTCCACGCCGGTCGCGACATGTTGTTCTGCACCGACCCGAAGTACGTGGCGGTCGACCTCCAGTACGGCCCCGACGGTGCGGTCTACTTCATCGACTGGTACGACCAGCAGCATTGCCACAACCCTGACACCGAGCGCTGGGACCGCAGCAACGGCCGTATCTACCGCATGCAGTGGGACGCCACGTACAAACCCGTGAAGGTGGATCTCGCGACCAAGAGCGATGCCGAGCTCGTCGCGCTCCACGGCCACAAGAACGAATGGATGGTCCGCACCGCACGCCGTCTGCTGGGCGAGCGCGCCGAGAAACATCCGTTGTCCGGCGAGGTCGTGGGCGCGTTGGGCGGGCTTTTCTCCGGGCACGTTGATCCAGTGATCCGGCTCCGGGCGTTGTGGACGCTCGACGCGGTCGGCCACCTGACGGCGGACGTGGTCGATCGGGCGTCGCAGGACCCCGACGAGTTCGTGCGCGGATGGGGCATCCAGCTCGCGACCGACCGCCGCCGTACGACCGATGCGCAGCAGGCCAAATTCGTGCGGATGGCGACGGAAGACCCTTCGCCGGTCGTTCGCAGGTATCTCGCGTCGGCCATCCAGCGCGTCCCGGACGAGACCGCGTGGAAACTGGCCGAGGCGTTGTCGCGGCACGGCGAGGACCGCGACGATCGGAACATCCCGCTACTGCTGTGGGACGGCCTCGCGCAGATCATGCCGCGCGACATCGACCGGGCCTTCGCCCTCGCGGAAGGCGCGCAGCTCCCGCAGCTCGCGGACTTCGTGGGCTGGTACGCGGCGACGATGGACGGCTCGGCTCTCGACCGCAGTGTCGCCGCCGTGGCAAAGGCCTCGGGCGAAGAGCAGCGTCGTCGTCTCGCCGGTCTCTGGCTGGCGATGGAGCCGCGCGCGAACGTCCCGATGCCCGCCGCGTGGAAGACGGTCGCCCCGTCGCTCTACGGCAGCAGCGATGTGAAGGTCCGCCGGCAAGCGGAGCAGCTCGCCGCGGTGTTCGGTGACGGCTCCATGTTCCCGGAGCTCCGTCGGCAGCTCGCCGACGTGAAAGGCGACGCCGATGCGAGGAAGCACGCGTTCGCCGTACTGAGCCGCGCGCAGGACCGTCCGTCGCTTCCGGTCTTCCTCGGGCTGCTCGACGACAGCGCCCTCCGTCCGGCGGCGATCGGCCGGCTGGCGCGGTTCGACGCGCCGGAGGTGGCGACGGCCTTGCTCGGGCGATGGGACCGTTTCTCCGAGGTCGAGCGTGCAGCGGCCTTGGCGGCGTTGACCGCCCGCGCGGCCTCCGCGACAGCGCTGCTCGAAGCGGTCGCCGACGGCCGCGTGAAGCGGGAGCAGCTCTCGGCGTTCCACGTCCGCGCGCTCGCGGGGCTGAAGGATCCCGAGGTGGACCGCCGTGTGAAGACCACCTGGGGCCGCATCCTCCAGACGCCGGCGGAGAAGCAGGCATTGATCGTGAAGCTGGAAAGGACCTTCGACGAGGCGCCGCTGTGGGCCTATTCCGGCGACGCGGGCCGCAAGCACTTCCAGCGGCTTTGCGCCTCCTGCCATCGCATCGGCGAGGACGGCGTCCGGCTCGGGCCGGAGCTCACCGGGGCGGGGAAGCACGGCGTGCGCTACTTCTTGGAGAACGTGATCGATCCCGACGCGGTGGTCGGCGCGGACTTCCAGCTCACCGTGGTCGAGACCCGCCGAGGCGAAACGGTGTCCGGTGTGGTCGCGGGCGAGACCTCCAGCGCGGTCACGCTCCGCACGGCGACGGGGCCGGTGGTCGTGGCCAAGGCGGACATCGCGAAGCGCGAGACGAGCGAACGTTCGATGATGCCGGAAGGGCTGCTCGAATCGTTGCCCGACCGTGAGCGCATCGAGCTGCTGAAGTTCCTGACGGCGAACTGACCGTCAAGTCACTGGGCGCTAGGTTCCGGTAGGACGCTGGATGCCCGCGATGGAGCCGGCCTGTCCGAGGAACTCGGTACCGCTGCTCCTTGCGCCAGCCGCCGGCATCGCGTGGCGGTTGATGTTATCCGCCGGGCAGCGAGATGACGGCGTCGAGTTTCTGCTCCTCGACGAGGATCTGGCGCAGGGTCTTGTGCGCGTTGGACGAGCCGAAGAGCACGCCGTCGGGCACGATGACGGCGGCGCGTCCGCCGGGCTTGAGCAGGCGCAGGAAGAGGGCGAGGAAGAGCAGCTCGGTCTTCTTGGTCTTCACGATCTGCTGGAGGTCCTTGGCGCAGTTCTCGTAGTCGAGCGACCCCGCGAAGGGCGGATTGGCGAGGATGAGCGTGTATTTCTCTTCCTCGCCGGCGTGGTCCTGGCCGAGGGAATCGCGGTAGCGGATGTCAGGATTCTCCACGCCGTGCAGGAGCATGTTCATGCTGCCGATGCGGAGCATGGTGTCGTCGAAGTCGAAGCCGTGGAACGCCCGCTCGTGGAAGTGTTTCTTGAGCTTGGCGTCGGGCGCGTCCGCTCGACCATGAGCTGGATGATGTGGCGCGGGGTGCGGAACTGGCCGTTCTGGCCGGCGCTGGCGATCTTGCCGAGCATGCGCTCGTAGAGGTCGCCCTTGGTGTCGCGGTCCTCCATCGGCACGCCGTCGATCATGTCCACGACCTTGGCCAGCAGCGCGGGCGTGGGGATGGTGAAGGGCGCGTCCTTCATGTGGTGCGCGTAGGTGGAGCCGTCGCCGCCGAGCGTGCGCAAGAACGGGAAGACGTGTTGGTCCACCATCTCGAACATTTCTTTCGGGGCGAAATGTTTGAAGCGGGACCAGCGGCGATCTTCGTAGGCCCGTCGTCGGGCGTCGTTGCCCTCGGGGAAGACGAGGCGCTCCATCGGTTTCTTGAGCGTGCGGGACTTGTTCTCCTCCAGCGTGTGGAGGTCGTCGAGGCGCTTCAGGAAGAGCAGGTACGTGATCTGTTCGATGACTTCCAGCGGATTGGAGATACCGCCGGTCCAGAAGCCGTTCCAGACGGCGTCGGTCTGACTGCGGATGATGCTGTTGATCCTGGTGCCCTGAGGTCATCGGCAGGCTATGGGACCCGGGCGGGTTTGGACAACGGGAGTTGCGCGGCGGGGACGGCCGGCAGAAACCGGACCCCGGATACCCTTTTCGCTGAGGTGCCGCCGGGCCGGAAAATGGAAACCCCGAGGACCTGGTGGGTCCTCGGGGCGGAAAGTCCCCGTGGTGGAGGCGGCGGGAGTTGAA
>JBBRQL010000229.1:0-6633 GCA_038226425.1 Verrucomicrobiota bacterium
GCACCGACGACATCCGGCGGCTTTCCCCTCTCCCGGAGGGAGAGGGTCAGGGTGAGGGGGAAGGCTTCCCATCCATCGCGGCGCCAGGGGTTTGCCTGCTCCGTTCTCCCTCACCCCTGCCCTCTCCCGCTGGGAGAGGGAGGATCGAAGGACCGCCCTGGAGCATCCGTGGCCGGATCGACGGATGGGACAGGCCCGCTGTGTGCCCACAGCCAAGGTCAGACATGTGGGAGAACGGGGCGTTCCGGTCCCGCTCCACCCTCTTCTTCTGACCGTCACTTCTGATCGCACCCACCGTTCTCCGATGATTTGACCGCCCCACCGACCGCACTAATCTGCCCGCGCCCATGAAACCGCTCCGCCCGCTCCTGGTCCTCGCCGCCGCGCTCGCCCTCGGCTCCCCGGCATCCGCCGCCGACCGCCCCGCCGCTTGGCCGTCCGCTCCGCTCGCTCTCCAGCAAGCCCTCGACCTCGCGCTCGCCCAGAACCCGTCGGTCCTCAAGGGCAAGCAGGACATCGAGGAATCCTACGGCATCGCCCTCCAGCTCCGCTCCCTCGTCACGCCGAAGCTCGGCGCGAGCGGCGCCTACAGCATCATCGATGAGGGCAAGATCGAGAAGGTGCAGTTCGGTCCCGGCACGCCCGGCGTCGCCTTCCAGAAGGACCAGAGCTGGAACGCCGGCATCAACGTGAGCCAACCGCTCTACGCCGGCGGCAAGCTCCGTTCGTCGCTCCGCGGCGCCAAGCTCACCCAGGAGGCCGCCCTCGCCGCCTACCAGGCGCTCGTCGCCGACACGCTGCTGGAGGTCCGTATCGCCTACCAGGACGTGCTCCTCGCCGCCGAGCAGATCGTGACGCAGGAATCGTCCACCGAGCTGCTCGGCAAAGAACTCGCCGACACCAAGCGCCGCTACGAGGCGGGCACCGTCCCGCGCTTCAACGTCCTCCGCGCCGAGGTCGAGCTGGCCAACGCCAAGCCCAAGTTGTTCCGCGCGCGCAACGCCCATCGCCTCGCCAAGAACAACCTCGCCACCTTGCTCGGCTGGTCCATCCCCGCGGACACCGGCGCCGACATCCCGCTCGCCCTCGCCGGCAAGCTTGCCGCCGCGCCGGAAGGAGCCGATCTCCCTTCGGCGATCGCCAAGGCCGTGCAGCAACGTCCCGAGCTCGCGTCGCGCCGGCTCGCCGAGAAGCTGCGCCGTGAGGACGTCGTCCAGGCGAAGTCCGCCTACGCGCCGTCCCTCAACGCCGTCGCCGGCTACGGTTGGACCAGCCAGACCTTCAGCCCGAGCCTGGCCGACGAGGTCCACGGCTGGAGCGCCGGCGTGCGCCTTGATTGGAGCATCCTCGATTTCGGTCTCACCCGCGGGAAAGTCGCGGTAGCGAAGGCCCGGCAGGAGAAGTCCAGGATCGACACCGACGACACCTTCCGCCGCATCGAGCAGGAGGTCCGTACCGCGCACTCGACCTTCCTCGAAGCGACCGAGGTGCTCGGCTCGCAGGCGAAGGTCATCGAGCAGGGCGAAGAGGCTTTGCGCCTCGCCAACGCCCGCGCCGACGCCGGCAGCGGCACCCAGCTCGACGTGCTCAGCGCGCAGACAGCGCTGACCGATGCCCGCACGATCTACAGCCAGGCCCTCCGCGACCACACCGTCGCCCGCGCCCGCCTGGAGCGCGCGATGGGCGAGGGCACGGTGATGCGCAAGACGCCGTGAGCCCGTGGGCGGTCGGTCGTGGACGGGCGACGAGGTCGCGGAGCGTCTTGGACTGCGGTGGCGGAGACACCGCTTTCGACGCACCCCGCGGCGAGGGACATCGGTGCCGGTCTTTCGCAAGCCGGCGGCCGCGACCGGACCGGCGGCAAGCCGCCCACGCCAAGACACCGGCGCGCGGGTACCGTCAGAGGTGTCGGACAGGAGAGCCGGCGATAGAGAGGCGCGTAGGAGGTACGGGAGCCGCGAGGGACAAAAGGCGCTGGTAGGGCGAGGCTCCTGCCGAGCCGCTGAGCAAAGGGCGGCCCGTGAACTCGCCGGGCTCAGCAGGAGGGTTTCGCCCTATCTCGCGTCCGGCAGAAGGGTCGCGACCGATCTTTCCCTCCTTTTTTCCTTCCGCCTTCGCGGCGGCGCCATGGCGGCGCTCACTTCGCCGGGCCGCTCGCCCGCGCGATCAACGACACCGCGACGGCGAGCATCAGCGCGCCGACCGGCACCAGCACGATCCCGATGCCGGGATCACCGCCGTGGGTCCAGATCCCGCCGAGGAAGAATCCCGCCGGGATCAACCCCGCGGACGTCTGGAGCAGGCGCGACGCGAGCTTCGCGGTGTCGCCGGTCAGCCGCGGCAAGACCGGCCAGCTCAACGCGAAGGCGATCTGCACGAGCGCCAGCAACGTCCCGTGCGCGTGCGCCAAGGTCCACAGCAGCCGACGGGTCGAGTTCGACGGCGTCAGGTACGCGCCGACCTTGAGTCCGTGCAGCGCTTCGAGCGCGATGCCGAGCAGGAGGAAGACGAGCAACGACCACCAGCCGGCGCTGAGTTGACGGCGGCGCAGCGTTTCCAGGTCGGCAGGAGGCGATGGTTTCATGGCAGGGGGACCCCAAGCGGGAGATCATTCGACGAGCATCACCGGACGGTCGTCGCGTCGGCGCCGCAAGGCATCGGACCGCGCGCGGTCTAGGCCGCCGCGTGCGTCCAAGAGCACCGCGGCGGGATCGGAAGGCACGGACGGTGGAGACGTCTGCCAGCGTTGGAGCACCTGATCGCGGCGGGACTTCCGGATCTCCGGCGGCGCGAGGTAGTCGGACGCGAAATCCTCGAACCCTTGCTGTGCCTTAAGAGACTTGCCGGCGATGTGGCGGACGACCGAGTACGGGTCGTCGAGCAGTTCGGCGAGCAGGGGTGGCTGCCAGCCCGGAGCGCAGGCCTCGCGCGCCGGTCCCCAACCCAGATGCCACGCGACCAAGGCACGCTGGGCCGCGTCGCCGCTGAGCGCGTACACTGGACCCGCAGCGACCGTGGCGTGCGTGCCGAGCTCGGCAGCGGACGGCAGCGGTTGCCGGAACCATCCGTGGAGCCGCGCCGCCGTCCATGCGAGCGGACGGTCGAGATGGCAAAGATTGCAGGCGTTCGGACGGCCGCTCTCCAGGTCTGAACGCACCGACGGACTGGTCACGCGATGGCTTCGGATGGCCTTCAGCAGGCCGAACGTCGTGTGCGGCATGTGGCAGTTGTAGCAACGGCTGCCCGATGAGCCGGCCGCATGGTGCGTGTGCGCCGGGAGGTCGCGGGCGAGCTTGGGATGGCACTGGAGGCACGCCTCGTCGCCCGTGCCTTTGCGCGAGAGCTGGTCGTCCGGATCGCTGTCGTGCATCGAGTGGCAGCTCAGGCAGGACATCTGGCCCTTCTGGTAGCAGGGCGATTCCACCAATCCGTTGAACTCCCGGCCGGAGACGCGCACATCACCGTCGCGCCAGAACGTGGCGAGCAGCTCGTCGGCGCCTTCGCGCAACGGCGCAGGGAACCGAGCGTCCTGCTTGATCCCCGGATACCGCACGAGCAGCCGGTCGCGTTCCATCTCTCCGCCCGGGATGAACGTGAACCCGGTGCGTTGCCACGCCGCGGTGTCGGGCAGCCAGGTGACGCCGTGGCACGCGCCGCAGGTCTCCGACGAGCGCCGATGGTCCAGCCGGGCCGGGTTCACGATGGTCGGGTCGCCGCTGGTCCGGGCGTGCTGGAGATAGCGCCGCAGCGGGCTCGCGTTCGCCGCGACATGCTTTTCGCCGGGCCCGTGGCAGGCCTCGCAGGCGATGCCCAGCTCGGCGACCTGCGTGCGGAGGCCGTGACCGGCCGAGCCGGCGTCGGGCAGCCCGCCGACCGCGTGGCAGCGGATGCAGTTGTCGTTCCAGACCTGCGAGAGCTGCGGCGCGTCCGGCGGCATGAGGAAGACGTCGTTGCGCGGCACCCAACGGCGCTCGGCCAACAGCCAGGTGAACGGGAAGCTGACTTGGCGGTTGCCAGAAGGGTCCTCCAGCCAGAACGCCTGCATATGGTGCGAGCCGGTGACCATGCTGAACCGCCGTTCTTCGCGGACCTTGCGTGAGCCGTCCCGCGAAGCCCGCGGTACGTCGATCTCCACCGAAAGCGCGTCGCCCCGCCGTCGCAGGTCGAAGGCGCGCCCATCCAGCTCGAGATGGACGTCATCGAACGTCGCCGGGGTCGTCGCAGGCGAAGCCACCTGCGTCATCGTCCGGTGGAAGGAGCGGTGCCAACTGGCGTGCGGCCCGGGATGGCAGGACACGCAGCTAACAGAGGTCGCGAACCCCGGCCGGCCGGCTTCCGGCAACTTCGCCGCGGCCCACGCGGCCTGCGGTCGATCGGCGTCCCGACGCTTCTGCCACGCGCGGGCTCCGCCGGCTGAGACGACGAGCGACGCGACCAGGACACCCGCCCAAAGCGGTCTCCGCGGTGCGCGCCAGACCGAAGCCAGCGCGACCGCTCCGACGATACCGACCCAGAACCACTCGCTCTGCATGGACACGAAGCCGCGCCAGGCGGCTATCTTTCACCGGGACTGCTCGGACCATCTGGAAAAACCCCGACCGAGGACAAGACCGAAGAAACCGTCGGACGCGATCAGGAGCGGTGGACCGCACCGTGGACCGACCGCCAAAGCCCGCTCTGCCGGAATCGCGCCGCCGGGAGAGCACCGCCGGGAGGGCGGACTTTCCAGTCCGCTTCGGCGACCCGTATCCAATCGCGTCGCTTGCTCCCCAAAATCCCACCCTGCACAAATCTCCGGACCAAAGGCTCGCCGACCGCGTGTCACGCCACCCGGCCCGTCCGGGCGGTTGACCTGATACCGAAAACCCCGCCGCCACCCACTTTTCTCTCGCCCTGCCTTCGCCCGTGCCTAGCGTAAGCCCAAGCCCATGAACTGGATTGCTTCATCGGACAAGGAGATCGCCATCGTCCCGTTCCGCGCCGACCGGGACGTCGACGCGGCACGAACCAGCCGATGGTTCCTCGAAGCCTGCTTCGCGATGCAACGTGCTTCGCGGGAGTATTCGGCTGACGCGGCGCTGCGAGCGCGGGACCACTCGGCGTTTCTTTTGCGCAGAAAAAGACAACACCCTGCCAACCGGCTCCTCAACAACTCGGACACCGCCTTGCGCGAAAGAGCACGCCGTGTCTGCGAAGCTCGTCCGCAGCTCCACCGCCGGGCGTCAGAAACCGGGACGCAAGTCGCCGCGGCGCCCTGCCAGTTCGACGTTCTCCTCGGCGTGGATCTGTTCAACTGAGCGCCATGCCCACCTCCACTGATACCAACCTCACCACATCCGGATCCCCACGCTCGATCTTCCGGGAGGACACCATCGAATACGGCTTCATCGGCACGCTCCAGAAACTCAAATACGAGTATCGGAAGGACATCACTGACCGTGCCGCGCTGGAGGCGAATTTCCGCGAGAAATTCGAGGCCTTGAATCGCGTCCGGCTGACGGATTCGGAGTTTGCCCGGCTCATGGAGGAGATCATCGCGCCGGACGTCTTCACCGCCGCCAAGACTCTTCGGGCGATGAACAGCTTCGCCCGCGACGACGGCACGCCGCTGAACTACACCCTCGTCAACATCCGGGACTGGTGCAAAAACACCTTCGAGGTCGTCAACCAGCTCCGCATCAACACGGACAACAGCCACCACCGCTACGATGTGCTCATCCTCATCAACGGCGTGCCCTGCGTGCAGATCGAGCTCAAGACCCTCGGCGTGAATCCCCGCCGCGCCATGGAGCAGATCGTCGAATACAAGAACGATCCCGGCAACGGCTACACCAAGACGTTCCTTTGCTTCCTCCAGCTCTTTATCGTCAGCAACCGCGACCAGACCTACTACTTCGCCAACAACCACAAAGACCACTTCAACTTCAACGCCGAAGAGCGATTCCTGCCCATCTACCAGTTCGCCAGCGAGGACAACAAGAAGATCACCCACCTCGACGACTTCGCCGCGACCTTCCTGATCAAATGCACCCTCGGCCAGACCATCAGCCGTTACATGGTGCTCATCGCCAGCGAGCAGAAGCTCCTGATGATGCGCCCGTATCAGGTCTATCAGGTGAAGTCCATCGTGGACTGCATCCGCGACGACAGTGGCAACGGCTACATCTGGAGCACCACCGGCAGCGGCAAGACGCTCACCTCCTTCAAGGCTTCCACCCTGCTCAAGGACAATCCCGACATCGAGAAATGCCTGTTCGTGGTGGACCGCAAGGACCTCGACCGCCAGACGCGGGAGGAGTTCAACAAGTTCCAGGAAGGCTGCGTTGAGGAAAACACCAACACCGCCAGCCTTGTCCGCCGTCTGCTCTCCACCGACTATGCCGACAAAGTGATCGTCACCACCATCCAGAAGCTTGGCCTCGCGCTGGATGCAGACAGCAAGCGCAACAAGCAGCGGAAGAAGAACGACCAACTGACCTACAAGGAGCAGCTCCAGCCCCTGAGCGACAAACGCATCGTCTTCATCTTCGACGAGTGCCACCGCTCCCAGTTCGGCGAGAACCATCAGGCCATCAAAGAGTTCTTCCCCAAGGCCCAGCTCTTCGGCTTCACCGGCACCCCCATCTTTGAGGC
>JBBRQL010000230.1:0-6584 GCA_038226425.1 Verrucomicrobiota bacterium
CAATCTACCTCAACATAGTCTCCTCCAACCCACCCACGACTTGATCCCCGCAGAAATTACAGAAAGAAAATTGCGCGGCCGTGCCACTTCTTGCTGGTCGTCCGAGCCTCTTCGCATGCCGAGTCCAAATCGGCGGCACAACCGATTGGAAAACTACAGGGTCCGCCTCTTCTGATCGCCCCGGTAGCCTTCACGAACTTGGCCCAGTGCTCCGCTCGTGTGGGCAACTTGGACGACTTCAGGATTGAGCACATCACAGGAAGGCCGAAGACTGACCTAGCAATGGCTGTTTCTGGTCTGGGCAAAGGTTTGGGAAGTCTGCTGGCTGAACCAGCCGGCAAGCCGTTGATCCGTCCATCGGTCCGGGGAGTCGGTCTCGTGATGCGGAGCGAGACGATCAAGGATATCCCCTGGGTCGAACGGCCGGAGAAGACCGCTGCGATTCCCGTGGAGATTGCCGCCAAGGTCGTCGGCTCTGCCCCGCGGATCGACAGATGGCCCCTGTTCTTCTGGGGCGCGGATGCGGCCCTCATGGCGCTTTCGTTTTGGGTAGCGGTCGTCAGCCCGTTGGCAGGGAGCATCGCCGCGATGGTGGTGGCCGGCGTTCTCACGCTGGTCGGATCCGGCCTCGGATGCGCGGCGCTCTTGCTCCGGCGCGGATGACCTAAGCTTCCGGCCCCTCGTCGGAACTGCGGATTGTTCCACGTGGAACAAGGGTTGGCTTGCATGCCCCGTTCGCAACACGATGCGCCTCGCTCGTCAGCGGGCGAGGTATGTTTGTCTATCCGAAGCGTTACGATGTAATCGTCGTGGGTGCCGGCCATGCCGGGGTGGAAGCCGCGCTCGCAGCGGCCCGCATGGGTTGTCAGACGCTCTTGCTGACCATCAACCTCGATACCATCGGCCAGATGTCCTGCAATCCGGCCATCGGTGGATTGGCCAAGGGTCATCTCGCCCGCGAGATCGACGCGCTCGGCGGCGAGATGGGCAAGGCGACCGACATGTGCGGTCTGCAGTTCCGGATGCTGAACACCAAGAAAGGGCCAGCGGTCTGGGCACCTCGGGCCCAATGCGACAAGAAGGCCTACCAGTTCCGCCTCAAATGGATCTGCGAACGGCAACCCAATCTCGACTGCAAACAAGGCCAGACCGTCCGGTTGTTGCAACGGGACAGAGAAATCTACGGCGTCGAGACGACCTTGGAGGTCCAGTTCCACAGCAAGACCGTGGTGATCACCACAGGGACGTTCCTCCGGGGCCTCATGCACGTCGGCGCCAACCAACAAGCAGGGGGACGGGCGGGCGAAGCGGCGGCTACCGGACTTTCGGCGTCCTTGATGGAGTTGGGACTCGAACTGGGCCGGTTGAAGACGGGGACGCCGCCTCGATTGGTAAAACAGTCGATCGATTTTACCCGGTGCGAACCACAGCCCGGTGATGAGCCGGTCCCTTGGTTCACCTACTGGAAAGACGACCTGTGGCATGACGATTTGTTCCACGTGGAACATTCCCAGGACCAGGCTGGGGCGTATCCGCCGGGTTCGATTCTTGCCCAAGCTGGAAAGCAGGCGGATTGCTGGCTCACGCACACCACACCGAAGACGAGGGAGTTGATCTTGGCGAATCTCCACCGGTCACCGATGTATTCCGGGGTGATCGAGGGCGTGGGTCCCCGGTATTGCCCGAGCATCGAGGACAAGTTCGTCCGCTTTGCCGAAAAGGAGCAGCACCAGATATTCTTGGAACCGGAGGGGATCGCGACCGACGAAATCTACGTCAACGGATTCTCCACTTGTCTGCCGTTCGAGGTGCAGGTGGAGATGGTCCGGACCATCGTCGGATGCGAGAACGCCGAGATCATGCGGCCGGCCTATGCGGTGGAATATGACTTCAGCCACCCAACCCAGCTCAATCCAAGCCTCGAGACCAAGGCCTGTCGTGGCCTGTTCTTGGCCGGTCAGATCAACGGGACGTCGGGGTACGAAGAAGCCGGGGCGCAAGGATTGATGGGCGGTATCAACGCGGCCCGGCGAGCGCAAGGGAAGGAGCCGGTCGTCCTCCGCCGGGACCAAGCCTACATCGGAGTCCTGATCGACGACTTGGTCACAAAGGGTACCCAGGAGCCGTACCGTATGTTCACTTCACGAGCCGAATACCGGTTGGTGCTCCGACAGGACAACGCGGACCTCCGCCTTAGTCAGATCGGGTCCGACATCGGTCTGCTGCCGGAACGGAACTATCGGCGCTTTGCCCTTAAACGCGACGCCATCGCGGCCGAGTTGAAACGATTGGAGAGAACCCATATCGGGTACGACTCTCTGTCCCAGATACTTAAACGCCCAGAAATCAGCTACGCCACGCTCCCGGGCCGGGATGCCACCCTCTCGCCGGAAGTCGGTATGCAGGTTGAGATCGCCACCAAGTATGCCGGCTATGTCGACCGACAGGAGCAGGAACTGGTGCGGTTCCGTGGGCTCGAACAACAGGCGATCCCGGAGACCTTCCCGTATGCGGAGATCAATAGCTTGGGCATCGAAGCCCGACAAAAGCTCATGAAGATCCGGCCGGCGACATTGGGCCAAGCCTCACGTATCTCCGGAGTTTCTCCCTCGGATATCAGCCTGATCATGATCTGGATGAAACGCTTCCGGCAACGCGATGAGAGCTTGAAGACCGACGACCGTCGCGAAACCGAGCCCGGCGATGGACTCGATGCCCGGGACTGTTCCTGTTGATTTGATAGCGACAGCTGCTTGGCGTCGAACCGATTGGAAGTCCTCGATGCGTCTTGCCTGTTGGGCGTGATTTGTTTATTTATTAATTAAGTTAACGATAACTTGTTTAAATAATCGATAGAAAATAGACATGGCATGAAGCCGATAAGTGTTCGTTGATCCGATGATGTGTCTGCTCCAGTTGACTTCGATCGCCAAGTCCTTCGGCGCTGTCCGGGCGCTCAAAGGCGTGTCGTTCGAGCTTCAGGCGGGCGAAGTGCATGCGTTGTTGGGCGAGAACGGGGCGGGGAAGTCCACCCTCATCAAGGTCATCACCGGCGCTCATCGGGCTGATGGCGGGACCATCGAGGTCCATGGCAGGCAGGTCGCGTCGCTTTCGCCGGCCGAGGCCCGCGGTCTTGGCATCGCCTGCATCTATCAGCAACCGGCCCTGTTCCCGGATCTCACCGTCGCCGAGAACATCGGGCTCCGGTTGGAAAAGTTCCGGCCGTTCGGGCGCGTGCGGTGGAGGCTCCGCAGGCAAACGGCAAGCGAGCTGTTGCGGCGCGTCGGAGCGGAGATCGATCCGGATGCGGAGGTCCGGTGGCTCTCGATGCCGGAGCAACAGCTCGTGGAGATCGCGTGTGCGCTCGGTGCCGGTGCCCGGATCGTCGTCATGGACGAGCCCACGGCTTCGCTCACGCGACAAGAGCAGGAGCGGCTCTTCGGGGTCGTCCGCGGATTGCGAGCGGACGGCGTCGGCATCATCTACATCTCGCATCGGCTCGAGGAGATCTTCGCGCTCGCCGACCGGGTCACCGTGCTACGGGACGGAGAAAGCGTCGGGACCTGGCGGATGCGCAAGCCGTCGGCTTCCGGTGCAGGTCTTGCGGAACCCGCGGTCACCGAGGCGGAACTGATCCAACTGATGGTCGGCCGTGAAGTCGCGTCGACCTATCCGCCGGCGGGTGCAAAACCGGCCAAGACGGTGCTTTCGCTCCGACGGCTCGGGTGTTCGTCGAGCGGTATCCGCGACGTCACGCTCGATGTCCGGTCCGGCGAGATCGTCGGGTTGGCTGGATTGGTCGGCGCGGGCCGGACAGAGCTCGCGCGCATCGTGTTCGGGTTGACGCCCGCCGATTCCGGGGAGATCGAGCTCGACGGAGAACGCGTTGCGATTGGTTCTCCTCAGCAAGCAGTCGCCCGCGGCATCGCGTACGTTCCCGAGGACCGGCGGCGCCACGGCGTGGTCCTGGAGATGCCGATCGCGCACAACATGACGATGGCCGTCCACGACCGGATCTTCCCGGGGACCTGGCTGCGTCCCGAGGCGGAGCGCTCGCTCGCGGAGCGGCAGATCGGCGCACTCGGGGTGAAGGCATCGGGACCCGACGCGCCGGGCGGTTCGCTCTCAGGCGGCAACCAGCAAAAGGTCTCCTTGGCCCGCTGGCTGGCGACGCAACCCAAGCTGCTCATCCTCGACGAACCGACCCAGGGCGTGGATGTCGGCGCGAAGAGCGAGATCCACAAGATCATCCGCCGGCTCGCCGACGAAGGGATGGCGGTGCTGCTGATCTCGAGCGACCTGCCCGAAGTCCTCGGCATGGGCGACCGCATCGCGGTGATGAGGGGCGGGACGGTCGTCGCGCTCTTCCCGGGCGGCAGCGACGCGCAGACGGTGATGGCGGCGGCGTTGGGACACGGAAGCGTGGCCGACGGCACCGCACCGGTCGCGGACGAGGAGGCATCGTGTTGAAGCGCCATTTCCGCGAATTCTCGGTCTTGGGCGTTCTGCTGTCGGTGCTCGCGTTGCTGGGCGTCTTCGCGCCGGATTTCTTCGCGCCGCAGCCGTTGTTGTCCAGGCTCACCGCGGCCGCTCCGAAGCTGGTCGTCGCCTGCGGCATCACGGTGGTGATGATCAGCCGGCAGATCGACATCTCGGTCGGATCGCTCTTCGCCGTGTGCAGCGTCGTCTGCGGGCTGGTCGCCGCGGCGAAGGTGCCGCTGCCGCTGGCGGTCGCCTCGTCGATCGCGGTGGGAGCGATCGGCGGCGCCTTGAACGGCGCGCTGGTCGCCGGTCTGCGGCTGCCGTCCATCGTCGTGACCTTGGCGACGATGGTGACGTTGCGCGAAGGGCTACGGCTCGCGCAGCAAGGCGTCTTCGTCGATCTGCCCGACGGGCTCCAGTGGGCCGGTCTGCCGATGATAGCCGGCCAATATCTGGTCTGCGGCATCGCGATGACCGTGCTCGTGGCGATGTCGACGGTGATGCGCCATCTGGCGATCGGCCGGGCCGTGTACGCGGTCGGATCCGACGCCGAAGCGGCACGGCTCGCAGGGATCCGGCCGAGGCTCGTCACGTTCGGCGTGTTCGTGCTGATGGGTGCTCTCACCGGGCTGGCGGCGGTGATGAACGTCGTCCAATCGCCGCAGGTCGATCCCAACACCGGCAAGATGCTCGAGCTGGAGGCGATCGCGGCCGCGGTCGTGGGCGGCGTCGCGGTGTCGGGCGGACGCGGGAACCTTGGCGGCGTGCTCGTCGGTTTCCTCCTGCTCGCGTGCATCACGCCCGCGCTCACCTACATCGGCGTGAAGCCGTACTGGGACAAGGCCATCCAAGGCGCGGTCATACTGCTCGCGGTCGTCGCGGACGGTTTGAGGAACCGGAAGAACGGCCGCTGAGGACCTGCGATGAACCTTCCTCCCAAGAACCGGATGCTGCTGCGGCACGAGACCCTCTTGCTGCTCGTGCTCGTGGCGGAAGTCCTCTTCTTCCAGTCGGCCGGACGCAACTTCGGCACGGCGGACAACATCGCGAACATCGTGCGCCACTCGGTGGAGATCGGGTTGCTCGCGCTGGTCATGATGCCGGTCGTGCTCGCCGGGGGGATCGATCTCTCGGTCGGCTCCACGCTCGGGCTGTGCGCGGTGCTGTTCGGCAAGCTGTGGCGCGACGGCGGTCTGCCGTGGGAGGTGGCCGCAGTGGCGACGCTCGGGATCGGTGCGGCGGCCGGCGGAGTCAACGCGCTGCTCATCACCGCGCTCCGGTTGCCGCCGCTCATCGTGACGCTCGGGACCTATTCCCTTTTCCGCGGCCTCGCCGAGGCGATCACCCGCGGCACCGACGCGTTCACGCGCTTCCCGCCCTCGTTCCTCTTCCTCGGCACCGGACGCATCGCGGGCATGCCGGCGCAGGCGTGGATCTTCGCGTTCGTGGCGGGGGCGATGTGGCTGCTGGTCCACCGGACGACCTTCGGACGATCGTGGCGGGCAATCGGGTTCGCGCCGGAGGGGGCGCGCTACGCCGGTTTGCCGGTCGGACGCCGGTTGGCCTTCGCGCACGTTCTCGCCGGCATGGTGGCAGCGTTGGCGGCGATCACCTACACAGCGCGGTTCGGTACCGCCAAGGCCGACGCGGGCACCGGCTACGAACTGGCCGCCATCACCGCGGTCGTGCTCGGCGGCACCAGCATCTTCGGCGGCGTGGGTTCGGTGCACGGGACGTTGCTCGGCGTCGCCGCCATCGCGGTGCTCGGCAACGGGCTCTCCCGCGTCCCGGCGACGATGAGCAACGCGGGCGAGCTCGCCGGGTTGCTGACCGGCGCTTTGCTCGTGCTCGCCCTCGCAGGAGGAGCGCTGCCGAAGTGGTTCGCCGACCGGCGCTCGCGCTAGCAGCCTGTCGGACTTAGCTCAAGTTTGCTGGGATTAGTGGTGAGGGTAGCGGCTCTGGCGGCTGGGGAGAAGTGCGGCGGACAACGGGGGGCGGTTTCTGGTCGGCGGTCGGTGGGTGTCCGTTCCAGGCCTTTTCTCGGCGGCTCGGGTCAGGGCGGCTCGGCCCCCGCTTTTCAATGCTGGGCCGCCAGTTTCGGG
>JBBRQL010000231.1:0-6581 GCA_038226425.1 Verrucomicrobiota bacterium
ACCTTTTCGGCCAGGCCGCCCCGCTCCGCGAGCTGGCGGCGCTCGGCATCCCGCTCGTCGAAGATTGCGCGCAGGCGATCGGCGCGAGCTGCGACGGAAAACCGGTCGCCAGCCACGGCGTGCTCGGGTGCCTCAGCTTCTATCCGACCAAGAACCTCGGCGCGGCCGGCGACGGCGGCATGGTCGTGACCGACGACGAAGCGCTCGCCAAGAAGCTCCGGATGCTCCGCGTCCACGGCATCGAACGCCGCTACTTCCATGACATCCACGGCTACAACTCGCGGCTCGACGAACTGCAGGCGGCCATCCTGCGGGTGAAGCTGCCTCACCTCGCCGGATGGAACGCCCGCCGCGCCGAGATCGCCGCGCGGTACGACGCCGGCCTCGCCGGATTGCCGCTCCAGCCCCCGGAGACCGCGCCCGGCAACACGCACATCTTCCACGTCTACGCCCTGCTCTCCGATCGGCGTGACGAGCTCCAGGCGCATCTCGCCGCCAACGGCGTGCCCACGATCATCTACTATCCGCAGCCGCTCCACCTGCAGAAGTGCTACGCCGACCGCGGTTGGAAAGCAGGCGACTTCCCCGTGTCCGAATCCGTCTCGCGGCGGATCTTTCCGCTGCCGATGTATCCGGAGCTGACCGATGCGCAGGCGGACCACGTGGTCGCCGCGGTCCGCTCGTTCTTCGGTTGAGCATCATCGGAATCCCGTTGTCCGACCCCGCGTCCCGAAGCCTCGCCCCGCTCCTCATCATGAATCCGACAACCGTCCTCCTGCCCGTCCTCGCCGTTGCCTTGGCTTTGTCATCGCCCGCCGCGGAACCCGCCGCCAAACCCGCGCCCGAGGCGAAGGCCGCCGCCCCTGCCCTGACCGGTGCCGCCGCGATTTTCGCCCGCCACGTCAAGGCGCTCGGCGGCGAAGAGGCCCTGCGCGCGCAGATTGTCCGGTCGTTGAAGGGCGACCTCGAGCTCGCGGTCATGCCCGGCGTCACCGTCAACTTCGCCAGCCTCGCCAAGGCGCCGGACAAACTGCTCCAGGCGATCGACATCCCGAACAGCGGCACGATCGTGGTGGGCACGGACGGGCCGGCGGCGTGGGTCAGCGTGCCCGGCGGGAACGTCCAGGACATCACCGGCGACCAGCTCAAGGACCTCGTGCGCCAAGCCGATTTCTGGCGCCCCATCGAGCTCGGTCGCGGCCTCAGCAAGCTCGCGGTCAAAGGCGCGGAGAAGGTCGGCGATATCCCCTGCGACGTCGTCGAAGGCACCACGTCGGACGGCAAGACCGAGAAGTTCTTCTTCGCCACCGCGACGGGCCTGCTCGCCCGCTGGGACCATGAGGCGTACACGGACGCAGGCATGCAGCCGGCGCAGGACATCTACGAGGACTACAAAGAGATGGGCGGCATCAAGGTCGCCTACCGGCTCCGGCGGACGAAACCGGACACCGCCACGTTCACGCTCCGCGTGACCGATGTCGGCACCGGCGGCACCCCGGACGACGCGAAGTTCAAGAAGCCGACGCAGTAAGGCGGTGACGCGCGGCGGGCGGCGGACCGGATCGGACCGCCGCCGCGCCCGGCTCACACGCCGCGCGCGAACACATCGGCGACCGGCTTCCCGACGCCGTCGCGGGTGACGTAGAACGGCCGTTTCTCGATCTCGTAGGACAGCTTGGGCGAGATGCCCAGTGCGCGATAGAGGGTCGCGTGCAGGTCCTCGATTACGACGCGGTCCTTGATCGTCTTGCACGGGCGCTCATCGGCTGTGAGGCCGTGGAGATGCCCCTTCTTCATCCCGCCGCCGAAGAGCAGCACGCAACCGGCGTCGGTGAAGTGGCGGTGCATGCCGTAGTGCGTCAGCGACTCGATCTTCTGGGGCACCGGCACCTGGTCCTGGATCGGCCGGTCGGGCTTGCCCTCCTGCATCATGTCGCGGCTGAACTCGCTCGCGACCACGATGAGCGTGCGGTCGAGCATGCCGCGCTCTTCGAGGTCGAGCACGAGCTGGGAGATCGCGCCGTCGATGGCGATCTTCATATTGGTCAGCTTCTCGTGGCCGTGCTCGTGGGTGTCCCAGTTGAGGAACGGGATGTACTCGGTCGTCACCTCGATGTAGCGCGCGCCGACCTCGGCGAGCCGCCGCGCGAGCAGGCATCCGAGGCCGAAGCGCTGGATGTTCGCCTTCTCGTAGCTGCCTTCCCGGTTCTGGTCGCCGCCAAGCTTCTTGCTGAAATCCCATCCGCCCGGCACGTACTTCGCGATGGTCTCGGGCTTTTCGAGCGTGAGGTCGAAGGCCTTGGCCGCGGGCGAGCCGAGCAACCGGTGCGCGTTGTCCAGCGAGCGGAGCAGCGAATCCTTCTGATGCCCGCTGCCCAGCTGGCCGACCGGCGAAGCCTCGACGAGGCGCCGGAAGAACTTGTCGCGGTCCTCGAAACGCCCGGGGCTCATGCCGCCCGGCGGGGTCACGACGTCCTTCGCGGAATCGGGGTAGGCCACGTTGAACGGACCGAACTCGCTCCCGAGGAAGCCCGCCGAGGTGAACGCCTTCAGCTCCTCGCCTTCGCCGACATCGAACCGTTGGCCGATGTTGATGAACGCCGGCACCGCGGGGTCCTTGGGCCCGAGCGTGCGCGCGATCACCGCACCGATGTGCGGGCAGGCTACGGTCTGCGGCGGCGCATAGCCGGTGTGCCAGTGGAACTGGTGCCGCGAATGCAGGATGAACCCGAGGTCGCCCGCGGTGTAGCTGCGGATGAGCGTGCCCCGGTCCATCACCTTCGCGACCCGTTCGAGGCCTTCGCTGAACCGGATGCCGTCCACCGCCGTGGGGATCGACGGGAAGGTCGAGAGCACGGTGTTGGGATCCATCCCCTTCTCGAAGGGCGTGTAGCGTTTCGGGTCGAAGGTCTCCGTCGCCGCCATGCCGCCGCCCATCCACAGGACGATCACGGTGTCGGCGGTCGCCGCGAGCTTCTCGACCGGCTCCTCGCCGAGCAGTTGGCGCGGATATCCAGCGCCAAGAGCCGCCAGAGTGGCGGCGCTGAGGCGCTTCACGAAATCGCGGCGGGTAAAGTCAGGTGTCTTCATAGGATCCGTCGGGGTTCAGTACGTAAGCTGGAACTCGGGCAGCATGGCGACGCTCCACAGGAGGTCTTCCACGCCTTCGCGACGGGGCTTCTGGCCGACGAGCTCGGCGGCGAGGTCGAGCTCCTTCCGCGTCGGCGGACGGCTCAGCGCTTGGCGGAACACGCGGTCGGCCAGGACGCGGCCGTCCGTGTTCGTCGCCACCAACTGCTCCGCTCCGCGCTTTAGCAGCTTCGCCAAGGTGTCGCCGTTGGTGAGCTCTAGCGCCTGGATCGTCGTCGCCGTGGATTGGCGGACGGTGGTGACCTGCTCGCGGTTCGGACGCCCCATCGCGAGCGCGAGCGGATCCGCATCGGACAACGAGGCGCGGATGCTGCCGTACAGGGTCCGGCCCGCCACCGTGCTCGCCAAGCTCCGGCCGAGGTCCCAGGGCGTCATCGACGACGGGCCGAGGACCTGTGCAGCCGGCCAATCGGCGGCGAACGACGCGTCCCTCCACTTCTCGGCGTGCTGGGCCGAGACCTTCCACGAACCGTCGGACGCGAGGTCGAGCACGCGCTCGGAGGCGCCGTTCTTCTGGCGCAGCTTCGCGTAGACCAGCAGGCCGGCGGGGTTCGGGCCGTCACCGCCGTTGACGACCTCGATGGCGATCACGTTGGTGCCCGCCTTCAGGCGCGAACGGAGGTCGTACACGCCGGGTTGGCTCCAGTCCGGCGCATCGGTGCCGCGCGCGCGGTCGCCGTTCACGTGGACCTTCGCCGAGTTGTCCGCATGGACGAACAACGTCGCCTCCGTCGGCGCCCCGGTGAGCACCAGCGTGCGGCGGAACCAGTTCGTCGAAGCCGGCACGCCGGTCGCGCCATGGGCGTCGCCCCAGATCCAGAAGGCGTCGGCTGCCAACGCCTTCGCTTCGCCGGGCTCGATCAACAGGCGGTCGAGGCCGCCTTCGGGCTTGTCGTGCCAGACGCCGGCGAGCGAACCGAACGCGTCGCGGAACTGCTCCGCGCTCAACCGGCGCACGCCCGGGCCGCGGAACACGAAGTCCGGTGCCGGTTTGTCCGGCAGGTCGACCGACGGCAATTGATAGGCCTGCGAGGTGAGGATCATCGCCAACGTGCGCTTCAGGTCCCATCCGTGGGCGACGAGGTCCTCGGCGAGCCAGTCGAGCATGTCGGCGCTCCAGGCCTCGTTCTGCATCACGTCGAGCGGTTCGACGAGGCCGCGGCCGAGCAGCTTCGCCCAAAGGCGGTTCACGATGGTGCGCGGAAGCCGGCCGTTCTCGCGGCTGGTGATGATCTTCGCGAGCTGCGAGAGGCGTCCGGCCTTCGGGGCCTTCGGGTCCACCGCTCCGAGCTCGGGGAAGAGGAACTTCAGCGGCGCGATCTTCCCGGTGGGCTTGTCGCACAGGACCATCTCCATCGCGCCCTCGGCATAGATGCCGGCCAAGCCGTAGGCATCGCTCAGCTGCCAGTCGTCGATGAACGAATCATGGCACGAGGCGCACTTCAGGTTCACGCCCATGAACACCTGCCCGATGTTCTGCGCGGCCTGCATCGGCGGCGTCATCGACGCGTTCACCGTGCCGCGCCACACGATGCCCTTGGAGAACCCCTCGCTCGCCGCGGTCGGATCGACCAACTCGCGCACGAACTGGTCGTACGGCTTGCCGTCGCGCAGCGCCGCGTAGAGCCATTCGCTGATCTGCTTGCGGCCGCCGTCGATGTAGCCGGTGCCCTTGTAGTCGTTCCGGAGAAGGTCGTTCCAGAACGCGAGCCAATGCTGCGCGTAGCGTTGCTTGTCCGCCAACAACCGCGCGACCAGCTCGGCCCGCTTGTCCGGCGAACGGTCCTTCACGAAAGCTTCGAGCTCCTCCGGCGAAGGCAGCAACCCGACCACATCGAGGTGGACGCGCCGGGCGAACAGGCGGTCCTCCACGACATGGGCCGGCTTCACGCCGTGGCCGGCGAAGTAGGCGTCGAGGACCCGGTCGAGCGGATGCGTCGCCTTGCCCTTCGGCACCTCGGGCTGGCGGGGCCGGAGATTCTTCGCCGGCGGTTTGGCGAAGGTGACCTGCGGATCCCACTTCAGCCCTTGGTCGACCCATGCGCGGAGCAACCCGACCTGTTCCGTCGTCAGCTTCGAGCCCTTCTTCGGCATCACGTCGTCCGGATCGGTGCCGGCGACCAGGTGGATCAGACGGCTCTTGGCGCTGTCGCCGAGGACCGCGGCGGGCCCGGATTCTCCCGGCTGCAGGAACGTCTCGCGCGTGTCCAGTTTCCAATCGCCGTTCGCCTTGCCGCGCCCGTGGCATTTCACGCAACTGGTCTCGAGGATCGGCCGGATGTCCCGGTTGAAATCCACGGCGCGGTCGACGGCCGGCGGCAGCTTGGCGATGGCCTCGGCGCCCGGTGACGAGGTGGCCGCCGACGTGCCGAGGACGGCGCACGCCAGGGCTGCGGACCAGATCACCACACGATGGAGCGACATGGGATGGAGATAACCGCCGGCACTTTGCGCCGCTAGCGAAAACCCGGCGCCACACACATGCCGCCAGAGCCGCCAGCGGTGGCGATGTCTTCGCCTCCCTCGGTTCGCCGCGCTACGGCTGGACCAACCTGATCGGGAAAGAACGAAGGCGCAGGTAAGGCGAGGCTCCGCCGAGCCGCTGAGCAAAGGGTGGCCCCGTCGACCCGCAAGGGCTCCGCAGGAGCGTCGTCCTACCACGCGGCCTCGGCCGATTGGCCGCTTGCCGACGACGGGTGGCAGGTATAGGCAAGGACCAACCATGAGGACTTCATCCCGCGCCGCCTTCACGCTCATCGAGCTCCTCGTCGTCATCGCCATCATCGCGATCCTGGCCGGGATGCTTTTGCCAGCGCTGGGGCGGTCGAAGGTCAAGGCCGCTTCGATCCGCTGCGTCAGCAACCAGCATCAGCAGCACCTCGCCTACCACATGTATGCGGACGACAACCGTGATTCCTTCCCGGTCCACGCGAACTGGGCGACCCAGGGCGGTCGCGCCACCAACGGCACGGTGGGGATCCACAACGCGCCCGGCGAGACGAACCGCCCGTTGAACGTCTATGCCGGGAACACGTTCGAGGTGTGGCACTGCCCTTCGGACAAAGGCGACAGCTATTGGCCGGAAGCGAAGTCGTGCTTCCTCGGCTGGGGCAACAGCTACCTGCCGATGTGGTCCGTCGATTGGTACCGGGTCAAGCACGTCACCGGCGACAAGGGCGCCGGCGCGAACACTCCGGAAGCCAGGCCGATGAAGACCAGCGAGGTCGCGCTCCGGCCCACGACGAAGATCATGCAGGGCGATTGGCCGTGGATGGGCTCGCGCGACGCCGGCGACGGCCGGGTCAACGCCGGCACGAAGGCGAAGAGCATCTGGCACAACAACCGGGGCAAGCGCAGCTGGAACATGATGTACGCCGACGGCCACGTCGGGAACATCGTCTTCCCGCCCGGCTTCGAGAACTGGAACACGT
>JBBRQL010000232.1:0-6565 GCA_038226425.1 Verrucomicrobiota bacterium
AACTCGGCCAGGGCCGCGCCGGAGAGCTCGCTGGGCCGGCCGGGGTTGTCGCTCCGGGCGTCGTAGAGCAGCGCGTCCCCGCCGCCCTGTCGATAGGTGTCGAACCATGTCTGTATGGTGGCGCGGGACCGGCCCACCGCCTCCGCGATGCCGTCCAGCCCCAGTTCGCCCCGGAGTCCCAGCTGCACGGCAAGCAGCCGCTCGCGCCGCGCTCCCGGTGGTTCGGTCTCCAGGCGGCGGGCGACCAAGTCGGCCTCACCGCAACGATCCAGCTTCGCTCGGGGTCTTCCCATCCACAGACACTGCTCCATCCCATCAACTTCTACCAGTCTATTCACGGAGTCGGTATAACAGACCGGAAGCTGCGCGGCGGCTAGGATCTCCTCGCGGTGGATGTTGGCCACCGGAGCTTCGGCGGTGGGCAACAGGTAGAGCTTGCCCATCGTCGAGGCGTCGAGGCCTTCCTGCACGGCGTAGGCCTGGTCCTTGAACTTCGGGAACTGCCCGACGCCGTACATGCAGTGCTCGCCGACGATGTAGGGCGGCGCCACCTCGCGATAGCCGTGCTCGGTGGTGTGCAGGTCGAGCAGGAAGTTGATCAACGCCCGCTCCAACCGCGCGCCCCAACCGGTGTAGAGCAGGAACCCGGACCCGCTGAGCTTCGCGCCGCGGGCGAAATCCACGAGCTTCAGCTTCTCGCACAGATCGACGTGGGAAAGCGGCTTGAAGGCGAAGTCCGCCTTCGTCCCATGGACACGGATCTCGGGATTGTCGGCGGCATCCTTGCCGAGCGCGACGCTGGCGTGGGGGAGGTTCGGGAGAGTGGCGAGCAACGTGTCGCGGCCGGCCTCGACCTCGGCGACGACCTTGTCCAGCTCGGAGATCCGGTCGCCGATCGCGCGGGTCTCCGCCTTCTTGGCCTCGGCCTCCTCGGTCTTCTTCTGGCCCATCAGCGCGCCGATCTCCTTGGAGACGGCGTTGCGCTTGGCCTTGAGCTGCTCGACCTCGGCCAACGCGGTGCGGCGGCGTTCGTCGAGCTCGAGCACCTCGGAGACCTTGGCGTCGTCGCCGGCGAGGCGGGTCGCAAGGCGTTCTTTGACGAAGTCGGGTCTCTCGCGGAGCAGCTTGATGTCGAGCATGGCGCCGGACACTAGGGAAGTCGGCGCGCGTCCGGCAAGCGCCGGCGTCTCGGCGGATGGATCCGAAGCGGCGGGCCGCATCGGAGGGGCTGGGAAGAGATCGATCTGGAAAACAGGAACGGAGCCGGCAAAGCCCAGTTCATCCTGCTTTCCTGTTTTCCAGATTCTCTCTCCGGTCGGTTTTCTCCACCGAGCAAGTGCGTCTCTGCGGCGTTCGCAGTGACCGCCACTTCGGATCGCACCCCGTCTCGGCGGATGGATCCCGCGATCAGCTCGCGAAGATCTGGTCCATCTCGCGGCTCAGTTTCTTCAGGCCTTCGAGACTGCCGCCGCCGCCCTGTTCGGCGATGCCCCAACCGCCGTAGCCGATGTCGTCGAGCGCCTTCATCACGGCGGGCCAGTTGTTGTCGCCCTTGAGGAATTCCACGTCGAAGCCGGCCCACTTGCCCTCCTTGTCGGCCTTCTTGCGGCTGTATTCCTTGATGTGGAGCCGTTGGATGCGCTTGCCCAAGGTCCGGATCCACTGCTCCGGCCAGCCGTAGTTGATCACGTTGCCGATGTCCATGTGCCAGCCGACGTAGTCGTTGTTCAGCTCGTCCACGAACTTCGCGGCCTCCACCGGGCTGAGGAGGAAGTTGTTCCAGACGTTCTCGATGGAGATGTGGACCTCCAGTTCCTCGGCGAAGTCCACGACCTTGGTCAGCTCGGCCTGCGCTCGTTTGTAGGCGTCTTCGTAGGCGATCTGGTCGTTCACGGCCCCGGCCACGAACAGCACCGAGGTCGCGCCGTAGCGTTTCGCATCCTTCAACGACTGCTTGAGCCCCTCGACGCTGGCCGCGCGGACCTCCTTGCTCGGGTGCGTGATGGGCTTCGCCCAATGCGTGCCGCAGCAGACGCTGGCGATCTCCAAGCCCGTGGCGTCGCGCGCGCGCAGCACCTCGTCCTGGTCCATGTGGCTGTTCGGCTCGACGCCGGCGAACCCGGCCTCCTTCACGGCCTTGAACTTCTCCAGCACCGAGCCCGGCACGCCGACGGTGCCATACATGATGCCTTTCTTGAGCGTGCGCTTCTTCGGCGCGTCCGCGGCGAAAGCGAGCGGAGCTGCGGCGGTGAGCGTCGCGGCGGTGGCGGAGAGCTGGAGGAAGGAACGACGGTTCATAAGGATCAGGCGGAGACCGGTCGGCGACGGGAGGGTTTGCGGACCAGGGGCAGGCTGCTTTTCGCTGCTTCTCGCTGCCGCTCGAAGTGGCGCTCGTAGGCTTTGCGCGCCCAGCGCGGGTCTTCTTTCGCCCCGCGCAGGAGACCATCGGAACTCAGGTCGCAATCCAAGGCCGGCCAGTGGACCGAGCTGTGGACGACCTCGAAATCCTGCCGCTCGGCCGGGGTGGCCAACCGGAGCGTGGGATACCACTCCAACGGGGCGCTGATGCTCCGGCCGTCTTCGAGGTCGAAGGTCAACCGGTGCTCCGTCACCACCACCCGTTGGATGGACGGTGGGTTCTGCTCGGTCGGTTCAAGGGGATTCATTCCACGCCTTCAGCAAGGTTTCCCGGTTCGCTTCCAGCAGTTTCAAGACCTGCACCTATTCCGTCTCGCGGAAACCTTTGTTCCGCGCCAAGCGCAGCGGGTCGAGCCAGAACTTAGCCTCATGGCCTGCTTTCACGATATGGACATGGGCTGGTTCGTCGGGCACCGCGCTGTAAAAACCGATCCTGTGGCCATGGAGCCGCAGGGTCGTGGGCATGGGGCGGAACTCTCGCCGCCGCTCAGACCAGCTTGTAGCGTCCCGGCACCGGCAGCGGCATGATGGGCAGCTTCATGTCCCAGCTGATCTCGGCCTCGGGATGGAGGTTCTCCTGCGACATGAGCGCCTGTTCCCAGGTCACTTCCTGGCCGGTGTAGGCGGCCATGCGGCCCATGATCCCTTGCAGCGTGCTCGACGCGAGCCAATCGCCGTCGAAGCGGTACTTGCCGCCGCGGATGCTGGCGAAGAGCTCCTCGTGCTCGATGACGTACATGTCCTTCGACTTGTCGCCCTGGTACTTCCAGCTCTTCTCGCCGCGGATGGCCGGGACGCTCCAGCCGCTGGTGGCATAGCCCTTGGAGCCGACGATATAGTCGCTGTTGTCGTTGTGGCATCCGTTGATCTGGCGCTGGGCGATGGTGGCACGGACGCCGTTGGAGTACTCGTAGACCACGGTCATGTGGTCATAGATGTTGCCCTCGTTGTTCGGGACCATGCGGCCACCGGTGGCGGTGCACTTGATCGGCGGCACGTCCTTCATCGTCCATGCGAGCTTGTCCACGGTGTGGATGCACTGCTCGACGTAGCCGTCGCCGGCGAGCCACGAGAAGTTCATCCAGTTGCGGAGCTGCCACTCCAGGTCGCTCATTCCCGGCTTGCGGGCATTGACACCGGGCATCGGCTTCACCGGGCCGGTCAGGTAGGTGCCGTAGACGTGCTTCACGTCGCCGATCGCGCCGTCGTGGATCTGCTCGTACACCGCGCGGCGGGGCAGGTCGCTGCGCCAGCAGAAGCCGCAGACGAAGTTCAGCTTCTTCTCCTTGGCCAGCTTCACCGATTCCATCACGTGGCGGATGCCGACGGCGTCGGTCGCGACGGGTTTCTCGCAGAAGATGTGCTTGCCCTTCTCGACGGCGTAGCGGAGGTGCGTCGGCCGGAACCCGGGAGGCGTGGCGAGCAGGACCACGTCGACGGAATCGATGACCTTCTTGTAGGCGTCGAGGCCGGTGAACGTGGAGTCGGGCGTGACCGCGACACGCGCGCCGAACTGCTCCTTCAGGTTGCGCAGCGAGCCCTCGGCCTGCTCCGGGAACGCGTCGCCGACGGCGGTCAGCACGCAGTTCGCGTCCGCGGTCAGGGCGTTGCCGGCGGCGCCGGTGCCGCGGCCGCCGCAGCCCACGAGGCCGATCTTCAAGGTTTCACCGTTCGCCGCGAACGCGGATTCACGGAGGATGATCCCCGGCGCGGCCAAGGCGAACGCCGCGGCGGTGGTCGAGGTGCGGAGGAAGTCGCGGCGCGACGAGATGACGGGCTCGGTGGGATTCATAGGCGGTGGATCGGACGGAGAAGAACGTCCACGATTCATCCGGATCCGGTCAAGCCGCCAACCGCGCGGGGATGCGGTCGGGGGCGCATCCTGGCACTGCCCCCCGCGACGAAGCGGGTGGCGTTCGGAGCGCCGCTTTTTAAGCGGCCAGTGGCGGGCCAGGCTGCGACCAGCCGGTTGGAAACCGGCGCTCCGGGGGCAGTGTCCGGATGCGCCCTGCATCGGGAAGGGCTGGACACGGACGCGACGTGGCACCCGGTCGTGTCCAGCCGGGAGCGCGGACTTTCCAGTCCGCCACGCGACCCCGTGTCCAGGCTCGTGGGCCTCACTTCTGGCCGGGCACGAGCCGGCCTTCGTCGATATCGATGTACTCGAACATCGTCTGCACGGTGCCCGGCGGCAGCCCGATCTCCGTGAGTCGTTCGTCGAGACGCTGCGTCCCGGCGTCCCGCCAACCGCGCTTCATCATGAAGGCGTTCCAGACCTCGATCTCGTCGTCGCCCGGCTTGCGGCCGTTCGCGAAGGCCCATCCGAGCACCTGCTCGTCGGTGCCGCCCTTGAGCGTCTCCGCCTCGGTCGCGGCGTAGTCGATGCCGAGGAAGGCGCAGCAACGGGCGTCGAAGCTGTTCTTCACCGCGGCCCCGCGCATCGGCTGCCATCCCTCGGGCAGCTGGCCCGCGGCGGCGAGGCGGATCTTGTCGAGCATGCGGCCGAAGTAGACGAGGCCGTTCACGGCGGCGGAAGGGCTGCGGAGCCCCGGGATGAGCGTCGGATAGGATTGAGCCATGACCGAGTGGAGCAACTCTGCCGCGCCGCCGCAAGCAGGCCGCCGGGTGCGGGGTGCGATCAGAAATGGCGGTCAGGGAGGAGCGAAGGAGAGGCATGCCTGTGGTGCCGGGAACCGAGGAAGAACGAAACCGCCGGTAGGGCGAGGCTCCTGCCGAGCCGCTGAGCAAAGGGCGGCCCGTGAACTCGCAGGGGCTCAGCAGGAGCTTCGCCCTACCCCGCGACAGGAAGAAGGTCCGCGACCGGCTTCACCGCTGCATCCCCCGTTCCCGCACGCGTTTTCTCGCCTCTGCTGACCGCGTCTTCGGGTCGCACCCCCGGGTAAGCCCCGGATCGGAGGCCACGGCAGCCGGGGCAGATTCGCGGTGGCTCTGAAAACACCTGCCGGAGAGAGAATCCGGAAAACAGGAAAACAGGAAAACCGCAGCTTTTCCGGCTCCGTTCCTGTTTTCTTGGTTTCCAGCTCCATCTTCTCCACAAGGCAGATGGCACTTGTATCGCGGGCCTGAGACCCGCAGACGCCGCCTCTTGCCAGGCGCCAAACGCCAAGACCTCTCCTCGCACCGGTTTCAACCCGGCGACACAAAACAGAGCACGATCCTGCGAAACCGTCCGCGCTCCGACCGCATCGTGCACATCTGTGAACTTTCTGTTTGACTGTCCTAGTGTACTATGTCACTTGTCTCTCCATCGCCCCTATGTTCGTCCAACTCAACTTCAAGTCCGGCGTCCCGGTGTACCTGCAGATCGTCTCGCAGGTGAAGGACGCCGCCGCCAGCGGCGCCCTGCGGGCCGGGGATCCGCTGCCGTCCGTGCGGGCGATGGCCGAGGAGCTCCGCGTCAACCGCAACACCATCGCCAAGGCCTACGCCGAGCTGGAGACCGAGGGCGTGCTCGAGCTGCGGCAGGGGAGCGGATGCTTCCTCAAGGCCAACGGCGCGTCGCCGTTGCGCCGGTCGGTCCGCTCCGAGCGGATCGCGGCCGAGCTCGATGCCGTGATCGTCCAGGCCCATCACCTGCAGATCGGCGACGATGCCCTGCGCGCGCTGCTCGACGAGCGGTTGACCGATTTCCGCGAGCGCCAAAGCCGGCGCGCCCAAAGCTGATCCTTGCTCCCGCCAGGAACTGTCCACGTCTGCAAAATTGACCGTCGTCCGCCCTGACCATACTCATCCCATGAAACGCATCCTGCTCACGCTCGCCGGCGTCGTCGGCCTCCTCATCGGCCTCGGTTTCATCATGCCCGCGTTCGCCTTGTGGCGGCACGGGAGCCCCGGGACCTTCGATATCGTCGTGCCGTCCGCTCTAGGCTGCGTACTGATGCTCGGCGGGGCCGTTCCGCTCTTCATCGGCGCCCGCGGTTCCCGCCCCTGAACGTCTTCCCTTCCCGTCCTCGACCTCCACCTCTCCGTCCTATGAGCACTCCAGCCATCGAAGTCCGGCAACTCGTCCACCGCTACGGCCGCGCCGAGGCGCTGCAAGGTCTCGACCTCATCGTCGAGCCCGGCCAGTGCTACGGCTTCTTCGGCCGCAACGGCGCCGGCAAGACCACGACCATCAAATGCCTGC
>JBBRQL010000233.1:0-6534 GCA_038226425.1 Verrucomicrobiota bacterium
AGGTGTGGGAGGTCAGGTTGCGGTCGTCGGTCATGGCGAGCAACGGCGCGCCCCGGAACGACTCCCGGACCACCGATTCGGGCGAGGTGGCTTCCCCACCATGGACGACCCGCAGAAAGTGCTGCGCCGCCTTCCATGTCGTCTCGAAGGAGAACTCAAACCGCTGGACGGCCGGATCGCGCACGATGTCGTTCGTTTCCAACGCGAGGGCCTCATGCAGACGGCCGATCGCACGGGCAGTCACCGCGAGCTTTTCCTTCACTCGTTCCATGGCACTCCTTCGGTCAGCATCCGCCGCCGCCGCTCGCCAACCGTGCCATCACCAGCTTGATGACGGTCGCAGGGGGCAACTGCTCCGCCCGCTTGAAGCGGATGCAGCTCTTGCCGCAGTCGAGGTCCTTCAGCAGATCGGCGCAGGCGGCGTGGGTTCTCCGGAAATGTAAAAGGACACGTGGTTCTTTTGCGAATTGAGAGCACACAGGGGCTCACCGCCCAGCATCCAGGTCGGCATCCGGTATCCCATCGATTCGATCGCCTTGGGTGCGGCTTTCCGGATGGCCGTGACCAACGGTGCGAGGATGTTCCGCCGCTCGACGGGCAGCTGCTGTAAGAATTCAGCTACGGTCTTCGCGTCGGAGGTCATGTCGCCAGAACGGATCGGCAGCGGGGGTCACCCCCATTTCTCCAGCTTCATCTGCTCCTTCGGCAGACCGAGGTCGTGGAGCACGAGGTGCTCGATGCCGTTGACCATCTCGTTGGTTCCGCAGGCGTAGAAGACGGTCTCCGCCGGGTCCGCGACGAAGCTCTTCACCCAGTCCGGGGTGATCCGGCCGCGCCGCCCGGTCCAAGGATCTTCCGGGGCGAGACGCGTGCAGGTGACATGGAACTTGAAGCGCGGGTTCTGGGCCTCCAGCTCGCGGAACTCCTTCTCGAAGATGACATCCTGGGTCGTCTTCACCGTGTAGAGGACGGTGATCCGCGTGTCCAAGTCGCGCGCCGTGGCCTCGCGGACGAAGCCGCGGAACGGCGTCACGCCCGAGCCGCCGGCCACGCAGATGAGGTGCTTTCCGGGCGGGTCGAAGACCGGCAAGAAGCGTCCCGCGGGCGGGATGACGAACAGTTTGTCCCCGGCCTCCACCCAATCGACGATGCTGGTGCCCATCTTGCCGTCGCGCTTGACGGTGACGTCGTAGAACCCGCGGTCCAAGCCCGACGAGCTGAGCGAGTAGGCCCGCTTGTACTTCGTCTTGTGGGCCCAATAGAGGGTGATGAACTGGCCGGTCTTGAAGTCGCCCGGATCGTAGCCCTCGGGCCACTTGAGGTGGACGGTCTTCACGTCCGGCAACTCCATCGTGACGGTCTCGACGAGCATCTCCGCGATAATTTTTGCCATGGTGGGAAAGGAAAATCTGAGGATCAAGCGGTGACCGCCAATCCGTCCGGATTCTGCGGGAATCGATCAGCGGCGCAAGCCGCCGATCACGGGACCGGCGCCCCGGATGCTTCCTCGGCCCTGCTCAAGCCTTCGGTTCACAGCCTTTGCGGTACTCGCGGCCCCAGAGGCCCTTCATCTCGCGGGTCGCGTCCTGGATGCGGCCGGTCGCCGGATCCACCGACAGCGTGGACCGCGTCCGGTAGGCGATGTTGCCCAGGTGGCAGAGCATCGTGCTCTTCTGCCCTTCGCCGATCTCGGAGTTCAGCTTCGCGCCGTCGCGGATGGCCGCGAGGAAGTTCGTGAAGTGCGGGATGTCGCTGAACTTGCCCTTCACCTCGCGCACCACCTTGCCGTCGAGTCCGAAGACCCGGTAGCCCGCGCCGCTGTCGAGCGCGAGCGATCCCTTGTCGCCGTAGAAGGTCACGAACGGATGCGCCTCCTCCTTGCGCGGCAGGCAGCTGCTCGCGTCCCAGCTCGCGCCGCAGTGGCCGAAGTCGTAGGTGGCGACCGTTGTGTCCGGCGTCTCCTGGTCGTCGTCGAAATGGTAGCGGCCGCCGTTGACCGTGACGCGCCGTGGATGGTCCACGCCGAGGCCCCAGCGCGCGATGTCGAGCGCGTGGATGCCGTTGTTGGCCAGCTCGCCGCCGCCCCAGTGCCAGCGCCAATGCCAGTTGTAATGGATGAGGTTGTCCACGTACGGCCGCTCCGGGACCGGTCCTTGCCAGAGCGCGTAGTCGATCTCGGCGGGGACGGGCGCGGGCTTGCCGCGGCCGATGGTCTTGCGGTCGGCATCGTACCAGCAGCGCGCGAAACGGACCGGACCGATCTCGCCGGCACGGAGGCCGGCGATGGCCTCGACGACCTCCGGCACGCTGCGGCGCTGGTTGCCCATCTGCACGTGGCGGCCGTGCTTGCGCGCGGCGACGACCATCAGGCCGGCCTCGTGGGCGTTGTGGCTGCCGGGTTTCTCCACGTAGACGTGCTTGCCGGCCGCGCAGGCGAGCAAGGTCATCGGGGCGTGCCAGAAGTTCGGCAGCGCGATGGACACGGCGTCGATCGACTTGTCATCGAGGATGCGCCGGAAATCACCGACCGCGCGGGGCGCCTTGCCGGACTTCGTCTCCACTGCATTCACGCCTTTCGCGAGACGTCGGGAATCCACGTCGCACACCGCCGCGATCTCGGCCGCCGGGATCTGGAGATACGCCGAGATGTGGTCCATGCCGCGACCGAGCCCCAGCACGGCGACGCGGACGCGTCCGGTGCCATCAGCGGCGCGGAGCACCGCCGGCGCTTGGCGCAGCGCCAGCAAGGTGGCGAGCGTGCCGGTCGTCTGGAGGAAACGGCGACGTGGGATCGACGGGGTGGACGTTGTCATGCGGTGGGAGGACGTCAGCACGCACCGGCGACGTCAGGAACTCAAGGAAAGGATCGCGGATCACCCCACTTCCGGCCGGTCGAGATGCGGACCGGGCGGCAGTTCGTCGAAGCCCTCGAAATCGCCTGGCGAGAGCGGTCGCGACAGCTTGTGCTCCTCGTTGAACCATTGGCCGAGATCGATCAGCCGGCAGCGCTCCGAGCAGAACGGTCCCCATTTCGCGGCGAACCAATGGCCGCGCCGAGAACAGGTCGGGCACTTCACGCTGGGATTGTTGCGGTCTTCCATGGACGACCGGTCTTCTAGCGGCGGCGGATCGGTTTGTCAGCGGCGCCGATGGGGAGATGGGAAAAATGAATCTGGAAAACAGGAAAGCAGGAAAACTGGGACGGAAGAGCAAAGAAGGGACGATCCTGTGCCCCTGAGGCCGTGCCGTATCTACGGAACAACCACGGTCCATGTCTCTCTCGCCGTCCTTTCGGTCGCTTCGTGTCCTCTGTTCTCTTCTGTCCAAGATCCGGCGTTGTCTTCCTGCTTTCCAGATTGATCTTCTCCCGGTCTCTGTGGCGTCGGCGGGATTCCGCTCGCAGCGTGGCCGCGGGTGCCGTGTCATCGGTACGTGTTGTTGGCCTTCCACAAACCGTACGGAGTGCTCTCCCAGTTCACGGCCGACGGCTCGCCGAACCGCCCGCTCGCCGGGTTCGGCTTCCCGCCGCGGGTCTACGCGCTGGGCCGGTTGGACGCTGATTCCGAAGGGTTGCTGCTGCTCAGCGACGAGGCCGGCCTGAACACGCGCCTGCTCGATCCGGAGCGCGGGCATCCGCGCACCTATTGGGCGCAGGTGGAGCGGATCCCGGGACCTGATGCGCTCGCGCAGCTCCAACGCGGCGTGGAGATCCAGGGCTACCGGACGCGTCCCTGCCGCGCTTGGCTGCCGGATCCGCAGCCGTCGGTGCCGCCGCGTGACCCGCCCATCCGCTACCGCAAGAACGTCCCGGACTGCTGGCTCGCGCTGGAGCTGCACGAGGGAAAAAACCGCCAGGTCCGCCGCATGACCGCGGCGGTGGGACACGCGACGCTGCGGCTCATCCGGGTGCAGATCGGCGCCTTCGCCTTGGGCGACCTCGCAGAGGGGAAGTGGCGCGAACTGACGCCGGCGGAACGGCGGCTGGTGTTGGCGTGAGACGGGGCGTGGGTCTCAGGTCCAAGGTCCCACGCCTCACGCCTCACGCCTTACCTCGCTTGTCCCTGTGCGCTCCGTCTGCTCCTCTCGCGCCGTGCCTACGCTCCCGCACAAGATCGCCACGCTGCTGTACGCTTTCAACGAGGCCGACGACGTGCTCCTGCTCCAGCGGGCGCAGGAACCGAACCGCGGCCTCTGGTCGCCGCCCGGCGGCAAGCTCAAGACCGATCTCGGGGAATCGCCCTACGCCTGCGCTTGCCGCGAGGCCTGGGAAGAGACCGGCCTGCGCCTCTCGCCCTCGGATCTCGCGCTCACCGGCATCGTGAGCGAGCACGGGTTCCTCGGGCAGGCGCACTGGCTGATGTTCCTCTTCGAGGTCCGGTCGCGTCTGCGCGTGCTGCCGCCGCCGCACCGCGAAGGCACGTTCGGATTCTTCGGCCGCGCCGCGCTCGGCTCGTTGGCATTGCCGCCGACGGACCGTGAACAGATCTGGCCGCTGTTCTGGGCACATCGAGGCGGGTTCTTCTCCGCGCACTGCCACTGCCACGCCGGCGGAGAGAACGTTTGGACCCTCGAAGAATCGCGGCTCCGATTTTAGACAGGATGGACCGGATGTTCAGGATAAGATCCGGTTCGCAGGCGTTTTGTTCATCCTGTGCATCCTGTCAGAATTCTTTTCACGATGAGCGAGCTTGAGACGGACGAGATGTTCATGGGCGAGGCCTTGCGGCAGGCGATGCGCGCCTACGAGGCCGGCGAGGTGCCGGTCGGTGCCGTCGTCGTGCGCGGCGGCAAGGTGATCGCACGGGCATGGAACCAGGTGGAGATGCTCAAGGACGCCACCGCCCACGCCGAGATGCTGGCGCTGACGATGGCCGAGGATGCCGTGGGCGACTGGCGCCTGACCGACTGCACGCTCTACGTGACCAAGGAGCCGTGCCCGATGTGCGCCGGAGCGGTCGTCCACTGCCGGTTGGCGCGCGTGGTCTTCGGAGCGCCGGATGCCAAGGGCGGCGCGGCCGGCGGCGCCATGAACCTGCTCCAGTTCCCCACGCTGAACCACCGCTGCGACATCACGCCCGGCGTGCGAGGCGACGAATGCGCCGGCGTGCTCAAGGCTTTCTTCGCCGAGCGCCGGGCCGAGAAGGGGAGTTGAGCGAGAGATCCAATGATCTGCCTCGGCTCACGGTAGGTGCCTCTGGACCAGATCGACGCATCGTCGGCGCGCCAGCGTCTTGGACTGCGTGTGGCTTGCCACCGCTTTCTTCGCGCCAAGGGCTTCGGCAGCCGGTCAGGTGCGGCCACGCCTCTGGGCTTCGCCGACATCGGCAGCTCCGCTCCGCACCCCAAAACCTCGCGGAGAACGAACGGTCCATCGGAGCCGGGTGTCGGGCGATGCTTCCCGCGCCGTGGCTCTCGGCTGCTCCTCAGCTGACGAGGAGCAGCGAGACCTTCTCGCCGCTCTCATTGCGGGCGAGCCCTTGGGCGCGGGGATCGTTCACCCGCTTGCCGTCCACGAGGAACTGGTAGTGATGGCCTCCGTGACCGAGCGTGACCGAGAGCCCGAGGAGCCGTCGTAGCTCTTCTTCATCGGATGGCTCGCGGGGTTCCAGTCGTTGAAATCGCCGACGAGGAAGACCTCCTTCGCCTGCGGGGCGATGTGGATGAAATTGATCGGCTTCAGCGTCGCCTTGGCCTGCAGGCGTTGCAGCGGGGAACTCGCGGGACGGAGCGGATGCATGTCGTTGACCATTGTGAACGTGTCGGTCGCGATATCGCTGTCCGGGTCGAGCGCGACATCGCGACGCGCTAAAAAGCCGAAGGCTGCGCGCCCTGCAAGCGGAAGTTGGCCGGCGGCCGGTTTATTTTCACCGGCGGTCCGGTCCGGGGCCGGCACAAGGGCAAGTCCTCGACGAGGGACACGGGCCGGATGACACGGGACGAGCGGCAGGCCGGATGGCCGGCCGGGATCGGCGCCGAGAAGGGGACAGGCGTGGCCGCAGTCCCCGGTGCTGCCCCGGGAAAGCCTGGCTTTTTAGGCCCGGCAGAACGCTGGTTCGACTGCGATGGCGTGACCGCCGTCGGCAGCCTCGCACCTGCCGCCCTCATCCACCACTTCCGTCGCTGACAATCTTCCGAGGCGAGTGGCACGGTGTCGCTGCATCGCCCCGTCCCAGATCATCGCTCGTAGCGTTGTCACACGGATACGTGGCACGCAGGCGGACGTGCTCTCCTCCTGCATGGCTTTGGATCGTGCAGGATCCGCCCGGCCTGGTTGTGATCTCCAAGGCGTGTTCCGGCGCAGCCCCGGGCCTGCGGGAACCATGGCCATGGAACGAGCCGCAATGCCTGATGTCCTGCCCCCATGGCCGCCTCGATACGGCCGGACAGGGTACGGACTGTGCGCCATCGCCGGCTTGGGAGGCCATCAAGCAAAAACGCGAAAACGCCGCTTTCCTGGTCCTGCGGAGTGATCCCGGAAAGCGGCGCGGCTGAGCTGTCAGGTCACTTCGCGCCTTGATCGATCCAAGTGCGCAC
>JBBRQL010000234.1:0-6513 GCA_038226425.1 Verrucomicrobiota bacterium
CACCGGCCGAGCAGAAGGCGTTCATCGACGACACGGCGCCCGGCGCCTACGAGCGGCTCGTGGACCGGTTGCTCGGCGACCCGCGCCATGGCGAGCGCTGGGCGCGGCACTGGATGGATGTGTGGCGCTACAGCGATTGGGCCGGTTGGGCCGACGGCAACCAGGTGCGCGACTCGAAGCCCCACATCTGGCGTTGGCGCGACTGGATCGTCGGCTCGCTCAACGCGGACAAACCTTACGACCGCATGGTCACCGAGATGCTCGCGGCGGACGAGGTCGCCCCCGAAGACCCCGACGCGTTGCGCGCCACCGGCTTCCTGGTCCGCAACCACAAGATGCTCTCCCGCGAGCAATGGCTGGAGGACACCGTGAAGCACACCTCGCAGGCCTTTCTCGGGCTCACGGTGGGCTGCGCGAAATGCCACGACCACATGTACGATCCCGTCTCGCAGCGCGAGTACTACGCGCTGCGGGCCGTCTTCGAGCCGCACAACGTCCGCACCGACCGCTTGCCCGGTGAGCTGGACACGGCGAAGGACGGCCTGGTCCGGGCCTACGACGCCACCAACGCGCCGACGTACATCCTCGTCCGCGGCGACGAGCGGCATCCGCTCACGAACGAGGTCATCTTGCCCGGTGTGCCCTCGGCGCTCGGAGGCCGGCTCGACATCCACGAGGTGAAGCTGCCTTGGCTCGCCGCGAACCCCGACCGACGCGAGTCCGTCATCCGCGACACGCTCGCCGCCAGCGAGAAGGCCGTGGCGTCCGCGCAGCAGGCGTCGGCCACATCACGCGCCGCGACCAACGCGACCCCTGCGAAACTCCGCGAGGCCGACCTCGCTCTCGATGTCGCCGAGAAGAAACACGCGGCGCTGATGGCCGTGCTCGCGGCCGAGCGCAGCAAGGACGGCCCGGCGGCGGGCGCGGCGGCGACCAACGCCGTCCTGCTCCAACGCAACGCCGCCGTCGCCGAGGCGGCGCTCAAGAAGTCCCAAGCGCAGGCCACGCTCGCCGCCGCCGCGTCCGACAAGGTCGACGAGCCGAAGAAGAAGCTCGCCGAAGCCGAGCAGCACCTTGCCGCTGCGGTCGAAGCGCTCGCCAAGCCGCTCGACGCCGCGTTCAAGGCGCGTCCCGTCGAGACGTATCCGACGACCAGCACGGGACGCCGGTCGGCGTTCGCCGCGTGGCTCGCGTCGCCACGCAACCCGCTCACCGCGCGGGTCGCGGTGAACCACGTCTGGCTCCGCCATTTCGGGCGCGGGCTCGTGCCGACGCCCGCCGACTTCGGACGCAGCGGACGTCCGGCGACCCATCCGGAGCTGCTCGATTGGCTCGCCGCCGAGTTCATGCAACCGACGACGACGGCCGGCGCGGCCGGAAGCGCACCGGGCGCATGGTCGTTCCGCCGCCTCCATCGGCTCATGGTCACCAGCGCCGCCTACCGGATGGCTTCGACGCCGGACCCGGCGGACCTCGCGATCGACCCGGACAACTTCCAACTGTGGCGGATGGATTCGCGCCGGCTCGAAGCGGAGGCGGTCCGCGACAACTTGCTGCACGTCGCCGGCACGCTCGATCCGGAGCGCGGTGGACCCGACATCGACCAGAAGCTCGCGCTCACCTTGCCGCGGCGCTCGATCTATCTCCGGCACGCGGCCGAGAAGCAGGCGGAGTTCCTGCAGATCTTCGACGGCCCGAGCGTGACCGAATGCTACGAGCGGCATCCGAGCGTCATGCCTCAGCAGGCGCTCGCGTTGGGCAACAGCGCGCTCGTGCTGCAACAGTCGCGCATCCTCGCAGCCACGCTGGCCAAGGAATCGGGCGGCGACGAGACGCGTCTCATCGGCCTCGCCTTCCAGCGGATCCTCGCGCGTCATCCGACCGAGGCGGAACGCCAGCGCTGCGCCGAGGTGTTCGGCGCGCATCCCGTCAGCTCGGACGTCGCCGCGAAGACCTTCGCCCGCGCGGCCGAGAACCTCGTGCTCGTGCTCTTCAACCACAACGACTTCGTCACCGTGAGATGACACCGGCCCGCTCATCGGATTGCCACGGCATCACCCGCCGCTCCTTCCTCGCCGACATCCGCCAGGAGTCCGACCGACTTGTGCGCGGTTTGACTCCATCGCCGCGAACCTGGACAAATAGGCCGTGAACGAGATCACCCTCATCGTGGAACGGGACGAAGAGAGCGGATGGCTGACCGCTTCGTGGGACGCACCGGAAGGCGGCGGTCTCACGACCCAGGGGCGCGATCTGACCGAGCTCCAGGTCAACGCCGCCGAAGCCGTCCGCTGCCATTTCGACGACGGCATGGCCCCTTGTCGCGTGCGTTTGCACTTCGTCCAGGACCCCGAACTTGTCGTGGTGTGAAGCTTCCGCGGGACGTCACCGGGCACGAGGCCGTCAAGGCCTTGCGCCGGCTCGGTTTCACCGTCACGCGACAGGACGGCTCGCACATCCGGATGAGCCGCGGTCCGTTGAACGTCACGGTGCCGGACCACGATTCGATCCTGCCCAAGACGCTGCAAAGCGTGCTCCGCCAAGCGAACGTGAGCTTGGAAGAATTCGTCGAGAATCTGTAGCCTCCGACCGATGAAGCCCGCCCCGTCCCATTGCCACGGCATCACCCGCCGCTCGTTCCTCGCCGACACGGGCATGGGCTTCACCGGTCTCGCGCTCGGGGCGATGCTGTTCCGCGACGGTGCCCGGGCCGAGACGCCGGCTTGGCAGCCGCCGACCGGCGCCCCCCATTTCACGCCGCGAGCGAAGTCGGTCATCTGGATCTTCCTCTGCGGCGGCGTGAGCCACGTCGAGAGCTTCGATGTGAAGCCGGAGCTCACGAAGTACGCGGGCAAGTCGATCTCCGAGACGCCGTATGCCGGCGTGCTCTCGACCGAGGGCAAGGACGTCATCGGCGCGAACCCGGCCCACGGCAACCGCAAGGTCATCATGCCGCTGCAGACCGGCTACAAGGCCTACGGCGAGTCCGGCCTCGTGGTCGGTGATTGGTTCAAGAACATCGGCGCCTGCGCGGACGACCTGGCGGTGGTGCGTTCGCTCTGGACCATCCACAACGACCACGGCGCCCAGCTCACCTGGCAGACCGGACGCCATCCGCGCGAGCTGGAGCATCCGACCCTCGGCGCGTGGATGGCCTACGGGCTCGGCACGCTCAACGAGAACCTCCCGGAGTACGTCGTGCTCGGCGCGCCCACGGGCGATTGCTGCGGCGGCGCGTTCACCTACGGCGCGGCGTATCTCGGTCCGGAGAACGGCGGTGTTCGCCTGGGCACCGACCCGAAGAACCCCCTGCCCTTCATCCGTCCGCCGGACGGCGCGCTCACCACCGAGGAGCAGACCGCGAACCTCAGCCTGCTCGGCAAGCTGAACCGCCTCGCCGGCATCGATTATCCCGACGACCAGAACCTCCGCGCGCGCATCAAGTCCTACGAGCTCGCCTTCCAGATGCAGACCAGCATCCCGGAGACGATGCAGCTCGACCGCGAACCGGAGCACATCCGCCGCATGTACGGTCTCGACCAGGACGCCACGAAGGCCTTCGGCGAGCAGTGCCTCGTCGCGCGGCGGTTGGTGGAGCGCGGCGTGCGCTTCGTGCAGCTCTTCCACGGTGGCGGCGGCGGCGGCGCGTGGGACGCCCACGGCGACATCAAGAACAACCACACGTCGCTCTCCGCGCAGGTGGACCAGCCGGTCGCCGGCCTGCTGAAGGACCTCAAGCAACGCGGTCTGCTCGACGACACGCTCGTTGTCTTCGGCACCGAGTTCGGGCGCTCGCCCGGGGCCGAGGGCACGGGACGCGACCATCATCCTCAAGCCTTCAGCGCGTGGCTGGCCGGCGGCGGGATCAAGGGCGGCGTCCAGTACGGCAGCACCGACGAGCTCGGGTTCCACGCGGCCGACGACCGCCGCTACGTCACCGACATCCACGCGACGGTCCTGCGCCAGCTCGGGCTTGATCCGCGACGGCTCGAGGTCCCCGGCCGCAAGCGGCTCGACGTCGACCACGGCAACGTGATCCAGGGCATCCTCGCGTAGGCCCGTTCTCCCGACGCGCCCGATGGCGCGGATTGCCGCCGTTCGCCGCGAGGTCCACTCTCCGTCCATGCGTCCCCTACCGATTCTTCGCTTCTTCGCGTCCTCGTTGTTCCTCTCCGCCGCCGCGCTGGCCGAGGACGGCTTCACGCCGCTCTTCAACGGGCGCGACCTCGCCGGCTGGGTGAACATCAACTGCGCGCCGGACACGTTCTTCGCCACCAACGGCATCGTCCATTGCACCGGTTTCCCCACGGGAATCCTGCGCACGGAACGTATGTACCAGAACTTCGTGCTCGATGCTGAATGGCGGCATCTCAAGCCCAAGGGCAATTCCGGCATCTACGTGTGGGCGGACCCCGTCCCGGCGGTCGGCCAGCCCTTCGTGCGCGCCGTCGAGGTGCAGGTGCTCGACGGGCTGGAGAGCGAGGGTTACACATCGGACGGCGACATCTTCCCGATCCACGGCGCGAAGATGGTGCCGGAGAACAACCGGAAGGGCGGCGACCGCGCGTTCCCCACCGAGAAGCGCATGAAGCCCTCGCCCGAGTGGAACCACTACCGCGTCGAGTGCATCGACGGCGACATCTCCCTCGCGGTGAACGGCAAGGTCGTGACGCGCGGCCATCGTGCCACACCGCGCAAAGGCTACATCGGGCTGGAATCGGAGGGCTCGCCGGCGGAGTTCCGCAACCTCCGCGTCAAGGAACTGCCTGCCGCCGCGTCGCTCGCGCCGGAGGACATCGCAGTCCCGCCCGAAGGCTTCCGCCCGCTCTACACCGGCGTGGACCTGCGCGGCTGGACGGTCGCAACCGGCGCATCGGCCCCTTGGAAACCGGACGATTGGCAACTGACCAGCGCCGCGACGACCGGCGCGCCGATGGTCTCGCGCGGCGAGTTCGGCGACGGCGAACTGCTCTTCGATTGGCGTTGGACCGACGCGAAGCAGCAGGGCGATTGGACACGGCTGGTCCAGTTCCGCCGGCTCGATCTGCCGGGTCTGCTCGCCCGCGCCTCCGCCGTCAAACCCGCCGAAGCTGCCGCCGGCAAGTGGAACCGCGTCCGCATCACGCTCCGGGGCAACCGCGCCTCCGTGACGCTCAACGACCGTCCCCTGCTCACCGATGTCACCGCCGCCGATGTGCCGGCGCGCGGCGTCATCGAGATCCGCGCCGCGCCGGTACCGGCGCAATTGGCGAACCTGCTCTTCAAGCCGCTCGATTGACGAGAGAAGGAAGCCGTCGCTCGCGGGACATGCTGCGGCCCGGTTTCCCCTTCGCCGAAGAACATTCCAAGATCAAGAAGTGGCCCGACCCGCGGGCCACACACCACCTCAAGAAAGGGCAGGGTCTCCCGCTCAACGCCCCCTCGGCCAAAAACCAGGACGTGCTCTGGAGGAAACAGCGGCCGGTGCCCACCCTGTCACTGCCACCGCCAGCAGATCATAGCACGCGTTGCTTCCGTCACGCCGGCTTGCTGCATGGCTCAATCCGTTCGGTAGGGCGGCGGTTCCTCTTTGGCGGAGAAGAAGTGGGCGGAGTCACCGTAGGCCTTCTCGGGGGTGAGTTCGCCGCGCGGCGGCACGGGAGCTTCGGCGTAACGACCGAGCGGTTCCGGCGGGTCTGAAGGGTCCGGGATTTCTTCGGGAACCGATGTCGGTGAGGACGCGGCGGGGACGCGGCCCTCGACGACGGCGACCTCGTCGTCAGTGAGGCCGTAGAGATCATAGACCAGGCGGTCGATCTGCGAGTCGGTGGCGACGATCTGGCGGTCGAGCGTGATCTTCTCCTGCGGCGTGCGAGCGGCGGCCGACTGCCGGTTCAGCTCCGACATCTGCTCGACCAGCAACACCACCCGGTCGTGCGCCTGCTTCTCGGAAGGGGTGATGATGTGGATCGGCAACTGTTTGATCTGGTCGCCTTTGATCTTCGGGAAGGTCGACTTCCGGTCGCCGTTCGTCGTGTTGAAGTAGTAGGCCATCAATCGTGATGACAACAGACCGAGCAGATAATTGGGGTGCAGGGCCTGTGACGACGGGATCAAAACGTAGATGGACTGGTCGCAGAAAAACTGTCCCGTATCGACGGACGCGAAGATCCGGCCCGGCCCCATGACTTGCCGCACGAGCAGCTTCACAGGCACGTCAAAGTTGCTCCGGTCGCGGAAGGCTTGGTTCGAGAACCGCGCTTCCAAGGCTTTGTCGTAGCAGACCCACAAGCCGCGCCAACCGACAGCGTAAGGCTTCACGTCCTTTCCACCGAGATACCGTTCGTAACGAGGGCCGGCCTTCGAGGCCGCGACGAGCTCCTTGCGGACCTTCATCCCGGCTTTGACATCCGCGAATCGGTCCAGCGGCGACGTTGCCACGATGATCTTGTCGCAGAGGGCGACCGAAAGGTGGGTGGTCCCGGAATTGAACAGGCATCCCGGCCGGTCGCGGAGCGTCGTGAGGAGGACTTC
>JBBRQL010000235.1:0-6474 GCA_038226425.1 Verrucomicrobiota bacterium
AGGTCTCGATGCGGTCGCGGATGGAGATGAACTCGGGCTGCGCGACCAGCGCGGCGCAGAGTTCGTGGAGCTTCGGCAGGAACGAGCTGCCGGTGCGGGTGGTTCCGAGTTCGATCGTGGTTTCCATGAGCGGGGGAGCATCGCGGCGCGTCCGGTTCATCCGGACAAACCGCAGGTCGGCGGACAGTGCCGGACCGCGGTGCGTTGGCAAAACCTACTTCAGGGAAACTGCGCGGACGTCAGACGGTCCGCGGCGGGGCACCGAGACACCGGTGGATCTCGGTCGCCATCTGCACGGCGTCGAAGGGCTTGTCGAGGATCCCGCGCAGCCCGGCCATGCGGACGGCCGCCTCGTCGAGCATCCCGACGTTCCCGCTCATCAGGAGGACGGGCACGCCGGGCCGCGTCCCGAGGATCTCCTGCGCCAGCGCGGTGCCGCTCATGCCCGGCATCGCCAGATCGGTGATGACCAGCGCGAAATGCTCCGGGTCCCGGCGGAACATCCCCAAGGCTTCCTGCGGCGAATAGCAGACCTCGACCGTGTAGCCGAGCACCTCGATCAGGCGTCGGCCGGTCGCCGCGACCTGCGGTTCGTCGTCGACGAGCAGGATCCGTTCGCCTTGGCCGAGGGGCATCTCCGTCCCGGGCCCTTCGGATACAGGACCGTGCCCGGCCGATGCGGGCAGGTGGATCTCGAAGCACGTGCCCTCGCCCGGACGGCTCCGGACGGTGACCGCCCCTTGGTGGCCGGTGACCACTCCATGCACCACCGCGAGCCCGAGGCCGGTCCCCTGCCCCGGTTCCTTCGTGGTGAAGAAAGGCTCGAAGATGTGCGCGAGCGTCGCGGCATCGATGCCCGGCCCGGTGTCCCCGACGGTGAGGCGCACGTGGGGCCCGGTCCGCAGCGGTGGATGCGCCCGGCAGAACTCCTCGTCCAGATCGACCGCCCGCGCGGTGATCTCGACCCGGCCGCCGGCGGGACCCATCGCCTGGAGCGCGTTGTTGCAGAGGTTCAGCAGCACCTGGTGCATCTGCGAGGCGTCGCCTGGGACGGACGGCAACGAGGCCGGGCAATCGACCAGGATGCGCGAGGTCGCGGGCGCCGTGGATCGCGCAAGGTCGGCCGCTTCCTCGATGAGCGGGCCGAGCTGGAGCGGATGACGCCGCGTCGCCTGGGCGCGGCTGAAGGTCAGCACCTGCTTGATGAGGTCGCGCGCGCGGAAGGCCGCCCGCTCGATCTGCGCGACGCTCTCGCCGGCGGCGCCCCCTTGGCGGAAGTCCTCCCTCAGCAGCCCGGTGTTGCCGAGGATGACCGTGAGCAGGTTGTTGAAATCATGCGCGATGCCGCCGGCCAACGTGCCCAACGCCTCGAGCTTCTTCGCCTGCCGGAGGTTCTCCTCCATCCGCTCATGCTCCTGCCCGGCCAGGACGCGCTCGGTGACGTCGCGCGAGACCAGCACCACGCGCTCGCCGCCGTCGTCGGGACGGTAACGCTGGCTGCTGGTCTCGATCCAGCGCCAGGAACCGTCCTGGTGCCGCACGCGGAAGGACAGCGTGCCCTTCGGCATCAGGAACGAGGTGCGCGTCTCGGCCAGGTCGTCCGGATGCACGAGCTGGAAGGCGTCGCGCCCCACCACATCCGCGGCCCCGTGGCCGAGCACGGCGCTCACGTTGGCGGTGCAGAAGAGCATCGTCCCGTCGGCCGACATCTCCGTGACCACATCGTGGGAGTTCTCCACGAGCAGCCGATAACGCTGCTCGCTGGCTCCGAGCGCGGCCTCGGCGCGGCGGCGCGACCGGACGGCCCGCACGAGCGAGGCCAAGCCGACGACGAGGACGGCCAGGGCGAACGCCGAACTCGCGAGCGGACGGCCGTGGCGTTGCCAGAGCGTGGGCGGGCGGTTCACCGATTCCGCGGACGACGGCAGCCCCGTCAGCGCGAGCCCGAGGCGCTGGGCTTCGGCGCGGTCCACCGCCAAGCGGTACGGCGGAGGGTCGACGACCGGGATCCCGGCCGCCGCTTCGCCGGCGAGCAAGCGCAGCGCGATGCGGGCCGCGGCCTCGCCGTGGCGGTGTCCGTCGCTGTAGCTCCCGCCCACCGCGAAGCCGAGCTGGTTCGGCGATTGCATGCCGTAGAGCGGTGCCCGCGTCCGCGTCCGCAGCGCGGCCTCCACCGGGACGACGTCGTTGGACGGCACCACCAGGATGGCCGAATCCGCACCGAACGAGGCGACCTGCGCGAAGAGGTCCGGCAACGCCGCGTTCGTCAGCACGTCCACCTGGACCCGTTCCTGGAGACCCGGCATCGCCTTGAGCAACTCGGAGCGGATCCGCCGGGCTTTCGTGGTCGCGGTGCTGAAGACAAGCAACCGCCGGAGATCCGGTTGGAGGCGCAACGCGAGCTGGACCGTGCCGACCGGGTCCTCGCGCTCCAGCACGCCGGCGAACCACCGGGCCGCCCCGTCTGCCATCCCCGGCACGTCCTCCACGCCGCAGAACGCGACCTGTGCGCCGGGGAACAGCGTCTCCCGCCGCGCGACCAGCAGGTCCAACGCGGCCTGGTCGAGCGCGACCACGACGGAGAACGAGGCGTCCTTGTACTTTTCGCCCAAGATCCGGGCCACGCGGACGAGGTCGGCCGGATCCGGTTGGCGGTTCCGGTCGAGGTACTCGACGGAGACCAGGAGATCCGGCCGCGCCTGCTTCAGCACCCGGACCACGCCCTCGAGCTCGGCATCAGCCCAAGGGTGGCCGGGATGGTACGAATCGAGGACGAGCACGCGCAGCGGCGGGACGACGCCATCTGTCGGGGCCGCGCAGACGAGAAGCAGACCCGAAGCCCAGCAGCAGAGCGCGAAGAGCGCGGACTTCCCGCGGCGCAGAAGGGTCCGGCGCCGCGCAGCTGCGGCGCAAGGTGACGGCCCGCTGGCACCGGCCGGATGGAGTTCGGATCCCATGACGACGGGGCCAAGCTGGCCCTCCTATCGAGGGAGCACAACCCGATCAGTAGCCCGCTGCCATCCCGTCTTTTCGCGATTCGCTCGCGCCGATCCAGACGCGGTTCGTGCGGTCCCACATCACGGCCTGGTAGCCGCCGAAGGCACCGATGCTCGCCGCGCCCAACTTGTGGCCGAGCTTCTGCAGGTCGCGCACGCTCTCCGGCGCGAACCCCGCCTCCAGGTTCACCGTGCCGCCGTCGCTCATCACCGTGCCGTCCGGGTCGCTGGAGCCGGTGTGGTAGATGCGCGGGGCGTCGCCGGCTTCCTGGAGGTTCATGCCGTGGTCGATCCAGTTGACCAGCACCTGCACATGGCCTTGCGGCTGCATGTCGCCGCCCATCACGCCGAAGGCCATCAGGGGCTTCCCCTCGTGCGTGACGAAGGCCGGGATGATGGTGTGGAACGGCCGCTTGTGCGGCGCGTAGCTGTTGGGCCGGCCCGGCGCGAGGTCGAACGCCTCGCCGCGGTCGTGCAGGCCAAAGCCGAGCCCGGGCGGCACCATGCCGCTGCCCATGCCGCGGTAGTTGCTCTGGATCAGCGACACCATCATGCCGCGCTCGTCGGCGACGCAAAGATACACCGTGTCGCTCGTCCGCAGCGCCGGGATGCCCGGGTCGTAGCGGTCGGCCGCGCGGTCGGGACGGATCAAGGCGCGGCGCTTCGCGGCGTAGTCCTTGGAGTTCAGCTCGTCGATGGGCGTCTTCGAGAAATCCGGGTCGGCGTAGAGCCGCGCGCGGTCCTCGAACGCCAGCTTCTTCGCCTCGATGAAGGTGTGCATCGCCGCGGGCGTGCCGAAGCCCATCGCCCGGAGGTCGTAGCCTTCGAGCACGTTCAACATCTGGAGCACCGAGAGTCCTTGGCCGTTCGGCGGCAGCTCCCACACGTCGTAGCCTCGGTAGTTGGTCGATATGGGGTCGGTCCATTCGGAGGCGTGCTCGGAGAAATCGCGTTCGCCCAGGAAACCGCCCTGCTCGCGGATGAAGGCGCAGATCGTCTTGGCGATGTCGCCGCGGTAGAAAGCGTCGCGTCCGCCCGAGGCGATCTTCTCCAAGGTGGCTGCGAGCTGCGGGTTGCGGAAGCGCTCGCCCTTGCGCGGCGCGCGTCCGCCGGGCGCCCACAGCTCCTTCACGTTCGGCCAGCGGGCGAGCACGGCGACGTTGCGTTCCCACGCCTCGGCGATGACCTCGGACAACGGGAAGCCGTCGCGCGCGTAGGCGATGGCCGGCGCGAGGTTCGTCGCCATCGGCACGCGGCCGAACCGGCCGTGCAGCGCGAACCAACCGTCCACCGCGCCCGGGACAGTCACCGGCAACGGACCGTAGCTCGGCATGCGCGTGAGGCCGCGTTTCTGGAACTCGTCGGCCGACAACGAGTGCGGGGAGCGGCCGCTGGCGTTGAGCCCGTGGAGCTTCCTCGTGGCCGGGTCCCACACGATGGCGAAGAGGTCGCCGCCGATGCCGCTACCGGTCGGCTCCATGAGGCCGAGGCAGGCGTTGGCGGCGATGGCGGCGTCCACGGCGGACCCGCCGGCCTTCATCACCTCGAGCGCGGCCTGCGTGGCGAGCGGATGGCTGGTGCAGGCGACGGCATTGGGCGCGATGGTCTCCGAACGCGTGGCGAAGGCGCGGCCGACCGGTCGTTGGGTGGCGAGCAGACCCGTCGGGAGGACGACCGATGCGATGACCCAGCGAATCAGGCGAGCGGATGCCATGCGCCGGGTCTAGCAGGAGCAGTTCTGCGTTCCGAGTTCCGAGTTCCGAGTTCGACGTTCGACGTTCGGCGTTCGGCGTTCGGCGTTCGGCGTTGGGCATGTGCCACCAACCCCCGGTCGGCATCCGGCAAACTACGGATGGCAAAGCCCTTCGCGAAGACGGATGGTGCGGTCGTGAAAGCAAAATCCTCTCCCGCCCCGAAGCCGGGCCTCGTCGTCATCCCGTCCCGGCCCGACACCAAGGCCGCTGCGAGCATCGCGTTGCCTCCGGTCGTCGGGAAGAAGCATCCGCTCGCGGCCAAGGAACATCCCGATGCGCGCGCCATCAGCGGCAAGCCGACCCGCACCGACATCCGGAAGGAAGCTCCCCGCGTCTCGGCACCGCGCGCCTCCGCCAAGCCGGCGGAACGAGGCGGCCAACATCGCAGCAACAAAGCCGGGAAGTGAAGCGGCGGAGCGTCCCCGGCCAAGACCGGCGGACGCGGCCTCAACCGTTCGCGCGGGCAGTCCGCCGCACGAGCCAGAGGACCGCTCCGGACCAGCCGAGGTAGACCGAGCCCTCCGCGGCGATCCACCACGGCGGCAGACCCGCGTTGATGTCGATCCCGACGAGCACCAGCGCGTGCGCCTGCGCCGCGAGCGCGAGGAAACGGACCACGCCCAGGTGCCGGACCACGTCCGACGCGAGGTAGAGGAGCAGCGCGCCGTAGAGCGCGTAGAGCGACGAGGCAGACCGCGTGAGGTAGGACACGATCGGCGCGTCCGGGATGGCCCCGAGCCCGGTGAGCGCGTGGGCCCGGGCATGCCAATCCCGCGGCATGAGCACCGCGACGAGGGCGCAGAGGTCGAGCGTGCCGACGACCCGGAGCAGCCAGGCCAGCGCGCGCTCCGGTGTCCTCATGGCCGCGGGGTCAACCGATGAAGGCCAGGTGCAGGGCCCGCAGGGCCTGTTCGCCCTGGGAGAGCTGGATGACCACCGAGATCTTGATCTCGCTGGTGGAGATCATGGCGATGTTCACCTGCTCGTGCGCGAGCACGTCGAACATCTTCGCCGCGACGCCGCTGTGGCTGCGCATGCCGACGCCGACGATGGAGAGCTTGGCGATCTGCTCGTCGGCGACGGCCTCCTTGAAGCCGATCTCCGGCTTCAGCCCATCGATGACGTCGGTGGCCTTGAGCAGGTCGGGCTTGTCCACCGTGAAGCTGAGGTCGGTCGCCCGCCCGCCGCCGTCGTGGCTGACGTTCTGGACGATCATGTCGACGTTGATGGTGGCGTCGCTGAGGGCGCGGAAGATGCGCGCGGCGCGGCCGGGCTGGTCGGGGACGCCGAAGAGCGTGACCTTCGCCTGGTTCTTGTCGAGGGACACGCCGCGGACGACGACGTCCTCCATGCTGCTGGTTTCTTCTTTCACGAGGGTGCCGGGGTTGTCGTTGAGGCTGGAGCGGACTTCGAAGACGACGTCGAACTTCTTGGCGAACTCGACCGAGCGGAGCTGCATGACCTTCGCTCCGCTGCCGGCGAGCTCGAGCATCTCGTCGTAGGCGATCTCCGGGAGCTTGCGGGCGCCGGGCACGAGCCGCGGGTCGGCGGTGTACACGCCGTCGACGTCGGTGAAGATCTGGCAGAGGTCGGCCTTGAGCGCCGCTGCGAGGGCGATGGCGGTGAGGTCGCTGCCGCCCCGGCCGAGCGTGGTGATCTGGCCCTCGGAGGTCTCGCCCTGGAAGCCGGCGACGATCACGACGTTGCCGGCGTCGAGCAGCTTG
>JBBRQL010000236.1:0-6473 GCA_038226425.1 Verrucomicrobiota bacterium
CCGGGACCTACACGGTGGCCGCGGGCGACGTCGGCGTCGTGCAGGTGCTGACCCTCGGCACCCGCGAGGCCGGCATGTTCTTCGACCGCTTCGTCCTCGCCACCAACCCCGCCCTCACCGACACCCAGCTCGACGCCCTCGTCAACTCCGGCACCAAACCGCCGGCGCCGGCGGTGAGAACCGCCGTGGCCTCTCCCTCGCCTGACACGGTCACGCTGACCTTCACCCGCCCGCTCAAGGCCGCGAGCGTGGTCCCCGGCAACTTCAGCCTCGGGACCGTCAAGGTCACCGCGGCCACGCTGAACCCTGTCGATGCCCGCATCGTCTCGCTCACCACGGGACTACAGACCGAGGGCACGCTCTACACGGTCACGGTCAACAACGTGCAGGATGTGGACGGCACGCCCGTGCTGCCCGACACCAAGGCTCAGTTCACCGCGTGGAAGCGTGTCAACGGCTGGGCCACCAAGGAGATCTACTTCGGCATCACCGGCACCACCGTCGCCGACCTGACGGCCGCGCCGAACTACGTGGCCGGCAAGCCCGACCGCCTCGAATGGGTCAAGGGCTTCCAGCTGAACCAGGCCCCGCTCTCCGACAACTACGGCGCGCGCCTGAGCGCGTTCTTCTCGCCGGGCGCGACCGACGCCTACAGCCTCTTCCTGAGCAACGACGACGAGGCCGAGCTGCTCCTCAGCAGCGACACGAGCGTGGCGAAACTCGTCTCGCTCGGCGTGTTCCCGCTCACCGCCGCCTTCGACGACGCCGTGTCCGCCACGACGCCTGCGCTCACCGCCAACCAACGCTACCTGCTGGTCGGCCTGCTCAAGCAGGGCGGCGGCGACGTCTACCTGAACGTCGGCGCGCGCCGCCAGAGCGGCCCCACGCCCGCCGCCCAGGTGCCTGTGCTCAGCGGCGACCGCATCTCCACCTCCGTCAACCCCGACGCCGGCAAGGTCACGTTCAAGCAGCAAGCGGCCAACTTGACGGCGTCGGCCAACGGTCGCGCCACGTTCCGCGTCGTAGCCGAGGCTCCGGGCAGCCCGTTGTATTACCAATGGCAGCTCAACGGGACGGACATCCCCGGGGCTGTGCGCAGCGCCTATACCACACCGGTGCTGGCCCCGTCCGACAGCGGCAAGAAATACCGATGCATCGTCAGCGTCGCCGGCATCGACACCGCCAGCGACGTGGCGACTTTGACCGTCTCGCCCGGTGATCCCTCGGGCCTCCAGCCTTATCTCGGCATCAACTTCGTCGGCGGCGGCACCTCCGGCGGGGCCTCGCTCAGCGCCGTGGACGTGGCCGGGGTCGTGCAGCAGGAGAACTGGAACAACTTGGGCGGTTTCACCTTCGATGCTGCGGCGTTGCGTGATGCCAACGGTGCCGCCACTCCGGTGACCTTGAGCGGAGCCCAAGGCACCGAGGCCTGGTACACCGGCACGGTGACGACGGGCGACGCCGACGGGGCGCTCTTCCAAGGCTTCATCAATGCCGGCTCCTCCCATGACCCGGTGCATGTGAAATTGGACAACGTCCCGGCCGGCAAGTACCAGGTGCTCGTCTACAGCATCGGTTTCGACTTCACGCCGGTGTACGACACCGCCTTCGAGCTCACCGGCGGCGGCAGCTACCCGGTCTACCACGGCCGATCGGAGACCGGGCTGCCTTACCAGAAGGCCCCGGCGTTCCGGCGCATGGGCGGCACCACTGCCGCCAGCCCGACCAGCGGCAACTACGTCCAGTTCGACAACGTCAGCCCGGCGGCGGACGGCTCGCTGGACCTGTCGGTGACCTGGGAATCCACCGAGCCCGGCAACGGCCACCAGCCCGCGATCAACGCCGTCCAATTGGTGAAGGTCGTGGATGTCGTGCGTCCGCTCGTGTTCACCGCCCCGGCGGTCGCGGCGTCCGGCGTGGTGCTCAACTGGACCGGCGGCAACGGGCCGTTCTTGGTGCAGGGCAAGCTGGGCATCAACGACGCGTGGATCGACCTCCAGACCACCGCCGCCCGCACCACGACCATCCCGACGGCCTCGTTCGCCGGGTTCTTCCGGGTCGTGGACGGCGCGACCAAGACGGTGAAGCTGTTCAAGGCGTCGCTGAGCGGAGCGAACGAGCGTCCGACGCCGGTGACGACGGCGGGCAGCGGCACGGGCCTGCTCGCGCTGGACGGCCTGACGGCCACCTACGTGGTGAGCTACCAGAACCTGTCGGCCGCGCCGGTGGCGTACCACCTGCACGGTCTGGGCGGCGCGGACGCCGCGGTCGGCGTGAAGTTCGCGCTGGTCCCCTCGGGCACGCTCGGCACCTCGGGCCTGTTCGTGGGCCAGGCGACTGTCGACCAGGCGACGGCCGACGGCATCGCCGCGGGCCAGACGTACTTCAACATCCACACGGCGGCCAACGGCGGCGGCGAGCTCCGCGGGCAAGTGGTGCCCTGACCCGGGTTTGGCGCTCCAAGGCCTGGCCTTGGAGCTGCATCGGCATCGGCGGGCTTGGTGGAGGACGGCATGTCACCACCAAGCCCGCTTTTTTTCCCGGAAGCACCGCGCGATGGCGGGCGTCCTTCCTCTGTGTCCATCGCGCGCCGTCTGTGATGAGATCGGCACGCGTTCCGCATGACTGCCGAGATCCTCTCCACACACACGCCCGCGCTGTTCGCCGCCGCCGCGGAAAAGGCGGCCGCTTTGCTGCGCGCCGGCGAGGTCGTCGCGCTGCCGACCGAGACCGTCTACGGGCTCGCCGGCAACGCGCTCGACGCGGCGGTCGTCGCGAAGATCTATTCCGCGAAAGGACGTCCGGCCCACAACCCCGTCATCGTGCATGTCGACTCCCGCGCGATGGCCGCGGCGTGCGCCTCCGCGTGGCCGGCGATGGCGGATCGCTTGGCCGATGCTTTCTGGCCCGGGCCGCTCACTTTGGTCGTGCGGCGCGCCGCGCACATCCCGGACATCGTCACCGCCGGCGGCCCGACTGTGGCCGTGCGCTGGCCCATCCATCCCCTCATGCCGGCGGTCATCCGCGCCTGCGGGTTCCCGCTCGCCGCGCCGAGCGCCAACCTCTCCGACCAGCTCTCGCCCACCAACGCCGCGCACGTGGCGAAACAGCTCGGCGACCGCATCCCGCTCATCGTGGACGGCGGTGATTGCAACGTCGGCATCGAGAGCACCGTCGTGGACGTCACCGGCCCGGAGCCCCGCGTGCTGCGCCCGGGGATGATCTCGGCCGAAGCCATCGCCGCCGCTTGGGGCGGAGTACGGCATGCGGAACGTGGAATACGGAAGGAAGACGGTGCGCTACGGAGTCCCGGGATGCTCGCGAAGCACTACTCGCCTCGGGCCAAGCTCGTCGTCCTAGAATGGCGCGACGAGTCCGACCTGCTCGCTCGGCTCAGCGCCATGGGCCGAGGGTTTGCGGATGTCCATGTGCTGGCCCACACGCAGATCCCGATGGACGGAAAATTCACGCATGTGAGCGTGATCCCGCACGACGTCGAGGCCTTTGCCCGCGCCTTCTACGGCGAGCTGCACCGCTGCGACGACGAAGGCGCGGAGCTGATTGTGGTCGAAGCGCTGCCGGACCTCCCGGAATGGGCAGGCATCACCGACCGTCTCCGCCGAGCCGCCGCCTGAAGCCGGTCTTCAGACGCGGTCGCCTCTTCGTGTCGCCGCCTGACCACGCGGCCGAAGAGTTGATGGCCGCGAGCTTTTGGTTGCCAGCGTGCCGTCGGTCCCGCATATCAATCGGGCGCTCGACGTGACCCGGTGCCGGTGTGGCGAAATGGCAGACGCTCTAGACTCAAAATCTGGTTCTCGCAAGGGAGTGGGGGTTCGAGTCCCTCCACCGGTACCAACTTCAAAAACCGCGAGAAATCGCGGTTTTTCGTTTCTCCAGCCTGAAGGTGGAGACCTTGGCAGCAACGTCTCCCCTTCGTCCGGTATCGTCCGACCACGTCCACACAGGATGGGTCCGCCCGCGGATTCACGAGGTCCGATCGTGGCGATCGTCACCGGAGTTCTTCCGCGCCGACCAGACCACCCCGCCGATCACCGCGGCCGCACCGGCCAGACCGACGGCCGGAAACCCCTCGCCCCGAGCGTAGTACGCCGCGACCACGGCAACCACCGGTTCCAGTGTGGCGATGGTGGCGGCACGGGAGGGCCCGAGGCGCTGGAGCCCGCAGGCATAGGCAAGGTGCGCGCCGTAGGTGCAGACCACCGCGAGGAAGATCGTCGCACCCCAAGCCCGGCCGGTCATGGATGCGACCGAGACGAAAGGGAGCAGAGCCGCGGCCCCGATCGTCAGGGCCCAGGCGAGGACGCGCGCTGGTCCGTTGCGCGCGATCATCCGCCACTGCTCCGTGGCGAGCACCATCAGACTGGTGCCGATCCGGATGGAGCGCATCCGTTTCACCGATCCCATTGTCGTACCGACCCCCAGCCGATCCGGCGGAGATACGCCGCGTCCGCCTCGCGGAGCCGCGGGAGGACATAGCGGAGGGATCGGGGATCCTTTCTCGACCCGGTCGCGTACACCTCGCTCATGGCCAGATGGGCGCCGAGGAGCTCTGAAGTGGACCCCGATTTTAGGGACACCGGGTAAGTTATGGTTTTGCGGGTCTGGTCGGCCAAGAAAGGACCAGACCGATGAAGACCAGACCGAAGCGGAAGAAACACCGCGCGGCGTTCAAGGCGACGGTTGCCATGGAGGCGGTGGAATCGGCGGGCACGTCCGTGAGCAGGGACGGCCGGGCGTGTTGGATGGACAACCCGATGATCGAGCGGTTGTGGCGGAGCGGGAAGTACGAGGACACCTATCTCCGGGACCACGCCTTGAGGCAGGACGCGCCTGATGGCATGCGCGATCTTCGAGAGAGATGCGGTCCGGATGCCTTTGAGACGCTTTTCCAGACCCCGAAGGTTGATCCAATCCAGCCAGAAAATGGTCCTACGGTTGGGGGCCACTTCACATTGACTTGGTCGGTTCCGCTCCTAGCCTCGCGCCCATCGCTTAAACGCCATCCGTTTTTCCCCTATCTTTTATGGCCGCCAAATCTGTCGAACCCAAGCCCTCCGAATCCAAGGCGCTCGAGACCACCGAGACGCCCAAGCTCTCCGCCGCCAAATCACGCGACCTCGAGGCCGCCATCTCCACGATCACGAAATCGTTCGGCGAAGGCGCCATCATGCGGCTCGGCGCGGCCAACTCGCACCGACAGATCGAGGTCATCCCCACCGGCGCGCTCGCGATCGACCTGGCGCTCGGCGTCGGCGGCGTGCCGCGCGGCCGCATCGTCGAGATCTACGGGCCGGAATCGTCCGGCAAGACGACGCTGATGCTGCACCTCATCGCCAACGCCCAGAAGGCCGGCGGCGTCGCGGCCTTCATCGACGCGGAGCACGCGCTCGATCCCGCCTACGCCCGCAAGCTCGGCGTCGACCTCGACAACCTGCTCGTGTCGCAGCCGGATTCCGGCGAGGAGGCGCTGACCATCTGCGAGACCCTCGCCCGGTCGAACGCGCTCGACATCATCGTGATCGATTCCGTCGCCGCGCTCGTGCCCAAGGCCGAGCTCGAGGGCGAGATGGGCATGGCCACGATGGGCATGCAGGCCCGCCTCATGTCGCAGGCGCTGCGCAAGCTCACCGCCATCCTCAGCCGCGCCAAGACGACCTGCCTCTTCACCAACCAGCTCCGTGAGAAGGTCGGCGTGATGTTCGGCAGCCCGGAGACGACCCCCGGCGGCAAGGCGCTGAAGTTCTACGCCAGCGTGCGCATCGACATCCGCCGCAAGGACACGCTCAAGGACGCCGCCGGCAACGCGACCGGCAACCACGTGAAGGTGAAGATCGTGAAGAACAAGGTCGCGCCCCCGTTCTGCGAGGCCGAGTTCGACATCATCTACAACCACGGCATCGACAAGGAGGGCAGCGCCCTCGACGTCGGCATCGAGCACGGCGTGGTCGAGAAGAAGGGCGCCTGGCTCCAGTTCGCCGGCGAGCTCATCGGCCAAGGCAAGGAGTCCGCCCGCAAGGCGCTGGTCGAGAAGCCCGAGCTGATGAAGAAGATCGTCGACGCCATTCTCGCCAAACGCGCTGCCGCAGCGGAAGCCGGTACCGAGGCCAAGCCGGACGCGAAGGCCGAAGCGAAGGCCGAGGCGAAGGCGAAAGCCTGACGCCGGGGCCGAGGCGCCGGAGCCGGAGCGCTCAACCGGGACGATGCGAACGGAGCGCGGACGGTCATGTCCGCGAGTGCCGCCCGTGGGCAGCACCTTCCGTTCGGCGACCCCGTCCCGATCTCGACGTCGACCTCCGGCACCGGTGTCCGCGCGGACGTGACCGTCCGCGCTCCGTTCGACTGCATCGGTCCAGCTCGGCGCCTGTCTGAGCAACCCGGAGGGTTGCTATAGCATTTTAAACTAAAGTGTAGCCGGAATATGTGTGCAGTGGCAGGGTGGGTGGATGAAGACC
>JBBRQL010000237.1:0-6465 GCA_038226425.1 Verrucomicrobiota bacterium
ATCGCCGGCCCCACGATCAACGGCCACGAACAACGGCAACCGCCTCGGCTGCCGGCCGGGCTCGGGATATCGTTCGAGATCGAGGGAGTGCCGTTGCCGTTGCCGGAAGCCGACTGGGTGGCACGCGCCGAGGACCGGTCGAAGCGGATCTTGGCCGAAGCCGGCGGAGAATTCCGGCCCGACGAGGTATCGCAAAAGAGCGAGGGCCCGCCCTTCGCCTGGCCATCGCGGCCGAAGTTCGTCGTCCGTGTGCATCTCGTCGACTCGGCGGCGCTCTTCGCGGCGCAGCGGCGGCAGCAGGGCTGGTTCGCGGCGATGATCCTCTCGACCGCCGGGATCGCGTGCTTCGGCGGATGGCAGGCGCGCCGCGCGTTCCGCCGACAGATCGAGCTCAACGAGCAGAAATCCGACTTCGTCTCCAGCGTCTCGCACGAGCTGAGGGCGCCGCTCGCCAGCATGCGGCTGCTCGCCGAAGGGCTTGCCAGCGGACGTGTCGAGGAGGATGGAAAGCGTCGCGAGTACGCCGGGTTCCTCGTTCAGGAGACGCGCAGGCTCGGCGCCTTGGTCGAGAACGTGCTCGATTTCGCCGGCATCGAACAAGGCCGCGACCGCTATGAGCTTGCCCCGACGGACGTCGGACAACTCGTCGCCGAGACCGTGAAACTGGTCGGTCCGGCCGCCGCCGAGCGCGGCGTGCGGATCGAGACGGTCCCGCCCGCGACCTCGCCCGTCACCGGGTTCTGGGACGGCCGCGCCGTGCAGCGGGCGTTGCTGAACCTGCTCGACAACGCGCTGAAACATTCGCCGCGCGGCGCGGTCGTCACCGTGCGCATCCGGAAGCTCGCCGCGGTCTCCCCGATAGGCCCGGGCACCACGCCCACGGCCTACATCAGCGTGGCAGACCAAGGGCCGGGGATCCCGCCCGAGGACCATGCGCGGATCTTCGAGCGGTTCGTGCGGCGCGGATCGGAGCTGCGTCGTGAGACCCAAGGCGTCGGCCTCGGCCTGGCCATCGTGAAGCGCATCGCCGAGGCGCATCGTGGCCAGGTGACCGTGGCGAGCGTGCCCGGCAAAGGCGCGACGTTCACCCTGGAGCTCCCAGTGTCGCCGGTCGGAGGTGACCAGTAGGTCAGTGGTTAGTCATCAGTGATCAGTCGGGTAGTGAACGGTAAATCGATGAAGGCATCTTCCACCCCGACATCCGACCGTTTATTGATCACTGATCACTGGTCACTGGTCACCATCCACGCTCAACCATTCATCATCCACCCCTGCCCCAGATGTCCCGCATCCTGATCATCGAAGACGAGCTGCCGATGCGCACGGCGTTGGCCGACCTGCTCGGGAGCGAAGGCCATCGCGTGCTCGTCGCCGCGGACGGCGCGAGCGGTCTGGAGCGCGCGTTGGCGGAACAACCCGACCTGCTCCTGCTCGACGTGATGATGCCCCGGCTCGACTGCTTCGCGCTCGCGGCCGAGCTTCGGCGCGTCGGCCGGACCCTGCCCATCCTCTTCCTCACGGCCAAGGGACGCATCGACGACCGGGTGCGCGGATTGGACGCCGGTGGCGACGACTATCTGATGAAGCCGTTCTCGGGCGACGAGCTGCTGGCCCGGGTCCGGGCGTTGCTCCGCCGCGCTGAGCGCGGCACCGACCGGACGCCTTCGATGCTCCATCTCGGCGAGACGGAGATCGACCTCGCCCGGCTCGCCGCGACGCGTGGCGGAAGGCCGCTCCACCTCACGGCGAAGGAGTTCGCGATGCTGCGGCTGTTGGCCGGGACGCCGGGCGAGCCGGTGTCGCGCGAACGGTTCCTCGACGTGGCCTGGGGCGTGAACGCTTTCCCGAGCACGCGGACCGTGGACACCCACATGGCCACGCTCCGCTCCAAGATCGAGCCGGATCCCGACACGCCCCGCTTTCTCAAGACGGTCCACGGCGTCGGCTACAAGCTCGAAGGTCTGACGTGAACGAGGCTCGGCAAATCAGGCGAGAAACCCGCCGGATCAAAGACCGTCCGTCCCGAGCATCGCCTCGATCCGGGACGAGGCATCGCCGAGCAGCGGATCGCCGTGGGCGAACACCGCGTGGTCGAAGGACTGGCGGACCAGACGCCGGAGCGAGGCGCGGAGCAAAGCCGGGTCGCGGCAATACTTCGCCGGAAGCACCTCGAGTCCCCGATCGGGCAGGTTCACCAGCGCGTCCCCGAATACCACGAGCGATTTCTCGGCATGGAACCACGCCGTCTCGCCGTCGGCGCCGCCGGGCAACGGCACGATCTGCCATCCTGGTAACGGCGAATGCGTCGCATCCCATCTCCGCACGCCGGGCAGGGAGAGCCGGGCCTCGGGCGCGGCCCAGATCGCGAGCGGATACCGTTCCCGCCACAGCGCCGCGTCGCGCTCATGGTTCTCGTTGGTGAGCACGACGGCATCCGGCGCGCAAGGCGTCGGGAACCAATCGCAGACCTCGGCCGTGAGCGGGATCGGGTCGAACACCAGCAACGAGCGGCCGTCGCGGACCGAGTGGGAGGTCAGCTCGACCTTGTGCTCCGGCGAGAAGACCGACCAGCGGTACACGCCGGGCAGGATCTCGGAGACGGTGGAAGCGGGATCCATCGGAAAGATCGGCGACAAGACCTCACGCGGCGCGCCGGTCCCGCCATCCGAGGACGACGAGCCAGATCATCACCGCTCCGAACGAGAGAGGCGCCGCCTGCTGCCACATGGGCAAATCCGACTCAGGCGGGACGCCTGCGCCCCGTTGGGATGGCTCGTCCATTCAGTTCTCCTTCTTCGCCGGGATCCTCAGCCACGCCACCACCACGATCACCAGCGCGGCGAGCACGAGGAAGACCTGCGACGCCGAGAAGTGCGCTTTCACGCAGGCGAAGACCAGCAAGCCGGCGAGGATCATCCCGCAGTTGTCGCAGAAGTTCTGCACAGCGATCGTCTTGCCCAGCTTCTGCGGGTCCGATTCGGCCTGGAGCGCCGCGTTGAGCGGGATGAGGAACAATCCCGCCGCCACGCCCGAGGCGACGAGCAACAACATCACCACGGGCAACACCGCCAGCACCACGGTCTTGGTCCCGGCCGGTCCAGCGGACTCGATGGCCGTCCGTCCGAGCGCGCCGAGGCCCAGCGGTTCCACCGCGAAGAGGAGCGCCAAGAAAGCCGCCAACGCGAAGCCCGCCCGGCGTGTGTGCCGCAGGTCGCCGACCTTGTACATCATACCGGCGGCGATGCTCCCGGCCATCACGCCGACGCTGAGCCAGAGGCCGAGCAGGGCGATCTGGGTGTTGTCCGGCAGCTTGAGCACGTCGAGGCCCCAGGGCTGGAAGTTGATCTTCATCGCCGCGCCGCAGACCCAGAAGAGCGCGGTCCCGAGCAGCACCTTCCCGAGCCGGGCCGCGGTGAGCAACCCGCGGAAATGCCCGAAGAACTCGCCGACGCTCGCGCGGAGCTCGACGTCGGGGTTGGCCGGCGTGGGCGACATGAGCAGGTTCAGCGCGAACGAAGCGGCGAAGATGCCGATCAGCACGCCGTAGCAGGCGGTCAGCGACAAGCGGTCCACGATGAGCGCGCCGCCGATGGCGCCGAAGAGGATCGCCAGCAAGGTGAGCAGCTCGACCGTGCCGTTGGCCTTCACCAGGCGGTCGCGCGGCAGGATCTCCGGCAGGATCCCGTACTTGGCCGGTCCGTAGAACGTGGAGCCGATGCCCACGATGAAGTAACCCACGGCCTGCCACGAGTAGCCGAACCAGATGCTCAGGCCGCACACCAGCGTTCCGAGCAGCTTGAGCAGATTGCCGCCGCGCAGCCACGAGGTCTTGGCGTGGCGGTCGTTGAGGTAGCCGGCGAGCGGCGCGAGCAGCACGTACGGGATGAACAGGATGCTCGTGTAGATCGTGCCCCGCTGGCGCAGCTCTTCCTGGGTGATCTGGCCGGCCTTCTGCATCAGGGTGAGCTGGCCGACGATGACGGCGAGGATGGCGTTGTCGCCGAAAGCCCCGAGGAACTGGCTGATCAGCAGGAGCGGGTAGTTGCGGGTCGGTCTCATGGTCAGTTCCTGTGCGTCGTGATCCGGGAGACCCACTGCGGAGCCGGTCCTTGGCCCCGGACAGAAGTGTCGGGCCGCCGGCGGATGCCCGTGGTCTTCCAGATGAACGATTCAAGGGTGGCCCAGAACCGGATGCGGTCCAAGGCCGGGTTGATGACATCGGTGATCACGCAGTACGCGGAATCTTTCGGGTCGGTGTGGTGGCGCGAGTGCTGGCGGACCGACTGGAGCACGCGCAAGTCCTGGAGGAACGAGACGACCGGGCCGTTCTCGTTGCGGGTGCCGTGGCCCCATTTGTGGAACTGGTTCATGTTGGCCGTCAGCGCGGCGAACAGCCCCACCCTCCACGTCAGCACGCCCGTCCACCAGGCGACCACGACGCCCACCGCCGCCACCAGCAGCAGGTCCCACGAGCTCTGCCACCAGTTGTTCTTGAGGAACAACCGGGGATGGTGGTGGTGCAGGATGTTCGGACGGATGACCCGCGGTCCGAGCCCCGGCATGTCCGGGTCGCCGTAGGCGTCCTCGAGCCAGTGGAAGAACCCGCCGATGAGATCGGCCGCCTACACGAGGGCGACGACCTGGACCGAGACAAGACCGCAAGCGATGACCGTTTCCATGCGCCCAGCGTCGGGGCCGGCACGCTCGACGCGTGAATCGAAATTCCGGTGAGCGACATTGAAGAACCGATATGCCGGCCCTACGGTCCGCCCATGCTCTCCCGCCGCACGTTCCTAGGATCCCTCGCCGCTTCGGCCGCCGTCTTTCCGTTCGCCCATGCGGTCGGACCGTTCGCGCGCGGCGGCAAGGCCCGTCTCCGCCTCGCCTTGGCCGCGTATTCTTTCCGCAGCGACGTCAAGGGCACGAAGGACGGCCTGCGCGACGGCATGGACATGCTGAAGTTCGTCGACTACTGCGCCGACCACGGCGTCGAGGGCGCGGAGCTCAACAGCTATTACTTCCCGGAGAACGTGACCGACACCTACCTCGCCGAGCTGCGGCGCCACGCGCATCTCCGCGGCGTGACCGTGAGCGGCACCGCGGTGGGCAACAACTTCTGCCATCCGAACGGCGCGCAACGCGACAAGGAGGTCGCCCACGTGAAGGAGTGGATCCGCAAGTCGGCGATCTTCGGCGCGCCCCACATCCGCGTGTTCGCGGGCGGGCCGCCGAAGGACGTCACCAAGGACGAGGCCAAGAAGCACTGCATCGCCGCGCTCGAGGAATGCGGCGAGGCCGCCGGCAAGGCCGGGATCTTCCTCGGCATCGAGAACCACGGCGGCATCGTCGCCGAGGCCGACGACCTGGTGGAGATCGTCCGCGCGGTGAAGTCCCCGTGGGTCGGGATCAACCTCGACACCGGCAACTTCCACACCGAAGACCCCTACGGCGACCTCGCGAAGATCGCGCCGTGGGCGGTCAACGTGCAGTTCAAGGGCAAGATGACCCGTCGCGGCCAGACGAAGGAGGAGCCGCGTGACGACGCCAGGATGTTCAAGCTGCTCCGCGACGCCGCCTACCAGGGCTTCGTCGCGCTGGAATACGAGCTGAAGGACGACCCGTTCGTGCGCGTGCCCAAGATGCTCGCCGAGATGCGCCCGTTCATGGGCTGAACGGTCCTCCCCGGGTCAGCGGGCGCCATCGGTCGGCGGGCATCCGAACAACGTCCGGGCCGCCTCCAGCTGGGCCGGGTTCCCGAGCAGCAGCACCTGGTCGCCCGGGAGCAGCTCTTCGTCCGGGCCGGGATTGATGACCGTCGATCCAGCGCGCTCGATGCCGACGACGCTCGCTCCGGTCCGCGTGCGCAACGCCAGCTCCCGGATGAGCTTCCGCGCGCCGGGCGAGGCATCGGCGATCGCGACCGATGCGAGGTCGGCCTCAAGGACCAGGCTGGCGACCTGCGGGGTCCCGTTGTCCGGACGTTCCGGGGGCCGGGCCAGCGTCTCTTCGAGCGCGATCTGGGCCTTCGAGTAGAGCCGCACCGACGTCCGCCAAAGCAGCCACGTCAGGAGCGCCACGACGGTCAAGAGCACCACCAGCACCTTCCACGGCGGCAGCAGCGCCGAGCTCAGGGCGAGCCCGAACAACACGAGCGCCACGAGGCCGGTCATCGGGATGGCCTGCGCCACGATGCTCCGGATCGCGGCGGTCCGCTCGCCGGCGGCCGTCTCCGCCACGGCCAGCTCCGCGACGAGCAGGCCCAGCGCCTGGAGCTTGCGGAAGGTCGCGACGAACATCGGCATCGCCAGCACCACGGCCGCGAGCCAGAGGACGGACCGATGGCCCGTGGGCGCGCGCAAGACCTCGGGCAACCAAGCCTGGGGATGACGCCCGAGGTAGGCCGCGCCGAGGAAGACCGCGGCGATGAGCGCCAGGTTGAGCGCGATCTGCGCCGCCCAGCGCCGG
>JBBRQL010000238.1:0-6441 GCA_038226425.1 Verrucomicrobiota bacterium
CGGATCCTTCGTGCCGAGGACCGCTTCGAGATAGAGCAACGGGTCCTTGGCGGCGGCACCGACGGCGGCGGATTCGAGCCACTTGTCCTTCAAGCCCGGCCACGCGGCGACCACCGCGCCGGCGATCTCGCGCGTCGCGGGGAGCGAGCCGAGCGCGGACAGCGCGTTGATCTTCGCGCGGCCGTCGGGGTCGCCCAGCATCGCTTCGATCGCCTTCGTGGCCCCGGCATCGGCGGAACCGCGTTCGCCGGCCAAGCGGGCGGCGTTCTTGCGGACGGCGCCGTCCGTATCCTTGAGCGCGGCGACGATCATCGCGTCGTCGAGGCGGCCGAGGTTGTTCAGCGATTGGAGCGCCTGGATACGGGCGTACTTTGTAGGGCCGGTCTTGAGCATCGTGGCGAGCGCCGGGGCGGCCGCCGCGGGCCGGGTCTCGTTGAGCAGGCGGTTGGCCGTGGTGCGCACCCAGCCGTTCGGATGCGCGAGCATCTTCACCAGGCCGGCGGGGTCCTTGGTGTCGAGCGCGTATGCGGGCAAGGCCTTGGCCTCCTTGTGCTGGATGCGCCAGAGGCGGGTGAAATGGTGGTCGCGGTCGGGACGGGTGGCGGCGTTGCGGGCGCCGTGGGCCGGGCCGCGGGTGTCGTTGTGGGTGGCGATCTGGTTGTAGAAATCCACGAGGTAGATCGCGCCGTCGGGACCGACGCGGCTGTGGATCGGACGGAACCAGTAATCGGTGCTGGCGAGGAACTCGGTCTGCTTGCGGCCGTCCTCCTTGCGGCCTTGGTAGGTCGCGCCTTTCGGGTCGAGGAACTCGTGGTGGTAGAGTTGCCGCGTGGCCTCGCCCATGAAGAACGAATAGCGGTCCTCGGGCGCCCACTTCGCCGGCCACGCGCCGCCGTCGTAGATGCACGCGCCGGCCGCGGCGGTCCATGCGCCGACCCAGTCGATCTGGACGTACGGCTGCCGCTTCTCGTCGAAGGCGGGGTAGATCTTGTTCTCCTCGATGATGTTGAGGAAGGCCTTCATGCCGCCGACCTGGCCGCGGGCGAGCACCTTCTCGGGGATGACGACGTGGCAGATCGGTTCGCCGCAGGTCGCGGTGGTGAAGACGATCTCGCCGTCGGGCGCGATCTCGCAGCCCCAGGTGTTGCAGCCGCCGGCGGCGATCTGCTCGATCATCGAGCCGTCGGGACGGAAGCGGTACACACCGGCCGCGATGTCGCCGAAGTCCTTGCTGCCATCGCCGGACTTCACGTGGCCGCGGGTGTAGCCGACCGTGCCGTAGACCCAGCCGTCCGGGCCCCAGCGGAAGTTGTTCAGCACGGCGTGCGTGTCGAACGTGCCCCAGCCGGTGTAGAGCGTCTCGACCTTGTCGGCCACGCCGTCATGGTCGGTGTCGCGGATCCACAAGATGTCGGGCGCCTGGGCGACGATCACGCCGTCCTTGTAGAACACCAGCGAGGTGGGTAGCTGGAGGCCGTCGGCGAACACGGTCTTCTTGTCCATCACGCCGTCGCCGTCCGTGTCCTCGAGGATGGAGATGCGGTCCTTGGGCTTGCGGGGCTGCTTGCCGCCGACGGGGAAGTTCGCCGGGTCCTGGGCGCGGTTCCAGTAGGCCTTGAAGTCGTTCTTGTTCACGTCGAGGCCGCCCGGGTACTCGGGCGTCTCGACCACCCACATCCGGCCGCGGGGATCCCAGTCGAGCGACATGATCTTCTCGGCGACGTTCTCGTCGGCCGCGAGCGTGACGTTGAACTCGGGATGGAGCTGCAAGGTCTTCACCGCTTCCTTGGCCGGCTTGGGCCCGCCGGCGGGATACTTGAGCGACGCGAGCTCCTCGGGCTTGCAGAACTCGTCGGTGTCCGCGCGCTTGCCGGCCCACGCGATGCCGCGGAGCAGGAGCGCGCGATAATGAGGCGTCTGGAACGATGCGTGCTCGTGGCCCGGGATGCTCACGAACGCGCGGTACGGCGTGCTGCCGCCTTCCCACGTCTTCTCGTACGTCCACATCTGCGGCCAGATGTTGAAGACGTCGACGAAGCTCTGCGCGAGCACGTGGACGTCGGGCGACATGTCGAGCTGGTTGTAGACCTCGTCCTTCCAGTCGAAATTGGACGCGCCCTTGGTGATGGGGTGCTCCGGGTCCACGAAGTAGAGGCCGACCTCGCCCTCGATCCACTTCGTCTTCTTGTCGCCGTCCCAGCGCCACGAGCCGCCCTGGACCTTCTTGGCCCATTCGTGCTGGTCGCCGGCGACCACGCCGTCGTGCAGCACCACCAGGCCGCCGCCGCGCTGGAGGAACTTCTCGAAGCGCGCGCGCTCCTCGCCGACGATCTTCATGCCGTCCGCCGCGAAGACGACCACCACGTCCGTCGCGTCGAGCTGCGCGGCGGTCGGGAACTCCATCGAGCCGGACACCTTGGCACCGCGCTCGCCGAGCAGCCGGGTCCACTCGCCGAGGAAGCGCGGATGGTCGTGCTGGTCCGGGCCGTGGGTCTTGACTCCGGCGCGGATGAAGACGCGAAGAGGGTCCGCCGCTTGGACGGCGGCCGACAGGAAGAGCGCCGCCAAGCAGGCGACGGCGAAACGGATTCGGTGGCTCATAGATTGTGGCAGTCCCGTGGACCCTAGGCGTCGACGCGATGGCGTCCATGAGTTTGCGCGCGGCCTTCATGAGACTTCTCACGACGCCGGAGCGCGGTGGTCCATGGAGGACACTACGTGCCGCGGGACGACCCGCGGACGATGCCGGCGCGGGGAGCAGCGCGGCAATGCCTCGGAGGCACGGCGGGATGTCGTTGATGCAACGACCGCGCCCCGACGATGACCTGCGGGGCAGACCGGTTCAGGCTGCCTACGCCGCGACACCGACCGTCATGGCATGCCCGGCATCTTGTCCGGCGAGACGGACGTGAAGAACAGGAGCCGCTCGGCGATTTCTCCGAGCAGGCAGACCGTGAAGACCGCGATGCCCCATGCCGGTGCCACGGCCCCGGTCGCGATCGCGAACGGGAGGAGGAGCCCACCGGCCACCCCGGCGAGGATCCGGACGGCGAGCATCGGCCGCAGCGCGCCGCGCTGGAGCGACGCGGTGCGGCGCAGTTGCGTCCAGACTTCGGAATCCGAATCGCCGTGCTTCAGGACCGAGATGTCGAGGGCGAGCTTGCAGAGGTTCGCGCCGATGAGCAGGACCGCGAGCGATGCGGACGGCATGATCGCCAACGCGAGCGCGGATCCGAGCACGACCGCTGAACCGAGGAAGCGCGGAGCGGTCACTCCGATGCGCCAGAACTCCCGGTGCGTGTCGGCGTAGACCATCGCCTGCGCGAACAACGCGACCAGTCCGAGCGCGACGACCGGGGCGCCCCAGAGTAGCGCAGGCGTCTCGCCTGCCTTGGTGAGCAGCTCGGCGAGTTGCGGAGGCAGGCGGGACACCTGCGCTACTTTGCCAGCCCACAGCAACGCCAAGGCACCGGACGCGGCACCGGCGAAGGCGTTCAGGGCGATGGCCTCGCGGCTGAGCCAGCTCGTCCGCCAGCCCATCCACACGCGCCATGCCTTCGTCGGTTGGCCGAGATGGAAGACGCTCGCCAAGAGTCCGGCGACGAACAGCGCGAACGACACCGTCGCGAGCCATGGGGCCTTCATCGGAGCCGTCCCTCCGGTCGACATCAGCGCGACGGCGACGGATCCGCCGATGCCGGCCTGCGTGAGCACGAGCATGAGCACGAGCGGCCAGTGCGCATGTTGCGGCTTCGGCCGGGAATGGTCGGCGGCGCGGAGAGCGGCGCCCGGTCTCGATGTGAGATAGCGCGTCGTCGGCAGCGTGATCTCCGGCCGCGGTGAATCAGGAAGCCAGGGATTGGCAGGGGTGAGAGGGGGCAGGGGAGCAGGGGTGAGAGGGAGCAAGGGGGCAGGGGTGGGATCTCCTCTGCTCCCTTTCTCCCTTTCTCCCCTGCTCCCCCCCTTCACCAGCGTGATGCGGATCGCCGTGCTCGGGCAGGCTTGGACGCAGGCGGGGGCCTCGCCTTCCGCGAGCCGGCCTTGGCACATGTCGCATTTGCGCACGATGCCGCGGCTCGCCGAGTATTTCGGCACTTCGTACGGGCACTTGAGGATGCAATAGCTGCAGCCGATGCACTGGTCGTCGAGATGCCGGACGATGCCGGTGACCGGGTCCTTGTCGTAGGCGAGCACGGGACAACCGAGCAGGCATCCGGGCTCGACGCAGTGATGGCACGCGGTGGTGACCGTCTGCTGGAGCGGGATGACCTTGTTTCCCTTGGCAGGTGAGTAAACGGAAGGGCGCGCCGGCGGGGTTGTTGTCTTCCCGCTTTCTGGCTTTCCCGCTTTCCCGCCCACCGCCGCGTTCAAAGGCACTAGCTCCTCGCCCACCAAGAACCCTACCTCGCGCCACGACTCGTCCTCGTCGAGGCCGTTCAGCGAATGGCAGGCGGTGACGCAGGCCTTGCAGCCGGAGCAGCGGTCGAGGTCCACCTCGAAGGCGTACTGCTCGCCAGGCCGCGGTGCGGTCAGCGGGATCAGGTCGCGATAGGTCGTCCCATCGGCCGGCCTGTCGTGTCCGGTGTGCGCCCGCGAGAACTTCTCCACCGCGGTGAGGCGGCGCTGCTCGTTGATCAACGTGTCGATCAGCGTGCCCATGCCATCGGCACCTGGACCTCCGCGGTCGTGTCGCAGGGGATCGGGTTCAGGTTGGGCGGACATGATGGATCGCGAGGTGCGGGCCGGTGCTTCGCGTGGATCAGGTGCCGAGCAGTTCCTGAAGTTTCCCGAGGTCGTGCCGGGTGGTGAACGACTGGAACGACTCGGCCGGTCGGCGGTGCTCCAGATAGCCGTCTAGAATCGTCTCCAAGGCCGGCTTGAGCGCCGCGAAACTCAAGCCGGTGAAGATCTGGCGTCCGACCGCCTGTTTGTCGCCGAAGCCGCCGCCGACGAAGACGTGGTATCCCTCCACCGTCTCGCCGCCGACCTTCACCTTCGCGCCGAGCAGGCCGATGTCGCCCATGTAGTGCTGGGCGCAGGAATTCGGGCAGCCCGTGAGGTGGATGTTGACCGGCTGGTCGAGCGTGACGCGCTGGTCGAGCCAACGCATGAGCTCGATGGCGTGGCCCTTGGTGTCGGCGCCGGCGAACTTGCAGTAGGAGCTGCCGGTGCAGGCGATAAAGCCGCTCTTGAGGTTCGATTGCCGCCAGTCGAACCCGACCTTGAGCAGTGCCTTCTTGGCGGTCTCGACATAGGCGTCACGGACGTTCGGCAGGACGAAGTTCTGCCACACCGTCAGGCGGATCTCGCCGGAGCCATAGAGGTCCGCGATCTCCGCGAGACGGCGCATCTGCTTGGCCGTGAGCTGGCCGACCGGGACGGCCGCGCCGATCCAGTTCAAGCCGGGCTGCTTCTGCGCGAAGACGCCGATGTGAGGATGAGGATGTGGGGCGGTTGAAGGTTGAAGGTTGAAGGTCGAAGGTTGGGCGGAGGCCGCGTCTCCAACCTGCAACTTGCAACCTGCAACCTGCAACCCGACTGGTATCCGCAGCAACGGGTGGCCGAGCAGCTTCTCCGTCGCGGCGAGATATTGGTCGAGCGTCCAGGTCTCGAGCAGATGCTTGAGGCGCGCTTTCTTGCGGTCGCCGCGGTTGCCGTTGGCGATGTAGACCCGGAGCAAGGCGGCCGTGACCTTCAGAACCTCGTCGGGCTTCACCAGCACGCCGAGGTCGCGGGCGAAGGTCTTGTGGCCGGTCGCTCCGCCGAGCGCGACACGGAAGTAGACGCCCTCCGCGATTTGGTCGGTGAGGAGCGATCCGTCGGCAGGCTGGAAGCCCGCTGGGCCTGGCAGGCTGGAAGCCTGCCCTCCTACGGGCGGCGTGTCGGACCTCGCTGCGGACGGGCCACCTGTGTTCTGCACGCGGACCGCTTTGAAGCCGATGTCGTTGGTGTCCTCGACCGTCGAGATCTTTCCGCCGCCGTGGAAGGCGATGTTGAACTTGCGCGGCAGGTCGTAGAACTCGCGGTGGTTCAGGATGAGCTGACCGAGCGCGTGCGTGAGCGGCAGCGTCTCGATGAGCTCGTCCGGGTCCACGCCGCTCGTGGGGTCGCAGGTGAGGTTGCGGATGTTGTCCGCGCCGGACCCGCGCGTGTGCAGTCCGATGCCCTGGACGCGGCGGACGAACTCGACGGTGTCCTTCGGCTGGATGAGCCGCATCTGCAGGTTGGCGCGCGTGGTGACCTGGACGTAGCCGCTGGTCAGCCGGTCGGCGATGTCGGCGAGCTCGCGGAGCTGGAAGCTGTGGAGCTGCCCGCCTGGGATGCGCAGGCGCGCCATGTAGGCCTCTTTGTTCGGCGTGAGGTAGAAGAGGCCCTGCCACTTGAAGCGGAAGGTGTTCTCCTTGTCCGGCGCTTGGTTGGCCGCCGCGTGCTGGAGCAGCA
>JBBRQL010000239.1:0-6438 GCA_038226425.1 Verrucomicrobiota bacterium
CTCCTTGGAGCCGAGCCATGTGCTGAAGGCCATGGGCGTGCCGCCTGCGGAAGCCAACGCACTGGTCCGCTTCTCGCTCGGCCGGGAGAACACGGCCGCCGAGGTCGAGCAGGTGGCGGAAGTTTTGCCGCGGATCATCCACCGGTTGCGCGGACGCTGACGCAAGGCACCGCTCTACGGGACGCGCCGTCGACATGGAAAAGCCCGCTTCGCAGCGGGCTTTGTCGTCGGGACTCCGACCGGAGTCTCGTCGTGGCCTGCGGGACGGGTCAGGCCCGCTCCATGTATTTCCCGGTGCGGGTGTCGACCTTGATCTTCTCGCCGGTCTTGATGAACAGCGGGACGAGCACGGGGACACCGGTCTCGAGCGTGGCCGTCTTCTGGACGTTGTTGGCGGAGTCGCCGCGGATGCCTTCCGGCGCGTCGGTGACGGTCAGGATGACGCTGGGCGGGATCTCGACCTGGACGGCCTTCTCCTCGACGAAGGTCATGGTGACCATGGCGTTCTCGACGAGGTAGTTCTTGGCGTCGCCGACCAGTTCGGGCGTCACGGTCACCTCCTCGAAGCTCTCCGGGTTCACGAAGACGTAGTCCTCGCCGGATTTGTAGCTGAACTCCATCTTGTAGGTCATCAGCGGCACGGTCTCGACCTTCTCGGTGGAGCTGAACCGCACGTCCATCGACTTGCCGGTGCGGATGCTGCGGAGGATGGCTTGCACGAAGGCGCGCAGGTTGCCCGGGGTCCGGTGGGTCACCTCGAGCACGACGCAGACGTCGTTGTTGTAGGTGATCGCCGTGCCCTTGCGGAGGTCGTTCGCGTTGACTGCCATAAGCCTTGAAAGTTCGTGTATCTGCCCGGATTTCCGATGGAAAGAGACGCGGACGCTAACCGAAGAGAAGTTGCTGGCAAGCCCCCATTTGCCGATGCCCGATGCGCCCTTGCCAACATCGGTCTGATAAGCAAAGTCGTCCACAGTTCCCACAATCCCATTGCCCGTATGAGATCTCACAATACTCCAAACCTCGATGGCTCCACCCCGAGGTCGACTGTCGTTTCTGGATCCGTCCGCTCCGCCGGCCGCGCCATCGGCATCGTCGCGTTCGCGCTCTGGACATCCCTCCAGGCGGCGGACCCGGCACCAGCAGCGCCCGCTGCGGCTGCACCTGCAATCGAAGCCTCCGCCAAGAGCCCGGGCTGGACGGCCACCCTTTCTCCGGCGGACGCCCGCCTCATCAGCCAACCGCGTCCTTTGGAGGGCGGCGTCGGGCTGATCAGCCGCCTGCGCCCCAAACGCTATCTGCTGCACACCGGGCAACTCTTCGGCAACGGCCGCGTAGCGCTCGATGCCGACCCCATCCCGACCGTCGGCTTGATCGCCCAAGAAATGGTCCCGGCCGTCCCCGAAGCCGTCTATCCGCCGGTCGACGACGCCAAGGACTTCTGGCTGCTGGACTACACCCGCCTTGTCCCGGTCTTGGTCCGCGCGGTACAGGAACAACAGGCGGACCTGCAATCGAAGGAGAGCCGGATCCATTCGTTGGAGACCCAACTCAGCAGCCTGGAGGTGGAACTCGCCAAACTGAAAGAGATCACCCGGGTCATCGATGACTCCGCCCGCGCAGCGGTGGCCGGTCTGCGTGGCCAGCTCGGCGACCTCGCAGCCAAGGTCGCCTCCCTGAACGACAACAAGAGTTGTTCGTGCAGCAAGTGAACGCGGCTCGGCCGTGACCTGACCCGCAGTATCGTCGTCCGCCGGCAACGATGCCGCCCGCGGGGTGCCCTGTGGCGTCCTGATCCGTCATTCCTGCCCGCGGGGATGGTTTGAACGGCAAGTCCCGGCTGGCGTCTCAGTCCGCACATCGCATATTCGCTCCGCATGAGACTCCGGCTGTTTTCTCTGTTCTTCCTGGTCGCCTCGCTGCTCAAGGCCGCCGAGGCACCCTCCACCCAGCCCGTCGCTCCCGCCAAGCCGGCGGTCTCGGCCGACCCATCGGGGACCAACGTCTTCGCGATCGCCGCGAAGTACACCAACCCGCTCAAGCTCGAAGCGGGCGCCGACGACAGCCGCGTGTCCAAGACGGTCGCGCGCTTCCTGCAGAGCATGCATTACACCCGGCACAAATTCGACCGGGAGATCGGCGAGAAGATGTTCGACCGCTACATCGACGCGCTCGATCCGCAGAAGCTGTATTTTCTCCAGACCGACCTCGACGAGTTCGCGCCCGTCCGATCCACCCTGGACGACCTGACCTTCCGCCAAGGCGACACCTCCGCGGCCTACGACATCTTCAACCGCTTCCTCACTCGCTTCGACCAGTCGTACGCGCTCGTCATCGACCAGCTGAAGACCGGCAAGTTCGCGTTCACCGCCGCCGACGAGACGTACCTGGTCAACCGCAAGGACGCCGCCCGGGCCAAGGACCTCCAGCAGGCCCAGAAGCTCTGGCAGGACCGCCTGCGGTACGAGTACCTGTCGGAGAAGCTGAACGAAGGCGACACCAAGCCGCTCGGCGAGCTGTTCCGGACCAACCTCGTGGCCGGGACGTTCGACCGCCTCACCACGTCGCTCACCAACAAGTTCAGCCCTGAGAAGGCCGCGGATCTCGCGCAGTTCGCCAAGGCCCGCTTCGAGGCGGCCAAGGGCAAGCCGGAGCAGCGCGTCAAGGCAACGATGCCGCAGGTCGAGGTCCGCCTCGCCGCGAGCCAGCACGACGAGATCGTCAAGAAGCTCGCCCGCCGCTACCAGCGGACGCTGCGGAACCTGAAGCAGTTCGAGTCCGACGAGGTGCTCCAGCTCTGGCTCGATTCGCTCGGGCACGCCTACGACCCGCACACCGATTACCTCGGCAAGCGCGAGCTCGACCAGTTCTCGATGAGCATGAACCTCCGCCTCTTCGGCATCGGCGCCACGCTCCAGTCCGAGGACGGCTACACCGTCATCAAGGAGATCCGGCCCGGGACCCCGGCCGAGAAGAGCAAGCAGATCAAGGTCGGCGACAAGGTCGTCGCCGTCGCGCAGGGCAAGGGCGAGTTCGTGGACGTGATCGACGAGAAGCTCACCAAGGTCGTCGGCCAGATCCGCGGCGAGAAGGGCAGCGAGGTCCGCCTCTCGATCATCCCGACCGGCGCCGATTCCTCCGTCCGAAAGGTCGTCTCCATCATCCGCGACGAGATCAAGCTCGAAGATTCCGAAGCCAAGGGGAAACTGGTCGAGCTGCCCGCCGACAACGGCAAGACCAAGCGCGTCGGCGTCATCGACCTGCCCAGCTTCTACGCGAATTTCTCCATCGGCGGCCAACGCGGGTCGGGCAAGACGACCACCGGCGACGTCGCGAAGCTGCTCAAGAAGCTCACCGCCGAGGGTGCCGAAGGCATCGTCCTCGACCTGCGCCGCAACGGCGGTGGCTCGCTCGAGGAGGCCATCAACCTCGCCGGCCTCTTCATCAAGTCGGGCCCCGTCGTCCAGATCCGCAACTACGACGGCAGCATCCAGGTCGACGAGGACCGCGACGACAGCATCGCCTACGACGGACCGCTGGTCGTGCTCACCAGCCGCTTCAGCGCGAGCGCGAGCGAGATCGTGGCCGCGGCCCTGCAGGACTACGGCCGCGCGGTGCTGGTCGGCGATTCGTCGACCCACGGCAAGGGCACCGTGCAGACCGTCCAGGAGTTGAACCAATACCTGAAAGGGGCCCAGAACCCCGGTGCCGTGAAGGTCACCATCCGCAAGTTCTACCGCGCCAGCGGCGGCAGCACGCAGCTCAAGGGCGTGACCCCCGATATCGCCTTGCCCGGTATCAACAGCTACGCCGAGGTCGGCGAGACATCGCTCGAGAACGCGCTCGCCTGGGACGTCATCCCGGGCGCCAAGTTCGACAAGCTCGACCGCGTGCAACCGCTCCTCGGCGAGCTCACCAAGCGCTCCGCCGCCCGCGTCGCCAAGGACAAGGACTTCGAGTACGTCCGCGAGGATGTCGACCGCTACCGCAAGATGATCGCCGACAAGACGGTCTCGCTCAACGAGCAGAAGCGTCTCGCCGAGAAGGCCGCCGACAAGGCCCGCGTCGAGGCCCGGAAGAAAGAGCTCGCCGCCCGCCACGAGGTCCAGCCGACCGCCTACGAGATCACCCTCAAGGTCGCCGACCAACCCGGCCTACCTGCGCCGATGACCAACAAGGTCGTCATCGCCGTGAGCAAGGCCGACGAGCGCAAGCTCAAGGCCGACAAGGCCGCGAAGACTCCGGCTGCGGCCAGCACCGAAGTCGCCGCGGCGAGCGAGGCGCCTGCCCCCGCTCCGTCCAAGACCGACCTCGACGGCGAGGAAGACGCCCCCGAAGAAAGCGGTGTCGCGTCCGACGTGCCGCTCAAGGAGGCCCAGCACATCCTGCTCGACCTCATCCAGCTCACCACGCGGAAAGCCGGCATGGCCGCGACGAAGGCTCTCTGACCCCGAGCGCGGCCGCTACCACGCGGCCTGGCCTCCAGTCAGCCGGGCGCATCTTGACACTGCCCCCGGGAGCGCCGGTTTCCAACCGGCTGGTCGCAGCCTGGCCCGCCACCGGCCGCTTAAAAAGCGGCGCTCCGAACGCCACCCGCTCCGTCGCGTGGGCAGTGTCAAGATGCGCCCCTGTCAGCCCGTCGACGAAGTCCCAAGGACACAAGGACCCGGATCTCCATCCTCATGGAGATATGCCAGAACCGGAGAGCCGGATCTCCCTCACGTCGCCACCTGCAGGCAGCCGTCTCTTTGGCGGGCAATCATCCATCCAGCGGACTGCGCACGCCGATCCCCGGCCGCTGCATGACGTGCGTGTAGATCTGGGTCGTGGCGACATCGCTATGGCCGAGCAGCTCCTGCAAGGTCCGGATGTCCGTGCCCGCTTCGAGCAGATGCGTGGCGAAGGAATGCCTCAACGTGTGCGGCGTCGCCCGTTTCACGATCCGCGCCTTCAGCACCGCCACCTTCATCGCCCGCTGCAAGGTCTCCGGGAGCACATGATGCCGCCATCGCCGGCCCGAACCCGGCGGCGGCGCATCCGGCCGCGACCGGCCGGAGGTGAAGGACCTGGCCGGGAACACCCACTGCCACGGCAATTCCCGCGGTGCCTGCGGATACTTGCGGGCCAAGGCATCCGGCAAGAACACCCCGGCATAGCCCGCCGCGAGGTCCGCCGGATGCTGCGCCCGCACCGCCTCCAAGTGCCTGCCCAAGCGGTCGACCAACGTCTCGGGCACCATCGTCATCCGGTCCTTGGCACCTTTTCCGTCCCGCACGGCGATCTGCCGCCGGGGGATGTCCACGTCTTTCACCCGCAGCCGCAGCAGTTCCATCAGCCTCAGACCCGTGCCGTAGAGGAGCGCAAGCGCCAACGAGTGCTCCGGTTCCACCGCCTCGAGCACTTGTCCGACTTCCGTCCGGCTCAACACCTCCGGCAACCGGGCCGGCCGCCGCGCCCTGATAAAGTCGTCCAACTGCCCCAAAGGAAGGTGCAGCACCTCGCCGTAGAGGAACACCAGCGCGTTCAACGCCTGGTTCTGCGTCGCCGCCGCGACTTCACGTTCCGATGCCAGATGGCCGAGGAACGCCACGACCTCCTCCGCGCCCAGATCGCGTGGATGACGCCAGACGGCCGGCCCGCCGGTATCCCCGCCCGGTCGCCGGTGGAAGCGGAGGAACCGCTCGGTCCATTGCCAGTAGGTCTCCTCTGTCCGGGGAGAATAGTGCAGGAAACGCATCACCTCCCGCATCTGCTCGCGGAGCGGGGCCTTGGGATTGGGCTGGAGCCGCGCCTTGGGCCGCTGTCGCGTTGCTTCCAAGTTCGGCGACACGGATGACTGAGGGTCGAAAGAAATCATTGCTTGACAGACGATTCCATCTCCGACAATTTCCTGCCACACCAATATGGCGACAAACAGACACCAAGAGAGTCGCAGAATACAATGTTAGGCCGATTGCGCGTGAGCATTTGTGAGGTACACTGTCAAAAACATTATGAACACATCACATGATACTATTCTTCGAGGTCGAGTTTCTACACGCGCGCTTTCGATTGCGCTGATTGCTTGTTCGACTGTTTGGCATCTCAGTGCCTGCATCTATTTCGCGACCAGCGGGCTCAGAAGTGATTGGTCGGCGACACCATTATTGTGGATGCTCACAGTGACTCTGACTCCGGCGATTTGTTTCGCAGGTGGCATGATTTTGGTGGATGCTCAAAAGCGTTGCCAATTGGGAATGATTGAGTGGTGGGCGTTGGTTGCCACTTTACTACCGGTGACTCTGGGATCGCTACTCTCATTTTGGGCGGTCAGAGTTTTGTTCAGCATGAGCGGAGTGTGAAACGGCCTAACCATGCGCTGCAGCGAACCCGGCATGGCGTCGTGGTTTGCAATCCACGCGGCCCGTGCGCCGGGTCGCTGAGCTTGGGTCGTTAGGC
>JBBRQL010000240.1:0-6404 GCA_038226425.1 Verrucomicrobiota bacterium
GTCGGCGCCCAAGTCTACCGCCTCTCCGCCGCTGGCGAGAAGGACGACGCCTACCAGCAGCTCGAGCTCTTCTCTCGCGTGCTCGAGCGCGTCCGCAAAGACTACGTGGACGGCGGCAAGCTCACCTACAAGGACCTCGTCCAAGGCGCTCTCAAAGGCATGCTCGGCACGTTGGACCCGCACAGCGAGTTCATGGAGCCGGTGAAGTTCAACGAGCTCAAGGAGGACACCGAGGGATCGTTCAGCGGTGTCGGGCTGCAGGTCGGCGTCCGCGACGGCGGCCTCAGCGTCATCGCGCCGATGGAGGACACCCCGGCGTTCGAGGCCGGCATCCTGGCCGGCGACCGCATCGAGAAGATCGACGGCCAGACCACCGAGAAGTTCAACATGGGCGACGCGGTGAAACGCCTCCGCGGCGACGCGGGCTCCAAGGTCACGCTCACCATCTCCCGCCCTGCGTGGGCCGAGCCGAAGGAGTTCACGCTCGCCCGGGCCGACATCCGCGTCTTCTCGGTCAAGGACATCGACAACCGCCGCGAGTTCCCGGTCGACGCCAACAAGCTCGGCTACGTGCGCCTGACCCAGTTCGGCGAGAAGACCGCCGACGAGCTGGAAGACGCCTTGGTGAAGCTGGAGGCGAACGGCCTTGCCGGCCTCGTGCTCGACCTGCGCGGCAACCCGGGCGGGCTGCTCGACCAGGCGGTCGCCGTGAGCGAGAAGTTCCTTGAGAAGGGCAAGCCCGTCGTCTCCACCGAAGGCCGCAACCGTGCCGCCGACGTGGCCCGCAAGTCGTCGGCCTTCGGCAAGAAGCGGACCCAGCTCCCGCTCGTCGTGCTCGTCAACGGCGGCAGCGCCAGCGCGGCGGAGATCGTCTCCGGTTGTCTCCAGGACCTGAAGCGCGCCGTCATCGTCGGCGAGCAGAGCTTCGGCAAGGGGTCCGTCCAGAGCATCCTGCCGCTGCCCGACGGTTCCGCGCTGCGGCTCACGACCGCGAAATACTACACCCCCAGCCACAAGGTGATCCACGAGAAGGGCATCACGCCCGACATCCTCGTGCCGGTCACCGACGAGGAGGAGGCCGCGATCCAGCTGCGCCGTCTGCCCGGCGGGCTGACCCACGTGGACGAGGTCCTCAAGAGCTACGACGCGGACAAGCGCGACAAGCTCCGCGAACTGGTGGCCGACAACCGCGACGCCCAGCTCGAACGCGCGCTCGACCTGCTGAAGGGCATCAACCTCTTCGGCCAGCGCCCGCTCGAGAAACAGGAGAAGGCGACGAAGCCGCTGCTGAGATAAGGTTGATGGCTATGTCTGAACCTTCTTGGAAGAGCGCCATCGTCGAGGTGCTCAGAGATTCAAAGGATCCGCTTCATTACGACGAGATCACTGGCCGTATCCTTTCCCAACGTCTGAAGAGCACCACTGGTGCGACCCCGGCTGCCACGGTCAGCGCCCAGATTTCTTCTTCGATCAAGCATGACGGCAGCGATTCACCGTTCATCAGGGTCGCCAAGGGGACTTTTGCCCTACGTGAGGCCGTCAGCCATGAGGTTGCTGAACCAGAGGCAGAGTCATCCGTAGAGGTGGTCCGTGCATTCGGGATGCATTGGCAGAGAGAGCTTGTCGTTTGGCGTAAACAACCGCGGCTTGTCGGCCGGCAGCAAGTCGGATCGAAGAGCGTCGATTTTGGCGGCCAACGTGGACTCTACATCCTCTCTGATCACCATTCGGTCGTCTACGTCGGCAGAGCAGTGGAACGTCCGCTCGGGCAGCGTCTTCATGAACACACGCTCGACCGGTTGTCCGGACGTTGGAACCGGTTCTCTTGGTTCGGTCTCTACGCGGTGTCTGACGATGGGAAACTATCCGAAGTCCCGATTGCTCCGACCTTCGCGTCGTTAGTCACCGCCTTTGAGGCGATCTTGATCGAGACCTTGGAGCCTCCGCAGAATCGCCGCAGAGGAGACGAGTTCGCAGGTGTTGAGTACATCCAAGACATCGATCCTGAGCTTCGTGAAAAGGAGTTGCAGAACACTCTCAGGTCGATCGAGCAAAAATTGCGGCAGGCGCAGTGAAAAGCCGTCCGTGGTATCTTGGATAGCCCCCGTCGTTTTCGCCCGATCAGACTATGATCCTCGCCATCGAGACCTCCTGCGATGAGACCAGCGTCGCCGTCGTCCGAGACGGCTGCGTGCTGGCGAACGTCGTCGCGTCGCAGATACAGCTCCATTCGGAGTACGGCGGTGTCGTGCCGGAGCTCGCGACGCGGGAGCATCTCCGCAACCTGTTGCCGGTGGCCCGCGCGGCGCTCGCGCAGGCCGGGGCGACGGTGTCGGATGTCACCGCGGTCGCCGCCACGCGCGGGCCGGGGCTGCCGGCGGCGTTGATGGCGGGTTTCACCGCGGCGCAGGCGTTGGCCTTCGTCCTCGGTCGGCCCCTTTTCGGGATCCACCATCACGAGGCGCATCTCTACTCGCCGTGGATCGGCGGCGGACCGCCCCGGGCGCAGTTCGACCGCTTTGAGCCGAACGTGTCGCTCATCGTCAGCGGCGGCCACACGTTGCTGCTCCACGTCCGCGGCGAGCTCGACCATGTCGTGCTCGGCGGCACCCTCGACGATGCGGCCGGCGAGTGCTTCGACAAGACGGCGAAACTGCTCGGGCTGCCGTATCCCGGCGGCCCGGTGCTCGACCGGTTGGCGGCGCAGGGGAACCCCGCGACGTTCGATTTTCCCCGGCCCATGCTGGCGGACGACGGCCACGACTTCAGCTTCAGCGGCCTGAAGACGAGCGTGCGCTATTTCTTGGAGAAGCGCCCGGGGCTCGCGGACGACCCGCAGGCGTTGCGCGACCTGTGCGCGAGCGTGCAGGCGGCCATCGTCGAGGTGCTCGCGACGAAGACCGTGCGCGCGGCCAAGCGGCTCGGCGTCCGGTGCGTCACCGCGAGCGGCGGCGTCACGTGCAACTCGGCGTTGCGGCAAGAACTCGCGACGCGCTGTTCGAAGCGTGGCTTCGACCTCCGCCTCGCCGACCGTTCGCTGTGCACCGACAACGCGGCGATGGTGGGCATCCTCGCCGAGCGGAAGCTCCGGGCCGGCCATGCGCCGACCGCGTTCGACGAAGAGATCAAGCCCGGCTGGGACTTGGCCGCCTGAGCCGGATCGTGCCCGGCGCGCTCCGCCTACCGGCCTTGGCGCAGCAACAGATCGATGTACGGCAGGTCCGACGGAGCGGTGACCTTGGGGTTCGGAGCGGTGCTGTCGACGAGTTCGACCGGTTGGCCGATCAGCTCGCAGGCCGCGGTGTCGTCGGTCACCTGCTTGCCGGCCGAGCGGACCGCTTCCAACGCCCTGCGGATCACGTCGACCCGGAAGCATTGCGGGGTCTGCACGGCCCAGAGCCTGGACCGGTCGAGATGCCGCGCGATCTGCGTCCCTCCGTCGGTCTCCTTGATGGTGTCGACCGCGCGTCGGGCGGCGACGGCGGCACCCCGGTCGCGGGCGGTCGCGAGACAGCGCTCGATGAGCCCGCCATCCGTGCAGGGACGGGCGCCGTCCTGGATGGCGACCACCTCGGCGCGCGGGTCGAGGGCGACCAGGCCGTTCCAGACGGAGTCCTGCCGCTCGGCGCCGCCCGCGACCAAGCGGAACGGTTTGCGGAACCCGTGCAGCGACGCCAGTTCGCCGAAGGCGTCCTGCATCCCTTCGCGGACGACCAGCACCAGTTCGTCGATGGTGGCGACGGAATCGAAACGTCGCCATGTGTGGACGATGACGGGCGCGCCGGCGACTTCGAGGAAGAGTTTGTCGATGCCGGGTCCCATGCGGGTACCGCGTCCGGCGGCGACGATCACTGCGGAGGTCATCGTGGGGGGTCTTTCTCCAAGGTGCGGTGGCGGGAATCGAGCACAAAAAAAGGCGCGGACAAAAGTCCGCGCCTGTCGGGAGCCGGGGAAGACCGGATCACTTCTTCTTGTCGTCCTTCTTCTCTTCCTTCTTGTCCTCGGGCTTCGCGCCTTCGGGCGGGGCGTTCGTGTTGAGCTGCTTCAGGACGGCGTCGGAGATGTCGCTCTCGGTGCCGAGCAGGGTCGTGAACAGCACGATCGGCGTCTGGTTGGCGCTGGTCGCGGCGGTGTCGAGCACGATCTGGTACCCGGCGGCGCGCGACTTCTCCTCGACGACGCCACGGATGTCGCGGAGCACGCTCTCGCGCATGCGGAGCTGTTGTTCGCCGAGGGATTGGCGAGAGGTGTTGTCGAAGTTGCGGATCCCGTTCTCAGTTTCACGGAGATCGTTCTGCTTCTTCTCGACGTCCTTCTTGCGCTTGTCGCGCTCGTCGGCCGAGACGGCCTGGTCGTTGGCGGACTCGATGAGCTTCTTGAAGTCCTCGTTGGCCTTCTTGTAGTCCTCGATCAGGCCGAGGCGGGCCTTCTCGAAGTCCGCGGCACGCTCTTTGAGCTGCACGTCGGCCTGTTTGGTGCGCCAGAAACCGTCGAACACTTTCTTGAGGTCCACGACCGCGATCTTGGATTGGGCGTGGGCCGTGGAGGAGGCGATGAGGGCGCCGCAGACGAGCGCGAGGAGCTGGGTCAGGGTTCGTTTCATGTTCAATTCAAAGATAGGAAGGAAAAATCTCAGAAATCACGGGTGTAGCCAACGCCGAACTGGAAACGGCCGCCGCTGCCCGAATACTTGTCGTGGGTGATCGGGATGCCGTAATCGAGCCGGAGCGGGCCGATGGGCAGGTTGAGCCGGACGCCGAAACCGAAGTTGTCCGCATAGGCGCCGGTGGTGGAGCCGTCGGCGTATTTGTACGGTTTGAAGCTGTAGGCGTCGGAGAAGACCATGCCGGCATCATAGAACAGAGCGAAGCGAAGACGTTCAATGATGGGGATGCTGTACTCCGCGGAGCCGAACCAATAGCTCTTGCCGCCCAAAGGTTCGCCGGTCAGCTCGTCGACCGGACCGATCTTGCGGTATTTGTAGCCGCGCAGGGAATAGAGGCCGCCCAGATAGTTCCGGTCGAACAACGGCACGCGGCCCTTGTTGCCGCGGTCGCCGTTGCCATAGGCGTCCACGACGCCGACGCGGCCGGTGATCTCCAGCACGTGGCCTTCGAGGATGTCCTGCCAGATGCTGGACGGCGACGCGAGGCGCTGTGGCGTCCAGTACTGGGCGGCGCGGATCTCGAGCTTGTAGATGTCGACATCGCCGCCGAGCGGACCACCGACGATCTCGGGCACGAACTCGAGGCGCTGGCCGCGGGTGGGGAGGAGAGCGCTGTTGCGCGTGTCGTAGGAGAAGGTCCATCCGAGGCGCGAGACGAGCCGGTCGCCTTCTTCCTGGAGCAGCTGCGGCTGCGGCCCGGCGGCGGTGTTCGTCGCGGCCGTGATGACGGGCGGGATGACCAGCGAGTTGGTGCTGTAGGTCGTGGTGGTGATCGTCTTCGGGTACTGGGCCTTGTACGAATCGGAGAACTTGATGCCGATGTTCTCCAGCGTGTAGTTGACGCCGGCCGCGAGGTTGAACGGCAGCTGCTTGGTCAGGCCGACGCGTCCGCCCGCCTGGGTCTGCTCGTAGTTGTCGGAAAGGTAGTTGAGCTGCCGGTAGTACAGCTCGGTGTCGAGGCGGAGCCGGCGTCCGAGGAACCACGGCTCGGTGAAGCCGATGATGTAGTCCTGGCGCCGCGAGCCGTACTGGGCGCGGATGCGGGCCTTCTGGCCGCCGCCGGTGAAGTAGGGAGGGTTGAAGAGGTCGAAATTGCCCTGCGTGACCTCGACGAAGCCGACGACGCTGTCGACCGAGCTGAAGCCGGCGCCGACCGCGATGTTGCCGGTGTTCTTCTCCTCGACGCCGATGACGAGGTTCTTCCGGTTGTTGATCTGCGTCTCCTCGGGCTTGGTGTCGACCTTCTCGAAGTACTGCATCTGCTCGAGGCGCGCCTTGCTGACCTTCACGCGGACCATGTCGAACGGCTCGCCCGGGGTGATCGCGAGCTCGCGGCGGATGACCTTGTCCTTGGTCTTGGTGTTGCCCTTGATGTCGATGCGCTCGATATACGACTTGTCGCCTTCGTTGATGCTGTAGCGGAGGTCGATCGCCGTCTTCTCGATGTTGGCGATCTTCTGCGGGTTGGCCCGGGCGTCGATGTAGCCCATGCCGCCGTAGAAATCTTCGATGGCCTCGACGTCTTTCTGCAGGCGTTTCGGCGTGAAGACCGTCCCGGGCTTGAGCTGGAGGCCGCGGTGGTTCTTCTCGCCGTCCTTGGAGCGGAGGTTGGCGATGATCTCGTCGCCCTTGAAGAGCTCGTTGCCCTTGAAATCGACGCTGCCGACCTTGTACTGGCCGCCTTCGTTGACATCCAGGCGCACGACCATTCGGTTGGTCTTCGCGTAATCGAACCTCA
>JBBRQL010000241.1:0-6340 GCA_038226425.1 Verrucomicrobiota bacterium
AGGCGGTGCTCCTGGCAGAACTCCATCGATCCCGACAGGACGCCCGCCGCGTCCGCTCCCTCGTCTTCGACTGGCTCCTGGCTCAAGCAAACGCTTCTTCCAGACCCGTTGTACCAATCCATTAACGTAGTTGGTATTATGTCCAGCAATGAGTTCCTTCACCACCTGTTTTCTGTGGCGCCGAACGTGGAGAGCAGATACGGCTGCTGTCGTGGAATGCGCAGACGCTGTCCGGAACCGCGGCGGGCGGGTCGCCCGCCGTCACAGGCCGGTGTCCTGTGCCACCCGGACCTGGTCTCGGCCATCCATGTGAAGCGGGCTCTTCTCCGAGGAAGACTGTGCTCGTCTCAGCACTGCGCCCGATTGGAACCACCAGAGACATATACGGTGGTCCGGCACCGACGGCTTGTCGTGATCATGGCGGAACGGGCCACCGGCCCGTTGGTGGCGGCAACGTGCCGCCGCTTCCCGGGAGTTCGCATACGCCGAGGCATTCTTTCGCCACGCATCTGCTTGTAGCTGGCTCCACACCGGCCTCCGGCGCTCCGTTTGACCGCAGCGTTCCGGCTGGGACGGCCCGTCCGGTCAGCCGGTGCGGCCGAACTTTTTCTCAAGCTCGCGCCAGTTCATCTCGATGAGCGTGGGACGACCGTGCGGACAGGTATAGGGCATGGTGCAACGGCGGAGGTCGTTGACCAGGTTCTCGAGCTCCGGTCCGCGCAACGGGTCGTTGGCCTTCACCGCGTGGCGGCAGACCGTCTTGGCCACGACATCCTCGCCGAGACGGGCGTTGTTGATGCCTTCGCCGGCGGCTTTCAGCGCATCGATCAGCTCGAAGGCGAACTGCTTCGGGCTGCCGGCCTTCACGAAGGGCGGAAGGGCGTCGAGCAGGAAGGTCCGTTCGCCGAACTCGCTCAGGCCGACGCCGAGGCGTGTGAGCGTCGCGAGGTTCCGCCGGACGAAATCCGCGTCGCGCGGCGTGAGTTCGACGGTCTCGGGCAGCAACAGGCGCTGCGAGGGCGCCTGCTGCGCGGCCTCGATGCGCGCCAGCATCTGCTCGAAGAGGATCCGCTCGTGCGCCGCGTGCTGGTCGAGCAGGACGAGTCCGCGGTCGGACTCCAGCACCACGTAGAGCCGGCCCACGACGCCGACGAGACGCAGGGGAACGTGGAGCAGCGGGACGGGGGCGGGGGAGGTGGGGGAAGTAGGGGAGTGAGCCGGTGAGCCAGCGGGCCAGTGAGCCAGCGGGGCAGGGGCGGCGCTGGTGAGCGGATTCGGGGGGGCGGGCTTGAGAGAGAGAGGAAGGAAGGCTTCTGAGGGATCCGCGGTGGGTGCTGACGACGTGAGGAAGAATCCAGGGCCACGCCCGCCCTCATCCCGGCCCTCGCCCCCAGGAGAGGGAGAAGCGGGCGGGAGCGCCGCGATGTCCGGAGACGCTGAGACGGAGTCCGTGTCGGACGGGACGGACCCAGATGGCGTGGTATCTTGCGTCAGGGCCTTCTCCCCCGCCCCCTTTCCCCCCTGCTCCCCTGCTCCCGCCCCGGCGGGCGCACCGCTGTGGAATGCGAGCAGCGTGTCCCGCACGGCCTTGGCGACGAGGCGGCGGACGGCTTGTTCCTCGCGGAACTTCACCTCGCGCTTCTGCGGATGGACGTTGACATCCACGGCGGCGGGATCGATCTCGAGGAAGAGGCAGCAGACCGGATACCGGCCGCGCATGAGGGCGGTGTGGTAGCCTTCGAGCAGCGCGAAGTTCAGGCCGCGGTTGTCCACCGGCCGCTGGTTGACGAAGAGATGTTGCTCGTCGCGCGTGCCCCGGGAGGCGCCGGGCGCGCCGATGAATCCCCACAGGCGGAAGCGCGAGGTGGACGGCGCGGACCGTGGCGGAAGTCCTGGATCCGGGTTCCCGAGCCGGAAGTCGGATCCGCCCGGGCCCGCACCATGGACCTCGGACTGCGGACCATGGATCTCTTCGCGCGCTTCTTCGACCTCGGTCACGAAATCCACCGGCAACAAGGGGACGTCCGCGCCGTGGAGCTGGCGGAGCCGTTCGCGGAGCGCGGCGAAGCGGCCGGCAGGATCCGTCCAGGCCACGGGCGGCAGCTGCCAGACGGTCCGGCCATCGTTCACAAACGTGAACCCGACCTGCGGGAACGCGAGAGCGACGAGCGTGAGATAGTGGGCGATGTGGGCGCGCTCGGTGTCCTCGCCGCGGAGGAACTTGCGGCGTGCGGGCAGGTTGAAGAAAAGCTGGCGGACCTCGACGGAGGTGCCGGACGGCGACGCGGCGGCCTTCACCTCGATGATCTTGCCGCCGTTGATGACCACTTGGGTGGCCTCGCCCGAGGCGTCGTCGCGCTCGCGGGTGGTGAGCGTGAAGCGGCTGACGCTGGCGATGCTCGGGATGGCCTCGCCGCGGAAGCCAAGGGTCGCGATGGAGGCGAGGTCCTCGGCGCGCTGGATCTTCGAGGTGGCGTGGCGTTCGAGGCAGAGCAGCGCGTCGTCGCGGCTCATGCCGGTGCCGTCGTCGGTGACACGGATGAGGCTGCGTCCGCCGGCGCCGATCTCGACGGAGATGCGCGCCGGTCCGGCGTCGAGCGAGTTCTCGACCAGCTCCTTCACCACGCTGGCCGGGCGCTCCACGACCTCGCCCTCCGCGATCTGGTTCGCGACGTGTTCCGGGAGGAGGCGGATGCGGTTCACGGCGGGCACCGTAGTCCGCGGCCCGCGGCGCGTGGAAGCGCGGTTTGGCGCGCGGCGCGGTGTTCCGGTTTGTGCGGGACCCTTCCATCCGCTACCCACAACCGCCATGTCGCGCCATTTCAGTGCAATGCCGATCGATCCTTCGATGAAGGTGCGGAAGCGCTCGACGTGGGAGGTCGTCCGGCGGGTCGCGACGTATCTCCGGCCGTATCCGTGGATGGCCGTCGGCACCATCGCGTGCGCGGTGGTCTCGCAGGCGGCGGCTATGGCGTATCCGAAGCTCACGCGGCTGGTGATCGACGAGGTGATCGGCGCGAAGCGGGCGGAGCTGCTGACGCCGGTGATGCTCGGGCTGCTCGGGGCCTTCGTGGTGCGCGATGTCTTCAACGCCATCCGCATCCGGCTCAACAACACGTTCGAGCAGGACGTCATCTACGACATCCGCCGCGAGGTGTACGGACGGCTCCAGCGGTTGCCGCAGCGGTGGTTCGACCAGCGGGCGTCGGGCGACCTGATGACGCGCGTGCTGGAGGACGTGAACGCGATGGAACGGCTGCTCATCGACGGCACCGAGCAGGGCGTCGTGGCGTTGCTGGCGATCGTCGGCGTGGCGACGTTGCTGTTCTTGAACAACCCGCTGCTGGCCGGCGTGGCGTTGTTGCCTCTGCCGGTCCTCGCGGGCGGCGCGCTGTGGTACACGCTCACCGCCCACACCCGCTACCGCGCCCAACGCGAGGCGAGCTCGGCGATGAACGCCCTGCTCATGGACAACCTCCAGGGCGTCCGCCAGATCAAGTCCTTCGGTCGCGAACCGCATGAGGACGAGCGGTTCGCGGCGCGGGCGGACGCGTTGCGCAAGGGTTCGTTGACGGTGATGAAGGTGTGGGCGGTCTACAACCCGGTGATGACCTGGGCGGCCGCGGCCGGTGTCGTGGCGGTGTTGTGGGTCGGCGGACGGCTCGTCCTCCAAGGCGCTCTCCAGGTCGGTCAGCTCGTGGAGTTCGTGCTCTATCTCGGTCTCTTCTACGATCCGATCGGTCGCCTGCACACGCTCAACCAGATGCTCCAGAGCGCCCGGGCCGCGGGTGAACGCGTCTTCGACATCCTCGATGCGCCGGAGGAACCCGGAGCGGTCCCGCCCGCGGGAGGCTGGAAGCGATGCCGCGGCGAAGTGGTCTTCGACGGCGTCTGCGCGGATTACGGCGACGACCGGCTCGCGCTGAAGGACATCTCGTTCCGCGCCGCGCCGGGCGAGATGATCGCGTTGGTCGGCCCGACGGGCGCCGGCAAATCGACATTGGTGAACCTGCTACCGCGTTTCTACGAGCGGTCGGCCGGCCGGATCCTGGTCGACGGGCGCGATGTCCGGGATCTCCCGTTGGCCGAGCTCCGGACCCAGATCGCGGTGGTCAGCCAAGAGCCGTTCCTGTTCAACGGGACCATCCGCGAGAACATCCAGTACGGGCGGCTGGACGCGTCGGACGCCGACCTGGTGCAGGCGGCGCGCGCGGCGAACTGCCACGACTTCATCGCCGCTTTGCCGCAGGGCTACGACACCCGCGTCGGCGAACGCGGGGTGCGCCTCAGCGTCGGCGAGAAACAACGGATCAGCATCGCCCGCGCGCTGCTGAAGGACGCGCCCATCCTCGTGCTGGACGAGGCGACCGCGAGCGTGGACACCGCGACCGAACGGCTGATCCAGGAGGCGCTGGACCGGTTGATGGCCGGCCGGACCAGCTTCGTGGTGGCGCACCGTCTGAGCACCATCCAGCACGCGGACCAGATCCTGGTGCTACGGCACGGACAGGTGGTGGAGCGCGGGACGGACCCGGAGCTGGTCGCCGCGGGCGGCCTGTACGCGCGGTTGCTGCAAGCGCAGAGCGCCGCGACGGCGGTGGAGGTCGGGTGAGCGGGGATCGGGGAGCGGGGAACGCGGAATGCGGAATGCGGAATGCGGAATGCGGAATGCGGAATGCGGAGTGGAGGCTGGCCGGGGCCCTCGTCGTCGCTGAGAACTGAAAACTGGGCCGCGGTTCAGGCGAACAGGCTGGCCGGATCCGCTGAGACGGATAGCGCACGGCCCCCTGTCTGGATTTCCTCGACCTTGCCGTCGCGCCAGGCGCGGAGGCGATAGAGCGTCGCGAAACCGAAATCCGGCGCGGCGCCGCCTTGGCCGCCGACGAGCTCGCTGCCGCGGCGGACGTTGTCCTGCATCCAAGCCGGCAAGAGCAGATGGAACGGGTTCCGCCGGACCTCGCCTATGTGGAACGACACACCGGCGACCTGGTCGGCGACATCGTGCTCGCTCGCCTCGACCATCAGGTTGGGCTTGGTCATCTGGCCCCAGTACTCGGTCTCGACGAGGAAGGTGACGAAGCTGGCCGGCAGCGTCGCGAGCGCGTCCATCACGAGGTGGTGGGTGCCGATGTGGGTGCCGTTCCAATCGTGTTCGTGGGGGAAGAAGATCGCGCGGGGCCGGTGCGAGGCGAGGATCCCGGCGACGGTCCGGACCATGCCCTGCCAATGGGTCGGGTCTTCGGCGCGGCACTTGGGCGTGACCTTCTCCAATCCATCGGGTGCGGTCTGGACGAGCCCGAAGCCGAGGTAGCGGCAGGCTTCCTGGAGCTCGGCGAGGCGGCCGGCTTGGCGGGAGCGGTTGCTGCCCTGCGTGACGGCGACGTTGACCACGTCCCATGCGGCTTCGCGGCGCAGCCGGAGCGGCAAGCCGCCGATGAGACCTTCGTCGTCGGGGTGGGGGGAGAAGATGAGCGCGGTCGGAGCGCCGGCGGCGACGGGCGGGTTGGCGGCGGGCGGGAAGCCGCCGAGCGGAAGGGCTTTGCCGTCGCGGAACTGGCGGGCGTAGGTGGCGACAAGGCTCGCGTAGGGATTCATCGTTGCGTGGCCGGTTGTGCCGATCCGGGCACCGGGACGGCAAGCTCCTTTCCCCCGACCTTCTCCCGGCCGGTCGTGTCCGGTTGGATTGTTGCTTCCACATGCACCGGCAGAGAAGAAGGCCGCCTAATTAGGCGGCCTTAGCGTTCAATAAAGCCTCTATTCCTGCGCAGGTTTGAGCGAAATTCCAGCGGGTGCCTTGGATTGCAGTTTTCGAGCAAACTGCCTCTTCCAAAACTGGACGTATTCTTCCAAAGCGTCGAAATCCTCCGACGACAACTCCTGCCCTCGGATGGTTATTTCCCCCCAGTTTTCTCCCAACGGAAATGTGGTTGTGGCAAGCACACCAATCCCAGATTGGCCCAATGCCGGTGCGTCGTGTTGCTGATGACTCGGAAAGACAATCCGTCGATTCTGCGTTTCCTGTTTAAGCGCAACAGAATCCGAATGTACTTGGAGGCTGATTTCAGCCTTGCCCTGTGGAGCGCCTTCCAAATTTGACAAACCTGCAAACGAAATGGTGTTTCGCAGAGCTCTCAAAAAATGCGGTACACTATCTCTGTTGAACTCCCTCTGGTTCAACAGGTAAGAAGACAGAATGGAATCATCCGGCAAATTGGCACTGAACCTCTCCAAGATTTCCGAATATATCTTTGGATTCAGTGCGGCTTTTTTCAGGGCGTCTTTGCGTTGCTGGCTACCAACGGGGTGAGTTACGATTTCAATGCCAAGCGCAGTCAGCCGA
>JBBRQL010000242.1:0-6332 GCA_038226425.1 Verrucomicrobiota bacterium
CGCCGGTGGCGGCGCCGGCGACGAAGACGGCGAGCGCGGCGAGGATGAACTTCCAGGCTTTCACCAGAGGTCCTGTGCCGGCTCGTCCGCTGCCGCAGTGAGAGCGTTGTCGGCGATCGCGAAGATTTCGGGGTCTTCGGCCAACTCGTTCACCGGGCCCGGCGTCGCCAAGTTGACCGCCAAGGCCAACAGCGCGATCGCTCCGCCCGATATCGCGGCCCGCCAGAAGGCAGCGGTCCATTCGGACCACGGGTCGCGCCGGATGCGTTCCGCGAGGCGCGCCATCACTCGGCGCTCGAAGGCCAACGGGACGCGGTCCGAAGGACGGTCGGCTCGCGCCGCACGCAACAGCTCGGTCTGGAGTCGGTCGATATCCATCGGTTCAGGTGGGCTGACGCCGCCTTGGCGGCGCGGGTTACAGATACTTCTCGGAGGCGATGTGGCGGAGGATTTTCTTCATCTCCGCCCGGGCCCGGAAAGCGCGCACTTTCACCAGCGGCACGGACCATCCGGTGAGCGCGGCGATCTCCTTCACGCTCCGGTCCTCGAGTTCCAGCAAGGTGATGACCAAGCGTGCCGGAGGGGAGAGCTTGTCGAGCACCTTGCCCACGAGCGTACGCGCCGCATCGGCGTCGTGGCCGACCGACGCCGGAGCCGGGGCATGTCGTTCGAGCCAACCGCTCTCGTCGTCCGAGAGGTCGGTCGTGTTGTGCTCGCGGTTGCGCTGGTGGGAGCGCAAGAAATCGTAGCAGGTGTGGACCGCCATGCGCATCAGCCAGTGCTCGAACGGCGCGTCGCCGCGCCACGAACCGAGCTTCGAGAAGGCTTTGAGGAAGATCTCCTGCACGATGTCCTGCACCTCGTCTTCCCGCCGCGCATAGCGCCGGGCGGTGCCGAAGAGCCGGGGCTGGTAGCGGCACACGAGCACCTCGAAGCGCGCGGTGTCGCCGGCCAGCACCTCGGCGACCACCTCGGCGTCGCTGGGATCGGGGTTCAACAAGGGCGAAGGTGCCACGGGGACGGCGGCGGAAGAAGCCAACTCAGCGGGCGGCGGTGGGCACATCTGGCCGCCGTGGTCGCCGATGCCGGCATGGTGCTGCCGAGCGTCTCGCCGGCAGAAGGCGCGGAGGGAGATGCGCCGGGAGAATTTTCCAGGGCCTCGGCTTCGGCGAGCCCTCCCTGCCAGCAAGATGCTGGCAGCACGCTGCCCAAAGCCTCTCGCCACCCGGATGAAACGATTCGCCCGCGCGGCCCGGATAAGGACCTTCGCACGCGAAAAAAGCCGCCGCACCAGGGTGCGACGGCTCTCCAAGCTCCGTCCAGGACGCAGGACGTCCCGGGGACCGGAGCGCCGGGATCACTTCTTCTCGGCCTTCTCGGCCTTCTTGTCGTGCTGGGCGCGCTTGCCCGGACCCTTCTCGAGACGCTCGAGCTGCGCGGTCTCCTTCTCGGTCAAGGTGCCGGCAGCCTTCTTGGCCTGCAGCTCCTTGAGCTTGGCGGCGCGCTTCTCCGCCATCTCCTTGCGCTTCGCCTCGCGTTGCTCGGGGGTGAGGTTGGCGGCCTCTTCGCGCTTCTTGGCGACCTCTTCCTTGGCGACGCCCGTGGTCTTCTTGGCGCCGGCAGCGGCGTCTTCCGCGCGGACGAAGGCGGCTCCGCCGAGGAGCAGGCCGCTGATGATGAGGGAACGGATGATGGACTTCATAGGTATCTGTTGTGTTGCTGTGTGTGTCGTGGCCGGCGCCCTCGCCGGTTCTGGCAATGTTGACGAACGACGGGGACGACTGGTTACAGCGGAGTTCTCTTCGACCAGGAACGGGCACGGGAATCGACACGCGCCGGATCTCCCGGAAGATTCCGGCTGATGTCGCCGAGTTCCGTCACTGTCCGCGTCCCCGCTTCCACGTCCAACCTCGGACCGGGGTTCGACACCCTGGGCCTCGCGCTCCGGCTCCACAACCTCGTGACCGTCGAGCGCACCGCGGGACCGGGCCTGACGGTCCTCGGCGCCGGGCCCGCGGAAGGATCCGCAGCCGTCGCGCGCATCATCGGGCCGGTCGCGGAGCTCTTCTTCCGGCGGACCCGCATGAAGCGCCACGGTCTGGCGGTGACCCAGCGCAACGCCATCCCGGTCGGTCGCGGCCTCGGTGCGAGCGCATCGCTGGCCGTCGGCGTCGCGGCGGGGCTCGACGCGCTGCACGGATCGCCGCTCGGCCGGCACCGGTTGCTCGACCTGGTGACCGAGACCGAAGGGCATCCGGACAACGCCACGCCGTCGATCTTCGGAGGGTTCACCGCCTCGACCTTGATCGGGAAGGAGGCGAGGTCGCTGCGGTTCCTCGTCTCCGCGAAGGCGACCTTCGTCACGCTGGTGCCGGATTTCGAGGTGAGCACGCCGGCGGCCCGCGCGCTCGTGCCGGCCCGGTTCTCCAAGGCCGACACGGTCCACGCGATCACCCGCGTGGCGGTCATCACCGCGGCGTTCGCGAGCGGTGACCTGGAGGCGCTGCGCGGTTGTTTCGACGACCGCATCCACCAGCCGTATCGCGCGCCGCTCATCCCGCAGCTGGGCCGGGTCATCAAAGCCGGCGAGAAGGCGGGCGCCCTCGGCGGTTGGCTGAGCGGCAGCGGCAGCGCGATCATGTGCGTGACGCTCGTCGATCCGGAAGCCGTGGGCCGGGCGATGCAGCGCGCCTTGCCGGGCTCCGCGGTCCTCCTATTGAAGGCGGACCGGCGCGGGTTCGTGGTCGGAACCGTGCACTAGGCCGTCAATGAATCCACGTCCTCGTAGCAGCCGACGTCAGGAGGCTCTCGCATCCTCCGGAAATAGGAGACTCGTCACCTCGTCTCCTACGCAGGTGAAGGATTTTTGACGGGCGGCTCGCCCGGGTTGCTTCAGGGCCGGGCCGAGATCGACAGAGTCGATCGCTTCTGGTGCTCAGCTCTTCGGCTTGAGCTGCGGGAAGAGGATCACGTCGCGGATGCTCTCCTGGCCGAGGAGCATCATGCAGAGCCGGTCGATGCCGATGCCGATGCCGCCGGCGGGCGGCATGCCGTGCTCCAGCGCCACGATGAAGTCTTCGTCGAGTTTCTGCTGCTCCCCGCCGGCTTGGTGCTCGAGCGTCTCGCGCTGGGCGATGGGATCGTTCTGCTCGGTGTAGCCGGGCGAGATCTCCTGACCGTTGATGCAGCACTCGAAGACCTCGACGGTGGTCGGGTCGTCGGGCGAGAGCTTGGCGAGCGGGACGAGCTCCTTGGGCAGGTGCGTGACGAAGGTTGGATTAACCAGCAAAGGCTCCACCAATTTTCCAAAAACTGCGTTTGTGATTTCGAATGTTTCGCAGTCCTCCGGGAATTCTCCATCTAATCCAAGCTTATCTGTCGCAATTTCTCTCATCCGTGTCGGCGACAGGCTAAACCAATCAGTAACAAGGTCATCACTTAACCTCCGCGTCTTGAACCTTACAATTGTCCTTACCAAGTCACGATAGCTGCGGCGACGCCACACTTTGGCCAAGTTGATAACTCGAAAGTTTGATAAGCGCCGCAATTTCCTCTGAGCCTCGCGCAAGTCGGAAATAATGGAGTTAGCCAATGAAGTATTGCTCTGATTCCAGTTACTGGAGTTCACGATTTCCTCAAGTCGACCCGCTATGGTTCCTGCCAGTTTCGCGGCTTCTTCCGCGGAGGATGGACCATCTGCAGTCCGAATAAGCTCAAAAACACGAACGTGCTCCACCCTAATTGGGCCCTCGGTCAAAAAAGTTACCTCGCGGTTGTAATTCTCATGCACCGAACCATTTCCATTGGGGGATTCTTTCACGAGGACATGAGCAAAAAGGACGTTGTTTGCCAGAACGTGGGTTCGCAACGTTTCGCGTATCTGACTTGTCCGAGAGTGCAAGATTCGGTCGCTCTTAATTACCGCTTTCGCCACCCGTTTCACCAAGCTTTCCACCGTCTCCATCATCGTCTCATAATCGCCGAAGGCCTCGTAGGCCTCTAGCATGGTGAACTCGGGGTTGTGCTTCCGCGACAGGCCCTCGTTGCGGAAGTTGCGGCCGATCTCGAACACCTTGTCCACGCCGCCCACCAGCAGCCGCTTGAGGTAGAGTTCCAGCGCGATGCGGAGGAAGAACTCGCAGCCGAGCGCGTTGTGGTGCGTCTTGAACGGCTGCGCCGCCGCGCCGCCGGGGATGGCCTGCATCATCGGCGTCTCCACCTCCACGTAGCCGCGCTCGTGGAAGAACGCGCGGATCTCGCGGATGATCGCGGAACGTTTAAGGAAGGTCTGCTTCACCTCGTCGCTGGCGATCAGGTCGAGATAGCGCTGGCGGTAGCGGACCTCGATGTCGGCCAGGCCGTCCCACTTGTCGGGCGGCGGGCGAAGGGCCTTGGCGAGCACGGTGAAGGATTCGGCCTTCACGCTGATCTCGCCGGCACGGGTGCGGAACATCGTGCCCTTCACGCCGATGAAGTCCGCGAGGTCGAGATGGCTGAAGACCTCGAACTGCTCGTCGCCGAGCGCCTGTTTCTGGGCATAGACCTGCACGCGGCCGGTGACGTCCTTGAGGTCGATGAACTGGCTCTTGCCCATGTCGCGGTGGGCGGAGATGCGCCCGGCGATGGCGACCGCCTGGCCTTCGGCGAACTCGCCCTTCTCGAACTTCTCGCGCGCCGCGCCGCAGCCGAGATCCGGCGTGGGCGTGAACTTGTTCATGAAGGGGTCGATGCCCTTGGCGCGGAGCGCGGCGAGCTTGGCCTTGCGCTGTTCGATGAGTGAATTCGTGTCGTCCATGTGCGTGTGCGTCCGGGAGGGCGGTTTTTCCGATCCGCCTAGGGGACCGGGAAGGACCGCCCTCACGGCGCGGACGCGCAGTGAAGCACACCGCGGCGCACAACGGCAAGCCGCGGAGCGCGACGCGGCTCCGCGCGGTCGCGGACGCATAGGGCCACCGTGGTGGCCCGATGCGCCAAAGTGCTGCCGTGCGTCTCGCCGGCAGAAGGCGCGGAGCGAGACGCGGCTGGAGGATTTTCCCGGGCCCCGGCTTCGGCGAGCCCCCGGCCAGCAAGATGCTGGCAGCACGCTTGCCCAAGCCTCACCCGTCACGATGCAAAGATGCGCTGCGCCCGCGCGGACCCTGTGGTGGCCGACGACGCGCTGTCAGGGCCTGCCGTGCGCTCGCCGATCCGATCAGTAGTACGTCGTCCAGTTGCCGGAGTGCTGCCACTTCACGGTCGCGCGGTTGTGGGTCTCGACGTGGCCGTCGGCGAAGGCGCAGTTCACGTTCACCACGTACTTCCCGTACGAATGGCCGGCGACGGCCTTGAGCGTGTTCGTCTGCTGGTGGCCTTCCGCGAGACAGAGGTCGGAGATGATGGGCTGCGTCGCCGGCACCGGATCCTCCAGCCGCGTGGGCCAGCCGGCCGGCTCGCGGACCGATGTGCCCGCGGTCTTCGCGGTGGGGAAGAGCTCGCCGTTGTCGTCGAGCGGACGCGGCACCCACCAGCAGTGGCGGATGATGGCGAAGTTCACGAACTGCCGGCGGAAGTACTCGTTGAGGTCGGTGAGGGTGGTGAGGTCGCGCTTCTTGTTCTTGCGGAACCAGTCGTTGGCATCCTGGAACTCGCCCGGCCGGACCGGACAATGCCACATCGCCACGGTGAGCCCGAAGCGCTCGAGCCCCGGCGCCATGTCGATGGAGACGTCCCACGGGTTGAGGCCGGTGCGAGGCATCTTGAAGGCCGGCAGGCGGCCCTTCGGATCCTCGTTGGCGTAGAGGTTCGAGGCCAATCCCCATTGGCGATAGTTGGAGGTGCAGTTGGTGACCTTCGCGCGGAACTTCGCCTTCGCCAGCGCGGGCAGGAGCATGCCGGCCAGGATGGCGATGATGGCGATGACGACCAACAGCTCGATGAGCGTGAAGGCACCGGCGCGGAGCGGTCTTTTCATGGGCTTCCGCGAGTCAGTCTGAGCAGGCGGAAGAAGTCCAGCCCGCGTCCGGGTTCGGGCGGCTGTGGGGCGCATCCGGACACTGGCCTCGGGAGCGCCGGTTTCCAACCGGCGGGTCGCAGACTGGCTCGCCACCAGCCGCTTGAAAGGCGGCGCTCCGAACGCCACCCGCTTCGTCGCGGGGGCAGTGTCAGGATGCACCCGCGGCCGGGGGATCGTCGGTCGGTCAGGCGTCGGTCTTGCCCTTCACGGCCTTGAACATCGCGAGGCACTTGGGGCGCTGCTCGGCGTGGATGACGATGCGGTCGGGATAGCCGGTGCGGGCCGCGCTGAAGAACGGTTCTTCCCACGGCTCATGGATGGTCGAATCGGGCAGTTTCGC
>JBBRQL010000243.1:0-6296 GCA_038226425.1 Verrucomicrobiota bacterium
CGCGGCGCGATCGTGAACGTGACGTCGAAGGTCGCTTGGACGGGCCAGGGCGGCACCTCGGGCTACGCGGCGTCGAAGGGCGCGATCAACGCGCTGACCCGTGAGTGGGCGGTCGCGCTGGCGAAGGACGGCGTGCGCGTGAACTGCGTGGTGCCGGCCGAATGCGAATCCGACCAGTACGACCGATGGTTCGGCGCGCAACCTGATCCGGTGGCGGCGCGGCGGCGTGTGGAGGATCTGGTGCCCTTCGGCCGTCGCCTCACCCGCGCGGACGAGATGGCCGACGCGATCGTCTGGCTCGCCTCCGCCCGCGCGAGCCACGTGACGGGACAGTTCCTGTTCGTCGACGGCGGCTACACGCATCTCGACCGCGCCGCGACGAGCCCCCACGCGTGGTGAAGCGCCGGGCGGGCTGGAAAGCCCGCCCTCTCGGGAGATCGTATCATCCAGTGGTCGCTCTGGTGGCCCCGATGGCTGAAGGCGCGGGCAAGATCACCCCGCGAACACCGCCATCAGATGCCGCAGCTCCTCGTCGGCCTCGGCGTCGCTGCCGACGGTCCGGGCGATCCGCGCCCGCAAGGTCTTGCCGAATTCCTGGCGCAGCCGGCTCACGGCCATCTTCACCGCGTCCTCGGACTTCCCGAGCTTCGCAGCGACCTCGGCGTAGGGCTGCGTGCTGCCGGCGCCGGGCAGGAACCCCCGCAAGGCCGCGAAGGTCTCGCCGCGCCCGGTGCGTTCGTGGACGGCGCGGAGTTCTTCCCGCGTCTGGTCGAGCAGCGTGAAGGCCCAGGCGCGGTCGTAGAGCTTCTCCGGCGTGAGATCGTGGCCGGGCTCGGCCTGGTAACGTCCTTCGGCCTCGCCGAGGTCGGGCATCCCGATCGAGACGTGCGGGATGCCGCCTCCGCGCTTCAACGTCATCGCCTTCTCGCGTTCATGGCCGACGAAATTGACCAGCGACGCGAGCAGCCAGGAGCGGAACTTGCCGCGCTCGGGCGAGATGTCCTTGAGCACGCGCCGGGTGACGACGCGTTCGGCGAAGAAGCTCTGGGTGAGGTCCTCGGCGGCCTCGGGCGATCGTCCGCGCCGCCGCAGGAAGGCGTAGAGCGGATACCAATAATCGACGCACAACTGTTCGAGCGCCTCCGCGCCGCCGGGCGACCGGCTCTCGGCCGCCGCGGCGACGACGTTCCACTGCGTCTCGGCGAATCGCGCGGCCTCGGGCGGGCGGCTGCTGGCTGGCATCTCGATACCGTGGCGGAGTTCCCGCAGCCGGTCGAGTCCCGGGCCACCGGCGCTTGTCGCGCGGCTATCGTCGCACGGTGAAGCGGAAGAACTGCGCGGCCTGTGCCGGACCGGCGGCGTTGGACCGCGTGACCACGCGTTCGAGGCCGTCCGCCAGCGGCGTGACGGAGACGGTCGTCGAACCGAGGTCGTCGGTGAGATCCGCGGACGACCCGACGCTCAGCTCGATCCTGGCCAGGCCCAGGCCCTTCCGCCGCGTCCACGTCACGGTCGGGCACGGTGTGTTCCCGACGAGGACTTCGGCGACGGAGAAGATCGGGGTATCGCCGGCCTTCACGGGCGAGGTGCCGTAGGCGAACTCGGCGAGGTTCACCGAGCCGTCGTGGTCCGCGTCCGCCGCCGGATCCGCCGCGGCGCCCGTCAGCCCGGCCGCGGCGGCCCACGCGGCGAACGGGTCCGCGGCGGTCGAGACGGTCAGCTTGGCGACCACGCTGTCCACGCTGCCGCCGCTGTTCGAGATCACCACGCGATAGGCTCCGGCGTCGGCCGCCGTGAGGCCGGACAACGCGAGCGCGGGGCCGTCGGCCTCCGGCAGCAGCGTCTCCCCGCGATACCATTCGTAGAACAGACCGGCACCGGTGGCCCCGACGTTGAACGTGAACGCGCCGCCACCGGAAGCCGTCCCGCCGACCGGTTGGCCCGTGATCACCGGCGCCGGATCCGCGACCGGCGGAGCCATCAACGAGGCCGCTTCCCCCGCGTCGAGCGCGCGGTTGTAGACCCGGAAGTCGTCGATCTGGAAGAACGCGGAGGGAGCATACCGGCCGATCGCGTTGACCAAGCTCACGGCGCCGCCGATCGCCGGGCCACCTTTCAACGGCAGGCTCGCGCCGTTGACATAGACCGAGAAATTGTCCGGGTTGGCCGGGGTCGTCCCGCGATAGACCACCGCGAGATGGGTCCACTTGCCGACCAAGTTGGGAACGTAGGCCCGGTCATCCGTGGAGACCACCGAGTTGAAGGACCGCGTGTAGAGGTTGATCCAGTTCCCGTCGGTGAGTTTGTCGTTGCCGCCCAGATAGAGGAGATGCTCGCGACCGGTGAAGTTCGCCCCGTTCGGCGTCAGCATGATGAGGCTGTAGACATTGATCGTGCCCGCTGTCTCCGGCTTGATCCAGAACGACACGGTGAACTTCTCGTCGGTGAGGCGGCCGCCGGCCCCGGCGTTGGGGTCGCTGAGCCGCAGCCAATCCGAACCGCCGCGCAGCTTGATCGCGGACCCGCCCTCGGTCCCGGCGACGTAGGTCGGAGCGCCGAACGCCTGGGGGAGAAGTCCGGCCACCTCCTCCGTGAGGTTGTTCTCGAACCGCAACCGCGCCGCCAGCCCGGCGACCGGGCCGCCGCCACCGCCACCCATCGTCGGCCGGATCCGCAGGCGGGCGGCGCGGCTGACGACCTCGCCGGCTGGATTCGTGACGCGGACCCGATAGGTGCCGGCGTCGACGGCCGTGGCGAGCTTGAGCGTCAGCGCTGCGTTGGTGGCGCCGGGAACGTTCGTGCCGCCGGCCTGCCATTGATAACGAAGCTGCACCCCATCAGCGACCACATCGAACCGGGCCTCTTTCTGCGGCGAGACCACCACGGAGACCGGCTCGGTCACGATGACAGGAGGCGTCAGCAAAATAAGGGTGGCGACGCGGCTGACGACGGAACCCGAGCGGTTCGACGCCACGACCGTGTAGTCGCCCGCCAAGGCCGCGGAGAAGTCGGCCACCGTGAGCGTCGGCCCGGTCTTGCCCGCCAGGTCCACACCGTTGCGCCGCCATTGATAGGTGACCTTGGTGGTGCCTGTCGCCGCGGCCGTCAAAGTCACGGTCGCGCCGGCCAAGACGGTCTGCGAGCCCGGTTGGGTGACCAACGCGAGCGGCGTCACGGTGCCGTTGAGCTTGAAGAGGAGCGAGACGGGTTCGGTGAAGGAGCTGTTCGAGCCCAGCATCAGCCAGATCGACCCGTCGGGCGCGATCCGCAGTTTCCGATAACCGGCGAACGAGACAGGCACCGTCATCCGGCTGACCGGCGACGCGTCGGCGCCGTCGGCGTTGAGGATCACGCCTTCCCCGAGCGTCGTCGGCAACACGCCGACCAAGCTGCCCGCGGCGGTGAGATCCCAAACCACCAGACGGCCGCTCCACGCATAGGACGGGTCCGGTTGGCCGGTCTCGCCGAAGCGGTAGGATCCGCTGATGTCCGACGCGAAGAGCCCGTCGCCGAGCGCGGTGACGGTCCACGAGCCGCCGAGGAGATTGGTGGGCGCGAACGCGGCGTCGAGGCTGCCGCCGGCCAGAAGGCGCGCGAGGCGCGGCCGGGGCCGGCCGTTGACGGTGTTGAAGAACCCGCCCGCATAGATGCGGCCCGCCGGATCGATGGACACCGACGCGGGAGGCGAATCGAATTTGGCCGACGCGGCGAACGCGGTGTTCTCCGGACCATCGGGCGTGAGACGAGCGAGCCCGGTTTGATGGGCCACGATGATGCTGTCGTCCGCGGCGACGTTGATGGTCGAGGGCGAATTCAACGTGGGCGGCGTGAAGGTCGGGTCGGGTGAACCATCGGCCTTCAGGCGGCGGACCAAGAAAGGCCCGCCACCAGCGCTGCTGCGGACCAGCAGGACGACCTTGCCGTCCGACTGCACATCCACCGCGTTGACCGACAGCAAGCCGGTGGCGTCGAAGCTGAAGGCCGGATCCACCGAGCCGTCGGGCAGCAACCGGGCCAGCATGACGACCGGCCCGTTGGTCACCATGGCGAACACCCCGCTGACGAGCACCCGTCCATCCGCGAGCACCCGTAAATCCTCAAGCGTGGCGCTCCCGCCGTTGCCCGGCTTGAACAGGCCCAGATGAAAATCAGGGACGACCGCTCCCGGCTTGGGGATCACCGTGAGGAACGCTGGATTGCTGGTGACCGCCGAGGCGTCGCCGCCCGTCACACGGACAGAGTAATCGGCCGCGGCCGAGAACTGGAGGTTGGTCAAGGTCAGCGTCCGGCGGGTCTCCGAGGCGATCTCAGCGCCGTCGCGCAGCCACTGGTAGGTGAGCGGGAGCTTGCCGAACGCCGAGACGGCGAGGGTGACGCTGTTGGAGATGACACCGACGACCGCGACCGGTTGCTGGTCGATGACCACGGGGCCGCGGACACGCAATGTGGTCGGCGCGCTCGTGTAGCTCCCTCCGGCCGAGGTGACGACGAGGTCATAGGCGCCGGAGTTGACCGCAGCCACCTTGCCCAACGCCAAGTCGAGCGCGGTCGCGCCGCCGATCGGCGCGCCATTGAAGCGCCATTGCAGCCCGGTGAACGGTCCCGTGACCGTGCCATGCAACGTGACCGCAGTGCCGACATCCGGTGTCTGGTCCAAGCCCGCGTGCCCCACGGTCGGGCCGGCGACATCCGTGAAGATCCGCGCCGGGGTGCCCGCCAGATTGCCTCCGATCCGGGTCGCCGCGCCGCTGATCCACAAGCGTCCGTCCGGTGTGAGACGCAGCGATGAGACCGCGCCGTTGATGGCGATGTCCGGGAACGTGGTGTCCACGGTGCCATCGGTTTTCAGCCGGAACAGATTGGTGCGTCCCGATATGCCGGCGAAGGCCCCGCCGACCCAGGTCTTCCCGTCCGGTTGGACGGCGAAAGCGCTCACGATCGCCGCCGGATTGGAGTTGGGGATGAGATCGCCGAGCGTCGCGTCGAGCGAGCCGTCGGCGTTGAGGCGGGCAAGATTCCGGTGCGGCTGCCCGCCCACGGTCGGGAAAGTTCCTCCGATGAGGATCTTCCCGTCGGGCAGGACGGCCAGCACGCTGATGGTGGAGTTCAACGGCGGTTGGGCCGGAACCCACGACCGGTCCAGGTTCCCGTTCGGCAGGAGTCGCGCGATGCCCGCGCGCGCCGTGCCGTCCACGTCGTTGAAATTGCCGACGACCAAGATGTGGCCGCTGGCCAGCACGGCGAAGTCGTTGATGTAGTTTGCTTGGAACCGCCCGATGCTCGTCGGGCCTTGGAACGTGGGGTCCAACGTGCCGTCCGCGTTCAGCCTCCGGATGCCGCCGGCGCTGCCGCCCGCCGTCAGGATCCGACCGTCCGCGAGACGCGACAGCTTCCGCGGACCGCCGGCGACCTCGGGGGGCCACGGCCACGAGGCATCGATGACTCCGCTCGGCAACATCCGGCGGTAATAGCGCTCGTCGTTCCCCGTGCCGGACGCCCCGACCAGCACGCTCCCGTCGCCCAGCGGAAGGAACGTGGTGATAGCGCCCGACGACGCCCCGGGGGCGGATCCGGACGTGACAAAAGCCCGGTCAGGCGTGCCGTCCGCGAAGATCTTGCGGAGGCCGGTGTAGCCTTCCTTGCTGGAATAGAGAGCGCCGCCGAAGAACACCGAGCCGTCCGGACCGAAGGCGAAGGTGTTGAGGGAGACCGGAAAGGGGATGATGTCGAGGAGCGAGTTGGTGGTGTTCACCAGCCCGAACCCATAGTCGATGATGCCCGGACCCACCGGCGCGACGGAGAGTTGCCCGAGGGTGTTGGTCACGCTGCCGGCCGCGTTGCGGACGATAAGGCTGAGGACGCCTGCTTGGTTGACGGACGTGGCGGTGAAGTTGATCGCCGCCGCCGTCTGGCTGGCGACGGGTGCGTCGCCCAGCCGCCACTCGTAGGTGAACGGCGCCGTTCCGCGCGCCGTCGCGGCGACCCGGAGCGTGCCGCCCAAGTTCACTCCGAACGGCCCGGCCGGAGCCGTGGTCACGACCGGGAGGAAGCTGGTGCGGACTGCCGTAGCGAGGTCGAGCCGATGGACGCCTTTGTTGCCGGCGAAGTAGAGGGCGCCACCGTGGGCAGCGAAGGATTGCGAGAGGATGTCGGCGTTGCCGGTGTTGTCCGCGACGCGCGGCAGCTCGGTCCACGACTCACCCAGCGCCGTGCCTTCCCAGAAGCGCGGGTTGCCGTCGGAGGACGACACGAAGACCCGGTCGCCGAGGATCTCCACCTTGCGCGCCGACGGCCCG
>JBBRQL010000244.1:0-6209 GCA_038226425.1 Verrucomicrobiota bacterium
CGCCGCGTCGCCGGCCTCCGCCGACGGGCTCAAGCAGGCCGCGCTCGACGGCTACACCGCCGCGCTCAAGAGCCCGGCCGCGCCCGCTTGGAGCCCGGCGCTCGCCGCGTCGCTCCGGTCGCTGCTCGCATCCGGTCGCACCGCCGGTTCCGTGCTGCCGCTCGTGGCGCGCTGGGATCCGGAAGGAAAACTTTCGGCCGAGGTGAAGCCCGCCGTGGCGCGCGCCGAGACGCAGCTCGCCGACGCCTCGCTCGGCGACGCCATGCGCGGCCAGGTCGCCGCCAACCTCGTCGGCGTCCGCAAGCTCGATGCGTCGATCGTCCCGGCGGTCGCCGCGTTGCTCGGCAGCGGCGCGAGCCCGGCGTTGCAGGCGCGCGTCGTCGAAGCCCTCGGCGCCGCGGCCGATTCCGCCGGCGCGATCGTGGCGGCGTTCGCCAAGCTGCCCGCCGAGGTCGTCGAGCCCGCCTTCGGACAGGTCGTGAAACGCGCCGACGCCAGCAACGCTTTCCTCGACCAGCTCGAGTCGAAGCAGATCGACCCGCTCAAGCTCGGGCCGGCCCGCCTCCACCGTCTCCGCACGCATCCCGACGCCGCCGTCGCCAAACGCGCCAACACGGTGATCGACGCGCTGAAAGGCCCGGAAGCCAAGCAGAAGGACGACCTGATCGCGAAACTCGCCCCCGAGGTCGTGAAGCCCGGCAACGCGGAGAACGGCCACAAGCTGTTCACCGCGAATTGCGCCGGCTGCCACCAGTTCAAATCCGAAGGCCGCAACCTCGCGCCGAACCTCACCGGCATGGGCGCCCACGGCGCGGCCGACCTGCTGGTCCACATCGTCGACCCCAACCGCCTCGTCGAGCCCAACTTCGTCTCCACGCTCGTGGAGACCAAGGACGACCAGAGCTACGACGGCGTGATCGAGCGCGAGAACGCGAACGAGATCGTCCTCCGCAACGCCACCGGCGACTTCACGCTCCGCACCGCCGACATCAAGTCGCGCATCTCCAGCGGCCGCTCGCTCATGCCCGAAGGCTTCGAGCAGCTCGGCGCGGACGGCCTGCGCGACCTGCTCACCTACATCTGCGCCGACGAGAACCGATTCCGGATGATCGACCTCTCCGGCGCCTTCACCGCGAACAGCGGCCGAGGGCTCTACATCTCGCCCGACAACGTGGACGAGACCGTCACCTTCCGCGGCTACGGCATGAAGCGCGTGGACGACATCCCGTTCGATGTCGTGAGCCCGCTCAAGGCCGTCGCCAACGTCGTCGTGCTCAAGGGCGGCGCGCCCGGTTCCTGGGCGCGCACGACGCTCCCGCAACGGGTCGAGGCCAAGGTCGGCGTCGCCGCATCGCGCCTGCACTTCCTCGGCGGCGTCGGCGGCTGGGCCTTTCCGGCGGTCGGCGACGACCAGTTGCCGGTGATGAAGGTGACCGTCCACCACGTGGGCGGCGGCAAGCAGGAGATCGTGCTCCGCAACGGCCAGGAGATCGCCGACTACAACGGCGCGCAGGACGTGCCCGGATCAAAGGCGCTCCCGCAGTTCACCAAGGGCCGCGGCCAGGTCCGGTGGTTCAGCAAGTCCGTGAAGGACACCGCCGCCGTCATCGAGAAGATCACGCTCGAGAGCTACGACAACGCGGTCGCGCCGACCTTCTTCGCCATCACGGCCGACAGCACCGGCGGCGGTTCCACCCGCGCGGACGCCGCGCCCGCGCCGGCCAAGGCGCTGCCCGTCCTCCAGTGGGGCGCGGGCCTCAAGACGTTGCTCATCGGCGGCGGCGCTTCGCACGACTACCAGAAATGGTTCAACCTCGAAGACGTGGCCCTGCTCAACGCCACCGGCAAGATCGCCGCGAACTATCTGGAGCCGCAGGACGTCTCGGTCGCCTCGGTCCAGGCGGCCGACGTGCTCGTCATCAGCGCCAACAAGGCGTTCCCCGATCCGGCCGTCCGCGCCGCCATCCAGGCCCACGCCGATGCCGGCAAGGGTCTCGTGCTGCTGCATCCCGGCCTCTGGTACAACTGGGCCGATTGGCCGGCCTACAACCGCGAGCTCGCCGGCGGCGGTACACGCGGCCACGACAAGTACGGCGAGTTCGACGTCGCGCTCACCGGGACCCCGCACGCCCTGCTCAAGGGCGTGCCGGCGAAGTTCACCATCAGCGACGAGCTCTACTACTTCACGGCCGACACCGCCGGCACGCCGGTGACGGTCCTCGCCACCGCCTACTCCAAGTCGAAGGACAAGGCCTTCCCGCAGGTCTTCGTCGTGGAGCATCCCAAGACGCGCATCGTCGGCCTCACCCTCGGCCACGACGGCATCGCCCACAGTCTCCCCGCCTACCAGCAGCTGCTGAAGAACGCGGTGTACTGGAGCGCGAAGAAGGACGCGTGGATCCAGGCCGGCGGGAACTGAGCCGGGATCATGCAGTCTGTTCCGGGTGGAACGGCCAACCTGGCTGTTCTCGGCGGCAACTTGCCGCCGAGCTTCGGCACAAGGACGCAGCCACCGGAGGGTGCGTGCTCGGCGCACCCAACGCGTCGGGCTGGTAGCCCGCCCAAACGGGCCGGTGGCCCGTTCCCCCCAGCCATTGACTGCATGGTTCCGGCTGAGCGCGGATCCACTGCCGGCTTCGGCCGGTGGCAGTCCGGCATCGATGGCCCGCGCGGCCAAGGACCCACGTCCGCGGCCGCGCGGGTTTCTTCTTTTCGGGCGCCCTCTCCGGAGGCGACCGGATGTCATCGGCCGAACGAGCGCCTCAGATACTCGCGGCTCCGGGTCGCGATCGCTTCCGGGCCTTCCTCGAACTGGAACACCTCGACCGACACCGTGCCGTCGTACCCGACCTCGTCCAACGCAGCGGCGATGGGCACGAAATCCACGTCGCCGAAGCCGGGTCCCTTGAGGTTGCGGTCGTTGGCGTGGAAATAGGCGAACTCGCCGGCCGACTCGCGGATGATCTGCGGGACCGGCTTTGCCTCGGAGCACATGGCCTTCACGTCGAGCATGATCTTCAGCGCCGGCGAACCGAGCCGACGGGCCAAAGCGAGGGTCTCCGCGGCGGTGTTGAGGAAGTTCGTCTCGGACGGCGCCAGCGGTTCGAGGCAGATGGTCACGCCCCGTTCCACGCCGCGCGCCGCGGCGGCGGTGAAGGTCGCCAACGTCCAGTCCTCGGCCTGCGCGCGCGTCACGCCCGGGAGGATGTCCCGGCGCTTCGGCGAACCGAAGATCATCGAGACGCCGCCGAGGTCCGCGCAGAAGTCGACCGCCGCCACCAGATAATCGCTCGCGCGCCGCCGGGAATCGGCGTCGGGATGGTTCACGTGCATGCCCTCGGTGTAGGCGAGCACCCAGTGGACGCCCGAGACGGCGATGCCGGCCCGCTCAGCGATGCCGCGCAACTCCGCGCGCCGCGCCGCGGAGATCTCGGTGACCAACGGCGCGAAGGTGAACGGCGCCACCTCCACCGCGTCGTAGCCCGCTTGGCGGGCGAACTCGCAGGCCCGCTCGAACGGCCAGTCCTTGAAGATCTCGTTGCAGATGGCGAAGCGCATGGGCGGAAGCTATCCGGGACCGCGCCGCGTCACAACGCCCGCAACGATCCGACCAGGCTTCCGGCCAACGCCCGCCGCGTGGCGAGCCAGGTCCAGAGCCCGCCGTTCAACAGCACCACGAGCAGCGTGACCGCCAGCGATGCCCAGGGCACCTGCGCCCCCGGCGACATCATTGCCGGCAACACGGCGACGACCGCCGCGAGCGTTCCGACGCCGAGGCCCAGCACCAGCAGCGCCGCGTGCTCGACCAGCACGAACCGCTGCAACGCCGACCGCTCGAAACCGACCGCCTGCATCACCGCCAGCTCGCCGCGCCGCTCGAAGACGTTCCGCAGCACCACCACCCCGAGCCCGACGCTCCCCAGCAAGAGCCCAAGCCCGCCGAGCATCTGGAAGGTGTCGAGATAGGTGTTCTGCACCGCGTTGAACGTCGCGAGCCGCTGAGCTGCCGGCGTGACCTCGAGGCCGGTGTCCTGCAACGCCCTGGTGAGCATGGCCGATATCGCCTCCGTGGGAGTCGACGTGATGAGGCTCTGATCTTCCGCGGTGGAAGCACCGGACTTCGGACCTTGGACTTTGGACTTCGAGCCGTCGGCCGGCGCATCCACCAAGAACGCGCGATGTCCGCTCTCGCTCGGGAAGCGCTTCACGAACTCCGCCTCGTCGATGACCAAGCTGCCTTGCAGGATGGAGTTGGCCACCGCGCCGACCAGGCGCACCTTGAACGGCTGTCCGCGTTCATCGATGTAATCGAGCGTGTCGCCGAGCTGCATCTGGAGCGCCCATTGGATCGAGTTCGCGTCCGCGATCGCCGGGACGACCGGGATCGTCGGACCCTGAGCGGGGAGCGAGGAACGCAGAGCGTCCCAGCCGTTGGTGACAACCACGTCCTTCGCGAGCCCGGTGAAGGTGAACGCGCCCCGACGGGCGAGCAGTTCCGGCTTCACGCCGAGCAGGCGCGGACGCTGGGCGCGGTTGAGGTTGAGGCAGCTGGCGTCGTCGCCGTCGCGCACCTTGAAGGGCACGAACGAGACGCCGGCCAGCTTCTTCGGTTCGAGGCCGTAGAACTCCTGACCTTTGCGCGTGTCGAGGTCTTGGATGACGGGCAGCGAGCTCTCGGCCCACAGCGCGAAGCCGCCGGTGCCGGAGTCGCGCTTGGTCGCGTCGCGGTCCGCGTCGAGCTTGTTCGCGCCGACGGCGATGATGAGGAACGCCGCGCAGGCCAAGAGCGCCACCGTGCCGAGCGAGCGCGAAGGACGTCGCTTGAGCCCGCGGAAGGCCAGCGCCGTAAGGCCGACAGGAGCGCGGGCGGCCCGCCCGCCTGCCGATCCAGCCCGCGCGGTCGAGCCGACCGCGCCCCGCAGCCACACGCGCACCCAGAGCAATCCCGCGATGAGCGACAAAGCGCCGGCGCCGAAGAACATCCCAGGATCGCTCGAGCGCGCCGCACCAGCGGCCGCGGTCATCCCGAGCGCCGCGAGGGTGGCGCCCACCGCGAGGCGCATCGGCCAACGCGCTCCGGAATCGGCGCCGACCGGCCCGGGCTCGGCCGCGCCGTCCGACAGCAGTTCCCGCGTGGGACGCTTTGCTTGCTGGCGCAGCACGAGCCACAGCGTGGCCGCGGCCACGAAGAGGCTGGACCCGACGCCCGTCGCCAACGTCGCGGCGGTGATATGGAACTCGAGGCCGGCGCCGTTCACCGCGTCACGCCAGAGCGTCGACAACCCCCACAGAACGCCCTTCGCGTAGATGATCCCACCGACCACCCCGAGCGCCGTGCCGAGCAACGCCACCATGAAGCCCTCGCGGAAAAGCAGCGTCCGCACGCGCCGTGGTTCCCAACCGAGGGCGAGCAGGATACCGATCTCCGACGCGCGTTGCCCGAGCGAGAAGCTGAAGAGCATCGCCGTGAGCAACAGCGCGGACGTGATGAGGAAGAAGCTGAACCCGATCATCAGCCCGCCGAACTCCTTGCCGGTGCCGCCCTCGGCCGCGGCCAGCGCCGGCGTGCGGACGTCCGTGAACCGCAACCCGACATCGGCCGGATCGAGGTGCGCGCGGATGTTCGCAGCGACCGCATCGCGGAGCGCGGCGGTCGACGCCTCCTTCTCCCCTTCTCCCTTTCTCCCCTGCTCCCCTGCTCCCCAGCTCCCTTTCTCCCCCGCTTGCCCCTCAAACCACCGTACGGCCGTCAGGTCGCCGAAACGGTTCGCCCACATCTTCTGGCCCGCGGCGAGGGTGATGAAGGCCTTGGGCGTGCCGCGCCATTGCTTCCAATAGGCCTCGTCCGCGTCGCGGATGGGATGCACGAGGTCGAACCCGGCGTCCCAGTCGCGCGTGCTCTCCGCCTTGGTGAGGCCGGGGAACTCGGGCATCAGCGAGCGGTCCGCGTGCAGGCCGCGCATCGGGACGATGCTGTGGACGCGGAAGCTGTTCGTCCGCTCGACGAGCTGCGTGCCGGCATCCACGCGATAATAGCCGAGCGCCACGGTGTCACCGGGCTTCACGCCAAGGTCCTTGGCGAGCCATTCGTTCACCACGATCTCATCGTCGCGCAGGCCGGCCGGCGTGTACGGCGCACCGGCCGCGGTGACCATCGAGTACGGCGCGAGCTCGTCGCCATGCGAGAGCGTGTTTACGAGGTAGGTGAG
>JBBRQL010000245.1:0-6176 GCA_038226425.1 Verrucomicrobiota bacterium
CCGTAGTCCACCTTCACGAACTCGCCGAGCCCGCGGGCGGTCAAGTTGTCGATCACGGTCTGCAGCTCGGGCTCCGGGATGCTGGCGGCGATGAAGGCCTGCACTTCTTCCAGCTTCACGCCGAGTGCCGCGAGTTTCTCGGCGCTGACCTCCGGACGTTCGCGCTCCAGCTTGTCCACGACCTGGTAGAACTCGTAGGCGCGGGCCGGATCGCCCCCGCGGGCCGCGAAGAACCGCTGCCACGCCTGGCGGCTGCTGAGGCGGATGACGAAATCCTCGTGCGTCAGCCCGAGAGCGCGCAGCACGTCGATGAGCAGCGCCACGATCTCTGCGTCCGCGCCGGCATCGGACTCGCCGAAGATGTCGCAGTTGAGCTGGAAGTGCTCGCGGAGGCGGCCTTTCTGCTGCTTCTCGTAGCGGAAGAGCTGCGGGAGCGAGAACCACTTGATGGGCTTCTTGTACGCCCGCTCGGCCGTCGCGACCATGCGGGCGACGGTCGGCGTCATCTCCGGCCGCATGGACACGGCGCGGTCGCCTTTGTCGACGAAGTTGAAGAGCTGCGCGACGATCTCTTCGCCGGACTTGGCGGTGTAGAGCTCCAGCGGTTCGAGCGGCGGGCCGTCGTATTCGCGGAAGCCGTAGCGGCGCGCGGTCTCGCGCCACCGGCCGAAGATGTGCTGGCGCAGGTCGCAGCTCCACGGCTCGTTGGCGGGCAGCGGCTCGGGGTAGAAATCTCGGAAACCGGGAAGGCGGTCGCTCATGTCCGGCCAGCCTACCGGAGACCGGCACGAGGGGAAAACGACGAACTCGTCCCGGAGCTCCGACCTGAGCCGGTCCACGGTCCAAACCGTGATACGCCGCATCGGAGCAGGCTGTCCCGTCGTCGCGATCCACCCCATCCCGGAGGCGATCCACCCCGGCAGACCTTGCGCGGGGCGTCCGATCGGAGCGTGAATGCCTGCCGCAGCCATGAGCGATCCGTTGCCCAGTCCTTCCGAGCCCAAGAAACGATACGTCCGCGCCGTCGGACCGCGGCTGCGCATCCTGCTGCTGGTCGTGTTCGGTCTCTTCGCGCTGCTCGGTGCGAACTCGGTCTATCTCAGCAGCATCACGTTCCTCACCTGGCTCGACCGCGACAAAGGCGTCTCGTACGAGAACTATTTCTACCAGTTCCAGTTCCTCGCGCACCTCGGGCTCGGGCTGCTGATCGTGCTGCCGGTGATCGTGTTCGGCCTGGTCCACATGAAGAACACGCACGACCGTCCGAGCCGGCGGGCGGTCCGCGTGGGCTACGCGTTGTTCGCCGTGGCGTTGGCGCTGCTCTTCACGGGCATCGCGTTGATGCGGATCGAAGGTTTCGAGCTCAAGGAACCGCGCCTGCGCAGCGCCACGTATTGGGCGCATGTCATCACCCCGTTCGCCTGCGTCTGGCTCTACGTCCTGCACCGGCTCGCGGGGCCGCGGATCCGGTGGCGCGTCGGCGTCTCGTGGGCGGCCGCGGTCGGCGTGGTGGTGGTCGGCATGGTGGCGATGCACCGGCACGACCCGCGCAAGTGGGGCGCCAAGGCGCCGAAGGAGGGCGAGAAGTATTTCCACCCGTCGAGCGCGCGGACCGCCTCCGGCAACTTCATCCCGGCGGCGACGCTGATGAACAACGAGTACTGCCTCGAGTGCCACAAGGACGCCTACGACTCGTGGTTCCATTCGTCGCACCACTTCAGCTCGTTCAACAACCCGCTCTACCTCTTCAGCGTCAACGAGACCCGGCAGGTCTCGCTCCAGCGCGACGGGAACGTCCAGGCGTCGCGCTGGTGCGCCGGCTGCCATGATCCGGCGCCGTTCTTCAGCGGCGCGTTCGACGACCCGAAGTTCGATATGACGAACCACCCGACCGCCTTGGCCGGCATCACCTGCACCGTGTGCCACGCGGTGACCAGCCTCGAAGGCGCGGACAAGGGCTTCCCGGGCAACGGCAACTACACCATCGAGGAGCCGGTCCACTATCCCTTCGCCTTCGCGCCGACGAACTCCTTCGCCTTCTTCCTCAACAAGCAGCTCGTGAAGGCGAAGCCGGCCTTCCACAAGCGCACCTTCCTCAAACCGCTGCACAAGACCGCCGAGTTCTGCTCGACCTGCCACAAGGTCGGCCTGCCGTTCGCGGTGAACCACTACAAGGAGTTCCTCCGCGGCCAGAACCACTACGACACCTACCTGCTCAGCGGCGTCTCCGGCGTGAACGCGCGCAGCTTCTACTATCCCGACAAGGCCAAGCTGAACTGCGCCGAGTGCCACATGCCGCTCGACCGGTCGGACGATTTCGCGGCCCGCTATGACGGGACTAACGATTTCCGCACCGTCCACGACCATCTGTTCCCGGCCGCGAACACCGGCTTGGCCCATCTGCTCGGGAAGCCGGAGATCGTGAAGCGCCACCAGGATTTCCTGAAGGACTGCATCCGCGTCGACCTCTTCGGCGTGAAGGCCGGCGGCACGATCGATTCCCCGCTCACCGCGCCGCTCCGTCCGCAGGTTCCCAAGCTCAATCCCGGCCAGACGTACTTGATCGAGGCGGTCGTCCGCACCACCAAGCTCGGCCATCCGCTCACCCAGGGCACGGTGGATTCCAACGAGCTCTGGGCCGAGACCCGGGTCACCGACGCCGATGGCGGGGTGATCGGACACAGCGGCGCGCTCGGGCCGCACAAGGAGGTCGACCCGTGGTCGCATTTCATCAACGTCTACATGCTGGACAAGGACGGGAACCGCGTCGACCGCCGCAACCCGCAGGACATCTTCACGCCGCTCTACAACAACCAGATCCCGCCCGGCGCGGCCCACGTGCTCCACTACAAGCTCGCCGTGCCGCCCGGCCAGCGCGGGCCGCTCACGGTCGAGCTGAAGGTCCATTACCGGAAGTTCGACACGATCTACCTCAACTACGTCTACGGGAAGGGCTACACCAACGGCTTGCCGTTCCAGGTCACGAACGACCTGCCGATCACCACGCTGGCGAGCGACCGCCTGACCTTCGAGGTCGAGGGCGGCCCGGCCTTGGCTTCGCTGGCCTTCACCAACGCGCCTTCGGCCATCCCGCCGTGGCAACGCTGGAACGACTACGGCATCGGCCTGTTCATGAAGGGCGACAAGGGCAGCGAGAAGGGCGAGCTCATCCAGGCCGCCGACGCCTTCGACCACGTCGAGAAGCTCGGCCGCGCGGACGGCCCGCTCAACCTCGCCCGCGTCTACTTCAAGGAAGGCCGGCTCGGCGAGGCCGTCGGCGCGCTCCAGCGCGCGAACGACACCAACCGCTTCAGCCCGCCCGGCAACCGCTGGACCATCGCGTGGCTGAACGGCCTCGTGGACAAACAGAACGGCTACCTCGACAAGGCGGTCACCGCCTTCACCAGCATCCTCGAGGACCGCTATCCCGAGTTGGAGAAACGCGGGTTCGATTTCAGCCGCGACTACGAGGTCATCAACGAGCTCGGCCAGACGCTCTACGAGCGCGCCAAGGCCGAGCGCGCCGATCCGGAGCGCCAGAAAACCTTCCTGCGCGCCGCCGTGAAACGCTTCGACGACACGCTCGCGATCGATTCCGAGAACGTCGCCGCCCACCACAACCTCGCGCAGCTGCACACCCAGCTCGGCGACGACGCGAAGGCCGCTGCCCACCGCGCCCAGCACGAGCGGTACCGTCCCGATGACAATGCCCGCGACCGCGCCGTCGCCGCCGCTCGCCTCCGCGATCCGGCCGCCGACCACGCGGCGCAGGCCATCGTCATCTACGACCTCCAGCGCGGGATGGAAGCGTCGAAGCCTACGGTCCACGCCGCGAAGCCGGCCGGTGCCGGCCACGCCGGATCACCGTGAAGCGCCGCGCCCGACGCCCTGACGAACGCACCCGTCCAGCGCCTCTGTCACAGACCTTGTCCAGCACGTCAGATCTCCGATGAACAAACCTTCCCAGCCTCCCGGCGACGACGATGAAGAGTTGGTCCAGCTCGACGATTCCGCCGTCGGACGCGGCCTGCGCAACTCCGTGGTCGTCGTCGTGACCCTCGCCATCCTTGGCGGCGGATCCTATCTCATGCTCCGGCCCGCACCGGCCAAGGCAAAGGCGCAGGTGACGAAGCTCGCCGCACCCGTCGCCGCCGACCGCCCGGTCGCGAAGGTGCCCGACGCGCGTTTCACCGACATCACGGCGTCCGCCGGGATCACCTTCCGCCACGAGAACGGCGCGTACGGCGAGAAACTGCTGCCCGAGACGATGGGCGGCGGCGTGGCGTTCCTTGACTTCGACGGCGACGGCGCGCCGGACCTGCTCTTCGTCAACTCCACCCAGTGGCCGGGCAAGCTCGCGCCCAGCGCCAGACCGGCGACCGCCGCGCTCTACAAGAACGACGGCCACGGCAAGTTCACGGATGTCACCGGCGGTTCCGGCCTCGACGTGCCGCTCTACGGCATGGGCGTGGCCTCGGGCGACTACGACAACGACGGCAGGACCGACGTGCTGCTCACGGGCGTCGGCGGCGCGCGCCTCTTCCACAACGACGGCGGCGGGAAGTTCACGGATGTCACCGCCGCGGCCGGCGTCGGCGGCGACGCGAAGGACTGGAGCACCGCCGCGGTCTTCTTCGACATGGACAACGACGGCGACCTCGACCTCTACGTCGCCAGCTACGTCCGCTGGTCGCCGGAGATCGACGCGCAGGTCGGCTACAAGATCGACGGCACGCACCGCGCGTACGGCCCGCCGATGAACTTCCAGGGCGCGTTCCCGCATCTCTACCGCAACGACGGCGGCGGGAAGTTCACCGACGTCTCGGCCGCCGCCGGCGTGCAGGTCAAGAACCCCAGCACCGGCGTGCCCATCGCCAAGACGCTCGGTGTCTCGGTCATGGACGTGGACGGTGACGGCTGGATGGACCTCGCGGTGGCGAACGACACGGTGCAGAACCTGATGTTCCGCAACCGGCACGACGGCACTTTCGAGGAGATCGGCGCGCTGAGCGGCTTCGCCTTCGACAACTACGGCAACACCCGCGGCGCGATGGGCATCGACGCCTGCCGCTTCACCCAGGACGGCAAGATCGGCTTCGCCATCGGCAACTTCGCCAACGAGATGACCGCGCTCTGCGTCGCCCAGCCGTCGCCCGGCGGCGCCGGGGCCGGGCATCCGCTCTTCTCCGACGAGAGCTTGGCCTGGGGCATCGGCGGCCCGAGCCGCGACCCGCTCAAGTTCGGCATCTTCTTCCTCGACTACGACCTCGACGGCCGCGCCGACCTGCTCAGCATCAACGGCCATCTGGAGGAGGAGATCTCCAAGGTCCAGCACGGACAGCAATACCGTCAACCGGCGCAGCTCTTCTGGAACGCGGGCGACGCCGGCTTCGTGGCGGCGACCGCGGCGCAGGCCGGGCCCGACCTGTTCAAGCCCGTGGTCGGGCGCGGCAGCGCTTATGCCGACATCGACGGTGACGGCGACCTCGATGTGGTCGCGACCCAGGTGGCCGGCCCGCCGATGCTCCTGCGCAACGACCAGTCGCTCGGCAACCATTTCGTCCGGCTCAAGTTGGTCGGCACCCGCTCGAACCGCGACGCGCTGGGCGCGACCGTGAAGATCACCGCCGGCGGCCGGTCGCAGTGGCGCGAGGTGATGACCTCGAAGAGCTACCTCAGCGCGAGCGAGCTCCCGGTGACCTTCGGCCTCGGCAAGAGCGACACGGTGGAGTCTGTCGAGATCCTCTGGCCGGGCGGCACGAAGCAGACGCTGACCGCCATCGCCATCGACAAGCTCACCCTCGTCGAGCAGCCGAAGTAAGAGCCTATCTGAAAAGGCCGCCTGCCTGAGCAACCCGGAGGGTTGCCAGCCATTAGAGCACTTCCATCAAACATGTAGCTTTCCAAGTGAAGCCGAAGGGTGTGAAGTGGAAGGCGACATGCGAGCCATACCCGCCGCGTTGCGGCAGAAGATTCTCGATCTCTACGGCCGGAACAGGAGCACCCGTGAGGTCGCCGATGTCCTAGGGTTTTCCGTTGCCGCCGTCCGGCGGGTGCGCCAGCAGTTTCAAGAGCGGGGTTCCCTGGAGCCGCAAACCCACCTGTGCGGGCGCAAGTCCCGGTTGACCCCGGAGCGCAAGGTCCTGTTGGAACAGCTATTGGCCCGGAAGCCAGAC